>JAEZAA010000133.1 GCA_023430625.1 Pseudomonadota bacterium
AAATTGTACTTGTCTGTCAGGTTGTACAATGTTGGCCGCGTCACACCCAGAAGACGAGCGGCTTGAGCCATGTTGTACTGGCTCGTCTGCAGCGCTCGCAGGATGGCGCTTCGTTCTGCTTCTTCTCGAACCTGACGCAGGTTCAGGACCGTATCAGTGAGGTCGCTGACATCCTCAAGTTCCAGGTCACGAGCGGTAATCCGCTTGTTCTCGGTCATGATCGTGGCCCGCTTGACCTTGTTAATCAGCTCGCGAACATTGCCTGGCCACTCATACCGCTGTATCGCGCGCTGAGCATCTTCGCTGAAGCCCAGAATGCCCCGGTCCATTTGCTTGGTAAAGCTCTTGAGCAGGGATTGAGCTATGACCAGCGCGTCGCCATTGCGTTCCCGTAGCGGCGGCACGTTCAGCGTAATCTCGCTGACCCGGTAGTAAAGGTCCTCCCGGAAACTTCCATCACGAATGAGTGTGCCCAAATCTCGGTGCGTGGCACAAACCACCCGTACATCGACTGGGATTTCTCGCACACCGCCGACCCGCTCGATCACTCTTTCCTGCAGGAACCGCAGAAGTTTAGCTTGTAACGGCATGGGCATATCTCCTATTTCATCAAGAAACAGGGTGCCGCCGTGCGCAAGCTCAACTTTTCCTTTCTTCATTTGAGTGGCGCCGGTGAACGCACCTTTTTCGTAGCCGAACAATTCGCTTTCCAGCAGGTTCTCTGGAATGGCCGCACAGTTGATGGCTGCGAAGGTATTGTCAGCGCGAGCGCTCAGATCATGGATGGCGCGGGCAAGAACCTCTTTACCGGTGCCGGTCTCACCCAAAATCAGGGTGGTTACGTCGGCCGGCGCAATCTTCTCGACGGTGCGGCAAATCTCCAGCATGGCGGGGCTGGACGCGATGACGCCTTTAAGGCGTGATGTCGTCTGGCCACGGCTGAGCTCGCGGTTTTCCTGCTCAAGCTCATAGAGCCGAAAGGCTCGATTGACCACAAAGCTCAAGATGTCGGCGTCGACGGGTTTCTGATAGAAGTCGGAAGCGCCCATGCCGACTGCCTTAACCGCGTTTTCCTTATCTTCACGGCCAGTCACCACGATCACTTTGGTCATGGGGGCGAGCGTCAGGATTTCTTGAAGCAATGCGAAACCTTCGCTGGCGCCGCCGGGGTCAGGCGGCAAGCCGAGATCCAGGGTGACAACCTGCGGCTCTACGCGGCGTAGGTGGGAAAGGGCGGTGTCACGGTCATCGGCGACATAGACGTCTATGTCCTCGAAGCACCAGCGCATCTGACTTTGGAGGCCGGGATCATCCTCTACAATCAACAGTCGTTTTTTCACAATAGTACGGGGTCCCTGGTAATCCTTTGAAGGGTAAGCTGACCTGACCTATTGCTCGTCCTGGAGCGCTTGGGTCATTAATCCGTTTTGGTGTCGAATCGTTTTATATAGTAACAGGGCAGTGGCCGAACACAACTAGGGTACCATGTGTGGGATGTTAATTTTTCAGAGCCGCCTTTGTCGCGGGCTTCAGTGCGCGTCAGCGCACAGCTATGCGGAATTGGCGGACTGAGAAATAAACCTCGTATTCGATACTTGCGTTATTACATCAGTGCCCATAAAAAAGCGCGCATTGAGGGCTGATCAGATGGCCTGTGGCTTGTTGCTGCCCGGATTGACGTTCGCCACCCCGGTCATGGGTGCGTTAGCTTGCCCCAAGTGATCGTCTGTCTGCGTATAGGTCGTAGCACGGGTGGATGTGCCCAGCACCGGAATACGCAGCGTAAAACAACTTCCCAGCCCTGCCTGGCTCGTGACATCGATACCGCCGCCGATCTTGCGCAAGTATTCGCGCGCCTGATAAGCGCCGATTCCCATGCCGGTCAATCCCTTGGTACTTTCGAACGGCTTGAACAGGTGATGCTTAATGAACTCATCACTCATGCCGCTGCCCGTGTCCTGGATGAAGACCAAAACATAGCCGGTGCTGGGTTTAAGGCTTAGGCTGACTTCGCCATCTTTCCCAGTCGCATCTTGCGCATTCTGTACGATATGTCCGATGACATTGCCGAGTTTGCCGCGATCTGCGCGCACCATGACCCGCGGACAATTGGAGTTCAGCGTTGGCGCGGGTTGATTGCGGGAATAGGCGGCGACAATCTCCTTAAGGAGTTGCGAGAGATCGAACTCCTCTTCCTGGTCTTGGTCGACGGGCTTGCGGATTTGCTGCAACAAATGGTTCATCTTGTTGACGGCATGCTCGGTGGTGCGAATCATGTCATCGATAAAGACTGGATTCGTCTTGTGCTTCTCAGCGTTCTTGGTCAGTAGCGAAAGCTGGGCAATGATGGTCTTCAGGTCGTGTACCATGAAGGCGGACGTACGGCTCACTGCCTCGAACTGTTTGGCTTCGGCCAGTCGGTCCTGGGCCTGGGACAAGGCGAAATAACTGCAGGCCTGGTGGGCGACGATCTTGATGAGGTCATAGTTCTCCCAGTTGAGTTCCAATGGGGCGAGCGGGCGGCCAATGACCGCAAAGCCGTAGAGGTCGTCCTTGAGGAACAGGGGAACAATGAGCCAAGGCTTGTCCATGTTCCAGATGACTTCCGGAATCTCCAGGAGCTGGTAGCGGGTCGGATCGGCCTGATATTCATGGAGATCGATGACCCAGTCGCCCTGGCGCATGTATTCGATGAACTCTCCGTGGCTGTCGATTTCCCCATGGCGGATATCCCGATGGTTTACATAGGCTATGGGGCTGAAATGGCCGTGTTCGTCCCGCACCCAAAGGGCGCCGGCATTGCACTCAACCAGACTCATCAAGACCCGGACTATGCGTTGCGCCAGACTGTCGTCGATGTCGTTGGCGGAGAGCATGCGGGTGATTTCAAGCCACTCTTCCCGGTAGTCGTACTTGTAGTTGAAGAAGTGCTGGCTAATGAAGACCATCAGGCGCGCGCGCAGCTTGCGGGAACTGGCCAGCAGGACGAAGAAAACCAGGGCGCCGAAGAAGAACAGGACCTGTAGGCCGGCAGACCAATTTCCGCCGAAGAACTTGATGTAATAGCCGCCCACTGACATGAGCAGCAGGTACAGACCGGCAACCAGCAGCGCGCTGGTATGGAAAATAAACTGGCGGGAAATCTGGACTTCGATGGGCTGGCGGCGGCTGTTGATGAGGGTAAGACCAAGCAGTGGCGCGACCAGGGCATTCACTGCGCCGCGTGCATCCCACAGAGGTTTGGAGACCTGGTTGAAGAGGAGGGCGTCTGAGTACAGAAAGAAGTCGTAAACAAACAGCGCGCCGATTGCCAATACCAGGTAGCGGATGTTCGACCGGTTGTAGCCGGAGGCATTCTTCCACACCTGCTCCAACAGGACCACGCCAGCCAGAGACACGCCGATTTGGGCGATCAGAATGACTTTGCTGCTGAACAGATGCTCATCGAAAAGCCCTCGCGCCAAGGTGCTAATCAGCAACAGGAGGATCATGCTGCTCACGCCGACTGCGAGCCAATATTGGGGGCGCCCGGAACTTCGCGCGGGCGTCAGGCCCACGCCGATGATCATGAACAATACGACGAGCCAAGCGCCATTGCGCAGGCTTTCCAGTGAATAGCGTAAGTAAAATGGCGGGATTTCCGTCATCGACTGGAAGGTCAAAAGTCCCAGCCAGAGGGTGGTGAGGATGGATGCCACCAGTAATGCGCGATCGGTATTGCGGCGCAGGAATCCTTGGGCCAGCAGGATGGTCACTAGCAGATAGACCAGAGTCCCGGTGGCATGGCTCAGTGTTCCGAAATCCAGGTTCAGGTCCGCGAAAATTGGCTGCAAGCGGCGCACCCTCTTTAACTACATCGGCAAAAGAAATAAGGCAAAAGTAACAATGACCTTGCCATGATCATGGATCGTTGGCGTCCATGGCGTAAGCAGGTGAGCAATTGTCACTCTTTAATGGAAGGCGGGCAAGATTTAACCGATTGCGGCCAGGACTAGCTGCGCTTTGCTCAGGGTGTTTCGTCCAGAATGCTGAAGGACAGAAAAGTGGTGAACAACGCCAGGGGCAGGACGATGTAAAGCACCGGGTTCATCAGCATCGTCGCGCCAGAAATCAGCCAGACATTCTTGACGATTTTCTTTTTTAGCCTGTATGCACGGGTTTGGGGCGTAACCAGTTTATGCCGGCGTTGCGGCATGAGCGCGCCGAACCAGCTTGGAAGCAGACAGTGGCGTAACCAGAGGTAGAACAAATCCATGAGTCACGGTCCTGGAATCATGTCAGTTCTACATAAAGCTAGGCTCTGAGGTCACCGACTTTCAAGTAAACGGCGAAAGGAGAGGTGGGCGGAGTTAAACAGGCTTATTAACCCCGCCCCAATGAATCCTGAATTACTTCTGATCCTTGTAGTACCGGAAGATCTCGGCCAGGTTCTTCTTCGGCGTGAAGTTGAACGTACGTCGAAACAGCCGGTTGTCGAGAATCACCGGGTACTTGAAGTAATCCATCAAGAAAGCCGGAAACGAATCCAGGTCCAGCATGCGGCTGATGAGGCGCGGCACAACAGGCGGTATGGACGGCAGCGGGACACGAATGCATCCGCAGGCTTCCAGGGCCTCTTGATAGGAAACCCAGTCATCCGGCGCCACGTTGTAGATGCCCGGCTTGTTCTTTTCGTAGGTGAGCACAATGGCATCGGCCATGTCGTCGATATGGATGAACTGCATCATTGGCGAGAAGCCGGCCAGCACCGGTGACAGACGGCTGGACAGCAGGTTGCTCATGGTATTGCGAACACCAGGGCCGACGATGTTACAGGGCCTGAGGATGTGGATATTGAGCTTGGGGTACTTCCACAGGTAAATGTTGGCGAGATTCTCCAGTTCCACCGAGTCGATCAAATCCATGGTGACGCCGGCGGCCTTGAGTGGTGCGGCTTCGTCCAGAAGCGCCGGATTGTAGGCATTGGCGCCATAGACATGGAACGTGGAGAGGATCAGGACGCGGCTCACCTGGTATTTGTTGCAGAGGTCCAGAAGTTTCTGCGTGCCGAGAACATTGGCATTGTACCGGCGCATGCGGTTTTCTTCGGAGGTCATGATCCGGCCCATGTGGATCAGACCCTGAATCTTATGCGTGCGGAAGATATCCTCGAAGCCGCGCTTGCCGATGTCGATGCGGTAGCTCGGAATGTCATCGCCCAGGTACACCTGTTCACGGAAATCCACGGCGACCACCTGATACTGATCCCGCAAACGGGCGATGACCTGCTGCGCCAGTGCACCGGCGGCACCCGTGACGAGGATCTGGGGGCGCTCGCCGGAAGCCGGTTGCTGAGGAAAGCCTGGGGGTTCGCTCAGGTTCTCTTTTGTCGTCCGGCCTTGTCGGCTCGAACCAGTTTTCTGGCGCGCGCCGTTCTTCTGATTCGGGCGATTCTTCTTATTCGGGCTGATTGGGTCTTTCATCAGAAAAGCCTTTTGCGCTCGTTCAGACCTTTGTTGATCAGGTCGCTGATAACGGTTTTTACCTGCTCCACACGATGGGTCACATCGGACTCGGTGACTTCGACGTTATCGAAATACATGGGCTCACCAACGTTGATAATGACCTTGGCCGGGAAGATGACCGGTAGTGCCAGGGGCACATAAGGAACGCCAAGAAGCTTGGCGAGCGGCTTGATGTTGGCAAAGGCCGGGATGGTTTCTTCGCAGCCGACCACGCCCACCGGCACGATGGCCGCATTGTATTGCATGGCCAAATGCATGAACCCGTTACCAAACCGCATCAGCTTGTAGCGGTCGCGATAGAGTTTGCCTGAGCCTCGCACGCCTTCAGGAAAGACAATGACCGCTTCGCCACGCTCGAGTACTTTCGCACAGTTGACCGGATCGCCCAGCACCGCGCCAATTTGGTTGAGCATATTGCCCAGGTAGGGCACCGTGGGAAAGAAACGCTCGATCATTGCGCGTGGCAGGCGCGGTTGTTTTTCCCGGGTACCGAGTGCATAACCAATCAGCAGGCCATCGATGGGCAATTGACCGCTGTGATTGGCGATAATGAGGACCGGCCCTTCGGCTGGAACGTTATCGATGCCATGCACTTCAACCCGAAAGTACTTCTCGTAAATGGGACGAAACAGCGCGGCCGTGATCTTGTTGGCATCAACATTAAATCCCCAGGGGTCGTATCCCAACGTCCCGACAGGTTTCTGGATCTTGTCGAGCTGCTGATCCAGCTCCTCCGAAACCAACCATTTCTTTAACATGGTTCTTATTTTCATTGGCGTTCCTTTGTCTACATCCTGTCTTTTTGAACGACCGGTGTGACGGGTCGATTTTCCCAAAGACAGGGTGGCCATAAATTTGCCGTAAGTATAAACGAGACAGACGATGGGATGTACAAGTGTAAATAAAAGACCAGGTGAGTTTGCGCTCACTGAAATCTGGATGACACCGTTTTTCGCCTCCTTATGGTAAGATCCGCCTATTTAATTGAAACGGAAAGGAAAACCATGACAAACGAGAATCCTGGCTTTTGGCTACGGCTGATGTGGGCCTTTCGCTATTTCTTCCTGGTCCTGACCAGTGCGGGCTTTGCACGCCAGGTTGCCGCGTTGGATCAGCAGCGCCAGATCACGGCCGCTAAGTCCACAAAGGATGTCGAAAGCGCTGCACGTGCGGCGATGGGCACTGCACAAGAAGGCACTGCACAAGAAAAGGTGCAGTCGGAACCGCAGCCGACGCCGGTGGACATACAGGCACCAGTCCGTACGCCCGCCGAACCGGCTCCCGCGGCGAAAGAGGAGGCCGTAGTCGAACCGGCCCAACCGGTCCTACAACTGTTGGGGTTACTGCAACAGGAAGCGCGCTTCGTTGATTTCCTGCAAGAAGATGTGACTCAGTTTTCTGATAATGACATTGGTGCAGCAGCGCGCATTGTTCATGGTGGATGTCGCAAGGTGCTACAGCAATACATGGCGTTGGCGCCCGTCATGAACGATCCGGAGCAGAGCCGGGTAACGCTGGCCGCAGGCTTCGATCCCGCAGAGATCCGTCTGACCGGTCGGGTCAGCGGGCAGGGGCCCTTCTCGGGCACGCTGATGCATCGTGGCTGGAAAGTGACTCGTGTCGAATTGCCGGCCATGGCGCCCGGGCACAATGCCTATGTGCTGGCGCCCGCTGAAGTGGAGGTGTGACATGGCCCGCTATGCCGTTGGTATCGATCTGGGAACCACCCATTGCGTCCTGTCTTATCTGGATCTACAGGTTCCGGAGACCGAACGCGAGCTGCAGACGTTCGAGATACCACAGCTGATCGCACCGGGCAATGTCGCAGCGCTTCCGCTGTTGCCCTCATTTCTTTATCTGCCCCACGAACAGGAGCTGGCAACGGGGGATCTGCAGCTTCCCTGGGCCGCGGACCCAAAGGAGATTGTGGGAAGTCTGGCGCGCCAGTTAGGGAGCAAAACGCCGGGGCGGCTGGTATCCAGCGCGAAAAGCTGGTTGAGCCATGGTTTGCAGGATGCACGCGAAGCCTTCCTGCCGCTGGAAGCACCTGAGGAGCTTGAACGGGTGTCGCCCTGGCAAGCTTCCGTCCGTTATTTGGGGCATCTACGGGATGCCTGGAACGCAGCCTTTGCCGATGAGCCGCTGGAGCAGCAGCTGGTCACCATTACGGTACCGGCTTCATTCGACCCGGCCGCGCGCGATTTAACGGTGGAAGCGGCCCAGTCCCTGGGGCTAGCCGACATCACCTTGCTGGAGGAGCCGCAGGCTGCCTTTTATGCCTGGCTCGCACGTCAAGGGACCGAGTGGCGCGAACAGCTGCAGGTGGGCGACGTGCTATTGGTCGTCGACGTGGGCGGCGGTACCAGCGACTTCTCGCTTATCTCGGTGACCGAGGAAGAGGGTGGTTTAAGTCTGCAGCGGGTCGCGGTGGGTGACCATATCCTGCTGGGCGGTGACAACATGGACCTTGCGCTCGCCTATGGCGTGCGCGCCAAGCTGCTGGAACAGGGCAAACAGCTGGATCAGTGGCAGATCATGGCGCTTGCACACGGTTGCCGTGACGCCAAAGAGCGTATGCTGGCGGACGATTCGCTGGATGAAGTTCCTCTGGTGGTGCCATCACGCGGCTCTTCGCTGATCGGCGGCAGCCTGCGTACCGAATTGACCCGCGAGGAACTAACCCGGATTCTGTTGGACGGCTTTTTCCCCGTTGTGGACGCGGATGCCCAGCCACAGCAACGGCTGCGTGCAGCATTGACTACAAGAAGCCTACCGTATGCTCAGGACGCGGCAATTACCCGACATTTGGCGGCCTTTCTCGCCCGGCAGGAAGCCGAGGTATCGCGCCCGAACCGTTTACTGTTGAATGGTGGTGTTTTTAAGGCCGAGGTGTTGGTCCAACGTCTGCAGTCCTGTCTGGATCAATGGTTAGGCGGTGCCGGCGGCGAGTCGGTTCAGATGCTGACAGGAGCGGATCTGGATTTGGCGGTGTCGCGTGGCGCGGCTAGTTATGGAGCCATCCGGGCGGAAGGCGGCATTCGTGTGAAGGCCGGACTCGCCAACTGCTATTACGTGGGTATTGAGTCTTCAATGCCAGCGGTACCCGGTTTCGAGCCACCGCTGCTCGCATTGTGCGTGGCGCCATTTGGGATGGAGGAGGGCGAATCCATTCAGTTGGCGGAGCAGGCCTTCGGGGTGGTACTCGGTGAACCGGCACACTTTCGTTTCTTCTCATCGGCGACCCGACGGGATTCGGCTGGCGCTCTGCTTGAGAACTGGGGCGACGAGTTGCAGGAACTCGAGCCGATCGAGGTGAAGCTCGAACCGACGGGACAGGCCCGGGCGGGGCATGTGGAACAGGTGGCATTGGAAGCGCGAGTTACGGAGACCGGTACGCTGCGTCTTGCGGCAATTTCCCAACGTAGCGGGCAACGGTGGGATGTGGAATTCTCCGTGAGACAGCGCTAATCCATGAGTCAGAGCGCAAAATTCATTGTGGGGATCGATCTCGGCACCACGCATTGTGCAGTGGCCTCCATTCGCCTGGATGATCCATCGACTGGCCCCCAGGTGTTTCCGATCGACCAGTTGATCGCGCCCGGCGAAGTAGCTCGCCAGCCGCTGTTTCCATCCAATCGCTACCATCCGCATCAGGCGGAATTCGATACTGGGGATCTTTCCTTGCCCTGGCCTGATCCTGGATATGAGTACGGCGACCCGGTGGTGCCCGTGGTACAGGGTGCGCTGGCGCGTCACCTTGGCCAGCGCTCATTGGGTCGCTCCGTCACGAGCGCCAAAAGCTGGCTCAGCCACAGCCAGGTCGATCGGGAGGAGCCGATCCTGCCCTGGGGTGCTGAGGACGACGTTGCAAAAGTTTCCCCAGTGACGGCGACTGCCGGCTACCTACGCCAACTGCGGGCGAGCTGGGACAAGCATCATCCGGAAGCGCCGCTGGCACAGCAATACGTGGTGTTGACGGTGCCGGCATCCTTTGACGAGGACGCTCGCCAATTAACACTTGATGCGGCCGAGATGGCAGGTGTACCAGTCGCACGTTTGCTGGAAGAGCCGACCGCGGCTTTTTATGGCTGGTTCTGGCAAAACCAGGCTTACTTTAGCGGAGCCGATGTACGTACCCTGCTGGTGTGTGATGTGGGCGGTGGTACGACCGACCTGACGCTGCTGCGCGTGACACCAAAGGGCACAGAGCCGCCTGAGATCGAACGGATTGGCGTCGGCGACCATTTGTTATTGGGCGGTGACAACATGGATCTGGCCGTCGCCTGGCAAGCGGAGTCGTCGCTGGGTGGGAATCTCAGTGCGACAGCATTGCAACAACTGGCGGAGGAAAGTCGGCGCGCCAAGGAAATCTGTTTAAGTGAGGCTGCGCCAGAATCGGTCAGCGTGACCTTGCTGGGCTCCGGCAGCCGCCTGATCGGTGGCAGCCGTCGCGCCGAACTCGACACGGGTATGATCCGGCGCTACCTGCTGGAAAACTTCTTCCCGCAGTTGGAGCTGGACACGCCCCTGGAAAGATCCGCGCGGGGCGGTGCATTGACCCAGGCAGGGCTGCCCTATGAGCGTGATCCTGCCATTACCCGTCATATCCTGCGTTTCGTACAACAGCATCAGCGGCTGATTTCATCAACCGGATCGGGGGCGGTATTCCCCGATATGGTGCTGTTCAATGGCGGTCCCTTTAACAGCGCGATTCTGCGTGAGCATGTTCTCAATGTATTTCGGTCCTGGCGCGGAGAGGCTGTAGAAGAGCTGCGAAATCCTGCGCCGGATGTATCTGTCGCGCTCGGCGCTGTGGTTCACGGCATGTCCCTGCACGGATTGTTCGCCCGGGTCACGGGGGGCAGTTCGCGCCATTATTTCCTGGTGACGGAAACGTCCGCCGGGGAGGAAGTCGGTGTTTGCTTGTTGCCGAAGGGCAGCGCGGAGGCTGATCCCAAGGTACTGGCACAGCGACAGTTTCGACTCGCGATTGACCAGACTGTTGCTTTTCGGGTCATGACCACCACAGAGGATCACCCCTACGAGGTGGGAGACCTTCAGGTGCCGAAGGATTCCTGGCACCCATTGCCTCCGCTTGTGGTGCGGTTGGAGAG
>JAEZAA010000232.1 GCA_023430625.1 Pseudomonadota bacterium
CCGGAGGAGCTGGCGTCGGAACAGGGCTTTCGGGCGAATCCGGAACGGGTCTGGCAGTGGTATGCCTGGCGGCGCCAACAGGTGCTGCAAATTCAGCCCAATCCCGGCCATTACGCGCTGGCCCAGCTCCAGCAACGGCTACCGCGCCTGACGCTCATCACCCAGAACGTGGATGGCTTGCATCAGATGTCAGGCAGCACCGATGTTATCGAACTGCACGGCAGCATCCACCGGGTGCGTTGCCTGGACCGGGATTGTGGCGAGCTGGACTGGCCGGCGGACACCGGCACCGTGCCCAAACATACCTGCGGCAGCCTGCTGCGACCGGCGGTGGTGTGGTTTGGTGAATATCTGCCCGAACAGGCGCTGGCCAAGGCGGTTGCAGCGGTGGATGATTGCGACCTGCTGTTCAGCATCGGCACCTCCGGCATGGTGTATCCGGCGGCGGAACTGCCGCTGATGGCCAAGCGCAATGGCGCTACGGTCGTGGAGATCAATCCCAACCCGACGCCCCTGAGTCAGATCGCGGATTTTGCCTTGGCGGGCGCGTCAGGTGTGATGTTGCCGGAGATCGTGAAGGCGCTGGATTCATAACAGGCCTCTGATCTCATGCAAGCATTCTCAGAACGACTACTAATACCACCACCGATGAATGCCGATAATCCACCGCCAGACACCGCCGATGATGGAGGGAAAGAGACTCGGTAGCAGCAAGGCGATCGCAGCAAACACCGCAATGCAGGCCAGCAGATAGGAGCTGTTGAGAAAGCCGCCCCAGTAGGCCAGCTCCTTGTTTACCCAAAACCAGAGGAACGCGGCCGTGGGGATTGAGAAAAACAAGGAGGCGAAAAGTCCGATCAGGCGGGATGCGATGGGACCGCTAGGGTTATGTTTTCTCGGCATTGGTTATAGGACACAGGCTTACGTAACAAGATAGATTAGCGCAAGGACACTCCTGCGCCGCATTGCACGTGGTAGGAAATCATAAGACAGGTTTGAAGGTATATGACGCCCACCTCCTATCGGACATGGGCTTGTTCCGATAGGAAGTGAGTTATTAGCGTTACCGCTTACGGGAGGCTAGGCGGGTTAGACCGAGTCCGGTCAACCCGAGGCCCATTAGTGCGAAGGTCGAGGGCTCGAAAACTGACATGGTCAACAGAAGTTTGTTCGATCTCCGGAGTTCAGTAACGCCGAACGCGAATTGGTGAGCACCTTGTGCACTGTAGGAGCCGCCGATGGCCCAAAATCCGGAACTGGCATTGAGACTACGAATCGCATCGGCGTTTAGAGTAATGTCAATAAGCTGCTTCGTCTGGCTTTGCAAAAGATCCTGACCGCCAAAGCTCACACCGCTGCCCAGGTCAATGAAGGTATCGATTTTATCGGATCCACCGGCTTGCAGCTCGTTTACCGGCGTACTGACGTCCCAGAGTTCGTAGCGCCCGGGGGCCGTGATCGTACCGGTATATATCTGCAAGGTCGCGCTCACAATATTATTGATGCCTGTGAGGTCAAACACGAAAAAGTTGTTGTGGACGCCACCCTCACAACAATTGCCAGCAAGGTAATTGGTGATTGTTCGATCATGGCTTCCATCCGATAGATACCAACCTGAATCTAGATTGGAAACCTCGATAACGGTTGCCTGAGCGGCGGCTGAAAAAAGCCAAAGACCAAGTCCGACGTTGAGCAATTGTTTGAACGCCACGATGACGTACTCCTTACGACAGAGGCTGATTTTGTTGTTTTGTCAAAAAGCGTAGTTAATGCATACTTATTACGCAACATAATGTAATTCCGCGCAATCAAGATGTAGCGAATTGGTGACAATCTGCACATTTTTTAGCCGACCCCAATGCTCATCCTGAACCACCCTGACCATTGCGACCACCGCACAACAACATCAAGATAAGCGTTCAAACCTTATACAAGGCGCCCTAACCATGAGCCAAGCCGCCGCCATGCCTGCCGCCTTCATCGGTCATGGCAGCCCCATGAACACACTCGAACACAATCGGTTCACCGCCGTGTGGCGGCAACTGGGTGAGTCTCTGCCGCGCCCGCGCGCCATCCTGGCCATCTCCGCCCATTGGTTTATCAACGGCAGCGCCGTCACTGCGATGCCCAAGCCCCGCGTAATCCATGACTTCTATGGCTTTCCACAAGCGCTGTTTGACTTCGATTACCCGGCGCCCGGGGCACCCGACGTGGCCGACGAGATCGTTGAGGTGGTTCGGCCAGGATTTGTCGCCCTGGACCGGGATAGTTGGGGGCTGGACCACGGCACCTGGTCAGTACTGGCCCATGTCTATCCGAAGGCGGATATCCCGGTGGTGCAGTTGTCGGTGCATGCCGGTGAAGAGCTTGAATACCACTTTGAGCTAGGCAAGCGGCTGGCTCCACTGCGGGAGCGCGGCATTTTTATCCTGGGCAGCGGCAACGTGGTGCACAACCTGCGCAGAATCGACTGGCACCGCCCGGACATGGCCTTTGATTGGGCCAATGACTTCGATGCCGAAGTGCAACGGGCGATGACCACCGATCCTGAGAGCCTGCTGAAGATCGCAAGCCACCGCGCCTATTCGATGGCGGTGCCGACGCCGGAGCATTTCCTGCCACTCGTCTACCTGGCCGGCTTGTCCGCGGCCGCCGGACAACCTTCTCAGGTATTGGTCGAAGGCGGCACCATGGGGTCGCTGACCATGACGAGCTTTGTGTTGGGCTGCGGAGGGATGGCCAAGCCACAAACAGACGAGGCCGCGGCAGCAATGCCGGATCCGGCGGATATACCGCCTGAGCAGACGAATATTTGAAGGTCCCAGTCCTTTTGACTTCACCCAGTTCGCCTTGTAGATTCCATGCCTCTCACAGCAATGCACGGATGCATAGGAGAAAGTCATGGAATGTCCCGACATCTATGGATTACGCTTCGACGACAGAAGCAAGCAAGGGATTGAGCGCATTCGGGAAATCCGCGAAATATCGTCCCTCCTAACGAAGGTCCTCGGCTATGGAACTTTTGCCAATATCTTTCTTGGAAACGGCTTTATTGAATCGTCCTACAATGTGACATCGCAGGACTGGACGCTCTTTGCACAAGCAATGCGAAGCGTTCCAACCATATCGCGGGAACTAATCAAGAAAGAAGCCATGTATCAGGTTCTAGACCACTTCAACTCCCCCGATCAGAAGAAGTTTTGGGAGGCCGTCGCTGATGGATGCTCGCTCTAAAGTCTTCATTTTTTTGGCTGCGGTACTGACCGCCTGCAACACTGTTGGTCAGGATCAGGCCGGTACGCCAGAACCGATTGACTTGGCTACCCGCGATCTTGCTCAGGCAGTTAAACACATAGACGACAAAGCCCAACACTGTAAGGCGCAAGAGAGGAAAATAGATCTCACGCCGGTGGCCAGCCTCGGCTTTCCCGCGGAGGAAACAACGCGGGCTCTCGGCTACTTTCACATGAGCAACTACATGACCTGTATACAGCCAGAACTCGGCCAGTATTACTCCGCTTTGCAGGCCGTGCATGCGTTAGCTCCAGAGCGAAATGCTCAGGAGGCGAGCAGGCTGTTTGCCCATGAGCAAGCACGGTACTATCGCTACCAGGCTGACTTCCTGAAGCTGTCCGAAGAGCACAGAAAAGCTTTCGAAAACATCCCAGCTCTACAGCAGCCCTTTGACTTACTAACTGCAATCAAAGCGCTTCAGCAATAACCTCAACTGGTACAGTAAGCAACAAAAAAGGGGCCGAAGCCCCTTCTTTTTCAGACCTTGATCTAACCGATCAAACCCCAACCGCCTTCTCGGCCCCCTTGGCCCAGGCTTCATCCTGCAGCACCCGCCACAGCAGTTTGCCGGTGGGTGAGCGTGGCAGAGACTCCATGAACTCGACGTAGGTCGGCACCTTGTAGGCGGCCATTTCTTCCTTGCACCAGTTGATGATGTCTTCCTCGCTCACCTTGCCCGCGTGGCTGGCCTTGAGCACGACGCAGGCTTTGACGGTTTCGCCGCGGCGTTCATGGGGCACGGAGATGATGCAGCACTCCTGGATTGCCGGGTGGCGGTACATGAGGCTTTCCACCTCGCTCGGCCACACCTTGAAGCCGGAGGCGTTGATCATGCGCTTGACCCGATCGACCATGAAGAAGTAGCCATCGTCGGCGTAGTAGCCGATGTCGCCGGTGCGGAAGAAGGGCTTGCCGTCGATTTCGATGAAGGCATTCTTCGTGTCGTCTGGGCGCTTCCAGTAGCCCTGGAAGACCTGGGGGCCGTGGCTGACGATCTCGCCCACTTCGTTGGGGCCCTTTTCCTGCAGGGTTTCCACGTCGATGACCCGCGCATCCACGTCGAACACCGGAATCCCCAGGCACTGGGCCTTGGGCCGCTGGTTGGGGTTGATGTGGGTGGCCGCGATGGTTTCGGACAGGCCGTAACCTTCGATGTAGTGCAGGCCCGTCATCTCATGCAGTTTTTCCTCGATGGCCTTGGGCATGGCCGCACCGCCGCCGCCAATGCTGGTGAGGCTGGAGAGGTCGTACTTCTCGATGTCCGGGTTGGACAGGAAGTCCACCACCATGGTGACGATGTTGACCCAGGAGTTGATCTGGTAGCGCTGGATCAGCTCGGCCGCCACGGTGCGGTCCCAGCGGGTCATGATGACGATGGTGGCACCCGCGTAGATGGGGCCGTTCATGGCGCCCTGCATGCCGGTCACATGGAAGTACGGCAGAGTCGCCAGGATTTTCGACTCGCTGTTGACGCCGTTCCACAGCACCCGGTGCAGCGCCGTGGCCATTACCGAGCGGTGGGTGTGCACGCAGCCCTTGGGCACGCCGGTGGTGCCGGAGCTGTAGGGAATCACGCAAAGATCATCCGGGCCCGCGGTGTGTTCGCCGGGGCGATAGCCGGCGTCCAGCGCCGTGCGCCAGGAGACGCAGCCTTCGTCAAAGGAATCCTGCACCGGCACGGTGACTTCGGCCGGCAGGTTCAGGTCCGTGCCTTTGCCCACATACTCGCTGTAGGCGGTGACGATCACCTGCTTGAACTGGCCCGTGCCCACGAACGGCTGGATGAAGGACACCAGTTCCTGGGCGCAGATGCAGATGGCGGCGTCGGTGTCGGCCACATAATGCTCAAGCTCGGCGGTGCGGTTCATGGGGTTGACCGGCACCACCACCGCATTCGCCCGCAGGATGGCGTAGTAGCCGATGACCCACTGAGCGGCGTTCTGCATATAGAGCAGCACCCGGTCGCCTTTCTGCACGCCCTGGTGCTGGAGATAGCCCGCCAGCGCTTCCACTTCGGCGAGCAGTTGCCGGTAGCTGATCAGGTTGTCGTAATAGACGATGGCAGTCTTGTCCGGATAGCGACGGGCGGCGATGTCCAGATTGGTGAAGAGACTGGTCGCCGGCAAGGTCAGGTGCTTAGGTAGATGCGCCGGCCAGAATTCATAGTGTCGAGTAAACATAAGGCGTCGAACCCTCTTATAAAGTACCAACGAGTTCAGCAATGCTTCGGACGTCGCCGGATGCCGGCCAGCCTCGGGCGTTACGCAGGGGGCTGACGGAAATGCACTGCTCGCGCAGGGCAGTCACATCCGCCTCGCGCTCTTGAATATGTTTGGAATCGCGCTCAAACCCCAGCCACCAGTAAGGCAGGCCGCGGCCGTCTTCACCGGCGCGCAGGCGCGGGCGGCGAATGGAACCTTGAGCCTGTCGGGTGAAGCGGGCCTGGGTGATGACGCTGGCCGCACAGGCGGGAAAGTTGAGATTCCAGCAGCAGGCCGCGGACGAATGGGCCCACAGCTCGCGAATCAGCGGCTCGGCAAAGGTCTCCACCGGTGACCAGTCCAGCAGGTCGCGCTCAAAATAGGCCTGGCTCAGGGCAATCGCCGGCAATCCCATGTGCTCGGCCGCCAGCACCGCGCCGACGGTGCCGGAATACTGCACCGAATCGCTGATATTGGCGCCACAATTAACCCCTGAAAGCACCAGGTCGGGCGGGTTCTGGCTCATCAACTCGCCCACCGCGAAGAACACGCAGTCCGCCGGCGTGCCGGACAGGGCAAAGCGGCGCTCACCGTGCTGATACAGACGCAGGGGCGTGTGGATGGAAATGCTCTGCCCCGCGCCGCTGCGATCATGCTCGGGCGCCACCACCCAGACTTCCTCGGCCAAGCGGGCGGCGATGCGTTCCAACAGCACCAGCCCCGGCGCGCCGAAGCCGTCGTCGTTGGTCAGCAGGACCCGCTTGAACAGATAGTTGCTCACGACTTGTCTCCCTGCTGGGCGATGCGCCAGCCGGCTTCGGCCAGGGCACTGGCGCGCTTGCCCACTTCCAGGGCGTCGGCGTTGGCCGCATTCCCCGCCAGCGCCCGGGCGTACACGCCCTGCACGATGGCGGCGAGCCGGAACAGGGAGAACGCCAAGAATACGTGCCAGTCCGGAATGCTGTCGCGCCCGACCCGCTTGCAGTAGCGGGCCAGCACGTCGGCTTCCTCGGGAATGCCGAGGGCTTCCAGGTCTTCGCCCACCAGCCCGCGCATGCCTTTCATCTCGGCCGGCAGGTGGTAAGGCAGGCAGAAATAAGCCAGATCCGCCAACGGATGACCGAGGGTCGACAACTCCCAATCGAGAATCGCCAGCACCTTGGGTTCGGTGGGATGCAGGATCAGGTTCCCCAAGCGGAAGTCGCCATGGGCAATGGCGCATTCATCAACCGCCGGAATGTTCTCCGCCAGCCAGGCCATGAGGTTATCCATGGCCGGCATGTCGTCGGTGCGGGAGGCCAGGTACTGCTGGGTCCAGCGCTTCACCTGGCGTTCCACGTAAGCCTCGGGACGGCCGTAATCGGCCAGTCCCACCGCGTTCACATCCACCCGGTGCAGGTCCGCCAGGGTATCGATGGCGGCGAAGTGGATGGGCTGGCGTTCCGCCCGATCCACCGCCCGCAACGCCGGATGGCTGAGGACGCGGCCTTCGATGTAATCCATCAGGTAGAAGGGCGTGCCGACGATGCTGTCGTCCTCACACAGGAAACGGGCCGGCGGCACCGGCAGATCGGTGTGATCGGCCAGGGCACGGATAATCTGATACTCCCGCTCCACCATGTGGGCTTTCGGCAGCACCTTGCCGGGCGGCTTCTTGCGCAGCACAAAGCGGCGCTCGCCGATTTCCAGCAAATAGGTCGGGTTGGACTGCCCGCCCTGGAACTGACGAACACTAAGTTCGCCAGTCAATTCCGGCAGCTGCTGGCGCAGGTATGCGTCCAGCTTGGCCTCGTCCAGGCGGTGCGCCTCCAGCACTTCTACAATCTGTGGTTGCATCCGGATACAGCCCTCAACACACGGTTTCGCCGCCATCCGCCACGATCACCTGACCGGTGATGTAGGCGCTGGCCTTGGTGGACAGAAACACCGCCAGGCCGGCGATATCGATGGGGTCGCCGATCCGGCGCAGCGGGGTCTTGTCTTCCGCCCGCTTCACCCGCACCGGGTCTTCCCACAGGGCCTTGGCAAAATCGGTCTTGATCAGGCCTGGTGCGATGCTGTTGACGCGGATGCCTTTCGGGCCCCACTCCACCGCCAGGTTACGGGCCAGGGCCGCTTCCGCCGCCTTGGACACACCGTAGGTGCCGATGGTGGTGTTACCACGAATACCGGCAATGCTGGACAGCAGCACCACGGCGCCCTCGCCTTTCTCGGCCATCTGCGGCAGCACCATGTTGGTGAGCCAGAAGGTGCCCTTGACGTTGGTGTCCATGATCTTGTCCCAGGCGTCGTCGGTCATCTCCGAGGTGGGGCCGTAAACGGGGTTGGTGGCGGCGTTGCACACCAGCACGTCGATGGGGCCCCAGGCTTCGTTGGTCTTGTCGACCAGGTTCTGCAGGTCTTCCTTTTTCCCCACGTGGCAGGCAATGGCGAGGGCTTCATAGCCCTGCGCCTTCAGCTCGTTGGCCACCTGCTCGCAGGCGTCCGCCTTACGGCTGGAGATCACCACCTTGGCGCCACACTTGGCCATTTCCTCGGCGATGGCGCGGCCGATACCTTTGGTGGAGCCCGTGATCAGCGCCACCTTGCCGGTCATATCGAATAATGGATTGGTCATGGTCGGCTCCTATTAGCGTGGGTCGCGGTACTGGCGCAGTTCCAGCTTGGCGATGGAGTCCAGATGCACTTCATCGGGACCGTCCGCCAGACGCAGGGTACGCACCTTGGCCCAGGCTTCCGCCAGGAAGGTGTCCTGGCTGACGCCAGCGCCGCCGTGAACCTGAATGGCACGATCGATGACCTTCAGTGCCATGCTGGGGGCGATCACCTTGATCATGGCGATTTCCTGACGAGCCACCTTGTTGCCGACGGTGTCCATCATGTGGGCCGCTTTCAGGGTCATCAGACGCGCCTGTTCGATTTCGAGACGGCTGCGGGCGATGTCCTTGCGCACGGAGTCGAAGTCGGACAGTTTCTTGCCGAAGGCGACCCGCTGGTTGGCGCGCTTGCACATGGATTCCAGGGCACGCTCGGCCAAGCCGATGGTGCGCATGCAATGGTGAATCCGGCCCGGTCCCAAACGGCCCTGGGCGATCTCGAAACCACGGCCTTCGCCCAGCAGGATATTGCTGACCGGCACCCGCACGTTTTCATAGTGGATCTCGGCGTGGCCATGGGGCGCATGGTCATAGCCGAACACGGTCAAGGGGCGCACCATTTTTACGCCAGGGGTGTCCAGCGGTACCAGCACCATGGACTGCTGCTTATGCTTCTCGGCGGTGGCATCGGTCTTGCCCATGACAATGGCGATCTTGGCGGTAGTGGTCATGGCACCGGAGGACCACCACTTGCGGCCGTCGATCACATACTCGTCGCCTTCGCGGCGAATCTCGCACTCGATGTTGGTGGCATCGGAAGACGCCACGTCCGGCTCGGTCATGGAGAAGCAGGAACGGATTTCACCGGCCAGCAACGGCTTGAGCCACTGCTCCTGCTGCTCTTTATTGCCGTAGCGGGCAATGGTTTCCATGTTGCCGGTATCCGGCGCGGAGCAGTTGAACACCTCGGGCGCCACCATGGAGCGGCCCATGATTTCGCACAGATGGGCGTATTCGAAGTTGGTCAGGCCGGCGCCGAATTCGCTTTCCGGCAGGAACAGATTCCACAGGCCCTGGGCTTTGGCCTTGGCTTTCAGCTCGTCCAGGATGGGGGGTGGCGCCCAGCGATTGGCGGAGTTTTCGACCTGCTCGTGGAACAGATGTTCATTCGGATAGATGTGCTCTTCCATGAACCCAATCAGTTGTTCCCTCAGTTTCTGAGCTTTTTGCGAGAGTTCGAACATCGTCGTGATCCTTGTTGTCGTTGGCCGCCAAACAGCGGCGTGGCTTTTTTATTTGGCCGCCGTTACAGCGGCATGCCTTCGGGATTTTCGCTACCGGAGCGCAGGCGGAAGGTGCCTTCGGCAAGCGCCAGAAGAGTTCCGTTTTGATCCCGCACCTCACCGGTGCTGTTGAAGATCCGGCTGCCGCCGGCCCGCTTGATGCCCGTCACCTGAATCACGCCGCCCGAGCATTGCCCGGTGAAGGTGGTGGTCAGGGACAGGGTGACTGCCTTGCGCATGCGCCCGGGATAGGGGCAATAGGTGCCGGCTTCGGCCAGGGCGATATCCAGCAGCGAGGTCAGCACCCCGCCATGAATCACACCGGCCAGGTTCAGGTGCTGGGGCTGGATGTCCAGCTCGATCACGGCCTTGTCTTCCACCCAGAGTGCCTGCCGGTAGCCCAGCAGGCTGTGGAAACCGGGCAGATCCTTGCCGCCGCTGATCAGACTATTAAGGACGGGGGGATGCTGTTGTTCTGACATAGTCGCCCCCTCAGACCTTCATGCCCGGCATGTTGAGCGATGCGGTATTGCCGCCATCGACGGGCAACGCCTGACCGGTGATGTAGCTGGCGTCGTCGCTGGCCAAAAAGGCGATGGCGGCGGCGATTTCTTCCGGCCGGCCATAGCGGCGCAGCTCGCAACGGGAACCCAGCTTGTGTTCCTTATCATTGCTGCGGGCATACTCGAACACGGGCCGGGTCATGCCGGTTTCCACCAGGCCGGGGCAGACCGCATTGACGCGAATGCCCCATTCGCCCAGATCGCAGGCCGTGGTCATGGTGAGATTGATCACGCCGGCCTTGGAGGCACTGTAGGCGTTGCCGCCGGCGCCAGAACGGATGCCGGCCACCGACGCGGTGTTGACGATGGCGCCCTTGCGGCGTTCCCGCATATGAGGGGCGACATGCTTGATGAAGAGCATGGGGCCGATCAGGTTGACGCCCAGGATCCGGTCCCACTGGTTACGGTCCTGCTCGGCGATATCCATATGGCCACCGGCGATGCCGGCGTTGTTGCAGAGCACGTCGATCTGGCCGTAATGCGCCAGGATGCTGGCCACCGCCTTCTGAACGTCCCCTTCATGGGACACATCCAGCACCAGTGACAAGGCTTCGGTGCCGGCGGGCAACAGGCTCGCGGTTGCCACCAGACCTTCCTTCGACCAATCGATCAGGGCCAGACGGGCCCCTTCGTCCGCCAGCCGCCGCGCGGTGGCACGGCCAATGCCGCTGCCCGCACCCGTGACCACGGCCACACTGCCTTGGAATCGCATCAGGTTGGCTCCTTCGTTCGCTCGTGGAACGACTTTTATGATTATTCTGCCTTTAATTTGTCAGTTACACGGCTTTGAGTCAATATTAATGAAAACCAGTTTCGCAGAATAAAATAAAGATATGCCATAGGAGCGAATCATGCAAAGTCCAGAGCACAAACTGCCCGTCTATGCCCCAATTTTTGAAAACGAGACCTTCATACCGATTGGGCAACGGCTTCAGGCCTATATCTGGACTCAGCCGGACAAGATTGCGCTTCACGATGGCGACCGCAGCATTCGCTGGGCGGAGCTGGTGCATCAGGTCAATGCCATTGCCAACCGGCTGCGCCAGGCGGGCTTGCAGGTGGGAGACAAGGTGGCGGGGCTGTCCGAGAACAGCGCAAGCTATGTGGCGCTCTATCTGGGCGTGCTGACGGCGGGCGGCTGCATGGTGCCGCTGTCGGGCATGGCGAGCGGCGAAACCCTGGAACTGATGATCAACGACAGCGAGGCCAGCTTCCTGTTCGTCTCCAGCCGCAACCGGACCCTAACCGATGGCTTCCGCAATCGCCTGCCCAACATTCCGGCCAGCCGCCAGGTCGGGCTGGATTTCGAGGATGCCGTCTGGCAGGGCTTTGAGAACTGGATCGGCGACGCCTCGCAGGACTTCGTGCCAGTACCACTGACCCTGGATGACGCCTTCAACATCATCTACAGCTCCGGCACCACCGGTACCCCCAAAGGCATTCTCCACGACCATCGCTTCCGCTCGCGCCAGATCAAGCGCATCACCAGCTACGGCCTGAACGGCAGCGAGATCAACCTGGTCTCGACCCCGCTCTACTCCAACACCACCCTGGTGTCGGCGCTGCCCAGCCTGTTCAACGGTGCCACCCTGGTGCTGATGGCCAAGTTCGATGCCCGCGAGTTCCTGGCGCTGTCCCAACGGCATCGGGTGACGGTGGCCATGCTGGTGCCGGTGCAGTACGAGCGTATCCTCGCCCTGCCCGAGTTCGACCAGTACGACCTGTCCAGCTATCGGCTCAAGCTGTCCACCAGCGCGCCCTTGCATGGTCGTGTGGTGGCCGAGGCCATGCGCCGCTGGCCGGGCAACCTGCGGGAGATGTATGGCCTGACCGAAGGCGGCATCTCCGCCGGCCTCGATTGCGGCGCGTATCCTGACAAGTGGGATTCCGTGGGCCAGCCCACCGAAGGTGCCGAGATTCGGATCATCAGTGAAGATGGACGCGAGCTGCCCCAGGGGGAAATCGGCGAAGTCGTCGGCCGCGCCGGCGCCATGATGCGCGGCTACCACAACCGGCCGGAGCAGACCGCGGAAATGCTCTGGACCAGCCCGGAGGGCACGGTGTTCTACCGCAGCGGCGATATGGGCCGGTTCGATGAAGATGGCTTCCTGTACCTGCTGGACCGGCGCAAGGACATGATCATCTCCGGCGGCTTCAATATCTATGCGGTGGATCTGGAGAAGGTGCTGCTGGCCCATCCGGCAGTGGCGGATGCCACGGTGATCGGCATTCCCAGCGTGCAGTGGGGCGAGACGCCGCTGGGGCTGGTGGTGCGGCGCGATGCATCCATCAGCGAGACGGAGCTGCTGGCCTGGGCCAACGAGCGACTGGGCAAGGCGCAGCGGCTGAGTGGGGTTGAGTTTCGGGAGGAGTTGCCGCGTAGCACCATTGGTAAGGTGTTGAAGCGGGAATTGCGGGCGCCTTATTGGGAAGGGCAGAAGTAGGCTTAACGTTTTTACTCCCTCTCCCTCAGGGAGAGGGCTGGGGTGAGGGGTGATTCAGGCGCGTCCGTGGCCGGTTCTTTTCCGCGCCTGGT
>JAEZAA010000236.1 GCA_023430625.1 Pseudomonadota bacterium
AGCCAGGTCGATCAGGCCCCCGCCCGCGTTAATCAGGATATCGCCGCCTTGGCCGTTAATCGTCCCCCCATGGCTTTGCACGCCCTTGCCATAAAGGTTGACGCCTGCGCCATATATATTCTGGCCATTCAGGTCCAGTAGCGCGTCTCCGTCTCCCTCTGTATGCAGAGTAACGGCAGAGTGGGAGTAACTCGAATTCCAACGATCAACGCTACCGGTCAAGCGCAGGCCATCCAATGACTTGATATTGACGGTGCCGCCATAGCGTACGCCGGTCAGATCATTAATCTCATTATTATTGGCGAGCGAAATGGTGCTGCGGCTATTAACCTCCAGTGCATTCGCCTTAATCGTCGTTTCCCAGGTCTGGGAGATGGCGCCAGAATAATTGCTGTCGCCGATCAGAACTTTGCCGGCCTCCGCCTCGATGTCACCCACCCAGATCGTACTGTTGGTCCCATAGCTGTGCGCGATTTTCACCGCATCGTCAGCGACGCTGGTCGTGATGAGTTTCCCTTCAAGCGCAATATTGCCCGTGCTGTTGGAATCGATATCCCGCCCGTCGATACTGATTTTTCCATTGCCAGCATTGATGACCGAACCGGCGTCCTGATTAACGCCTCGCCCTCTCAGGATAATATTGCCTTCGGTGGTCGTGATATCCTGACCGCCAATCTCCAGTACCGCCCCGTCTACCTGAATCGCGGCACTCTTGGCGGTGATATCCTGCGTGAGCGACAGGGGCCCGCTGTCTGACCGAACACTCAAATCACCGTCCAGTTCGATTAGTCCAAGTTCCGCAATCGCATTATGAATGGACGTGATGGTAAGGTTGCCGCCGATATTAGCGGCGACCGTCTTGACATCTATACCGTCTTTATGCTCAGCGGATTGCGACACATTGCCAGTCACATCGGGATCACCCGAAAAATCTGAGGAAGGCGTGCCAAATTGCAAGGTACCGTTCGTAGCGATGACCGATTCGACCGAAATATTCGTGGCATTGCGCAGCAGCACGGCGGTTCCGTCATGGCCGTCAGCTGACTCATCATAAGTGGTCTCGACCCGCGCGCCCAGGCTGATTGCCGCGCCACCGCCGTCAATGACAATCTGCCCGCCGTTGGCGTTAATGCTGGCACTAGAAGAATTTGTCTGGGTAACACCGATACCGGCAACATGGATATCGCCGTTGTTTGTGCTCAGGCCAGAAGAAACACTGGACAATTCCAGGTCGTTGGCCGTTGAGGTGACGGAAAGCGCCGCTCCCGCCTCCGTCGCTTGAATCGCGCTAGAAAGGTTGATCGTGCCTTCGGTTTCGATCAGGACGCCATGGGCTTTGCCATCAACGCCCACAGACTCGGAAAAGCTCTGGGTGGATGCATTTGACGCACCGATTGTCACATTGCCGGTGCCCCTGTTTTGATAGATGAGGGATTTGGCCGTGATGTTACCGCTGATACTCAGATTACCGATCTGACTTAGGGAGATATGCCCCAGATCGGCCATGGCGGTGCTCCCTGTGCCGATACTGACGTGGCCCTGGTCGGAGCGGCCTTCGGCGCCGGTGCCATTCACGGTGAGGTCAGGACGGTTTCCCCCGGCCATGTCTCCCCTGATATTGGTGCCTCCAGTGTTGAACTTGATGTCTCCGGCTCCACGGGTAAGCGTCAAGTGATCTTTCAGGTTAACGGAGCCGTTAAACACCATGGCGCCATCACCATGGCTCGTTCCGTTGTCACGGTTTGTATTGAACACCAGACCGGAATCGGTCGGATGGTCCTTATCCCCCAGATTGATTTGGCTAGCGCTAAAGCTCAGCCCATCACGAGCGGTTATATTGCGACGAGCGGAGATTTCGGCCGCGGTGACGGTGAGGCTTTTCAGTTCTCGGGCTTCATTGTTGCCGCTACCGATTGCCTCATTAAAATACACCTTACCAGTGCCGGCGGTGACCTTCAGGTTGTAAGGACTGTTGTCCGACTGGGAGTCGATGGTGCTATCGAAATTGACGTTGCCTGTGGTGTTACCGGTATTTACTATCCTGTCGCCAGACAGTTCAACGGCACCGGTAAACCGAATATGCCCGCCAAGCCCCTGGGGGCTGGGATCGGTACCCGCTCCACCGACGGCCGCCAGATCTCCATTCAGGGTAATAGTGGCGTTATTGGCAGTTTCCAGACGAATGTTGCCGGCATTGCCGCCGTTAAAGCCACCCAGGGTGTTGTTGCCACCTGTTGTGGTAATCGCGCCAACCGCAATCGAGTTATCCGTGTGATCGTCAGTTCCGGTGGTCCGAATCGTTACCGTGCCGCCGCCACCGCCCACGCCATCCTGACCGACACCGCCAGCGGTATTGACGTCGCCAATTGCGACCGAGCCATTCCCCGCCGTGACAGTGATACCCCCACCCTGGCCACCGGAGCCACCCGTAGAAAGAATATCGCTGGGACTATAGGTGTTGTTACCGCCAGTTGCGGTCAGGCTATTCAGGGTAACGCTACCGGCGGCACTGGCCACGATGATCTGCCCCGCGTTCCCGACCTGACCCAACTTATTGTCTGAACTACTTGTGTTGACTCCACCAGCCAAGTTCACGCCCTGAGCACCGCTTAACGTGACCCGCCCGGAGGCTGCACCTGTGTTTTCCGCTGCGCTTGTGGTGATAGTACCCTCCGCAGTGCCGGTAATCCCACCCTCGGTTTCCAGCGTGACGTTGCCGCCCACGAAATTAAGTGCCTGGTTTACCGCAATACCGCCATTTCCGGCATCAACCGCGAAATTACCGGTGCCATTATTGGTAATCGCCCCGTTGATCACGACGCCGCCACTGCCGGCGGTAGTCAGTTTCAATTCGTAGGGTGACGTATAGGCATGTCCATCCTGGACGGTAATATTTCCATCCTGCCCCGAATCAACGTCATTGTCCGTGGTAATTTCGACATTACTTTTACTCAGGGCGCTTTCGATCGTTCCCCAGTTCAATGTCGACCCAGCGGCGCTCGGCTCGAAGGGTGTGCCGTTCGAAACCCCATTGTCGGAGTTACCGGCGACGATAGTCAGATCAGTTGGGTCCAGTAGTAGGGTCCCAGCCTCGCCATTCGTGGCCCGCAGGTCCGTCGTGCCCCGGTAATCCAGGTACTGTTTTCCGGAAACTTCCGCAAAGCCGCCATCACCGCCGGCTTCGCCTCCACGCGCACTGATCTCGCCGTTGAAACGAGTTGCATCGTCAGCCCAGACGATAACCTGGCCGCCGTCGCCTTGCTCCAAGGCATCAGCCTTGATGCTGGCGTCTGCGTCCACGTAGGTCCGCTTGGCATTGACCACCTCCGCATCGCGGCCCTGGAAACCGCCGCCGACTTTCACCGATCCGCCGCCGTCGCGACCCGAGGCATCCAGTTCCGCGCCCGCCATCAGACCCACGTAGTCGCCGGTGACGGTAATGCTGCCGCCTACTCCCGTGTCACTGCCGGCATTCAGGGTACCCGCCACTTCGGTGATACCGCCCTCGCCATGCAGGACGATCTGGCCATTCTCGCCCGCCTCCACCGACTGCGCGTCAATGACGCCGGTATGGTTAATGACGGTGGTGGAAAGGTTTTCTGCCGCGCGGGCGGTCAGCATCACCGTGCCGCCCTGGGCGTATATCGCGCCTCCATTTTTGATCAGGGCGGCCAATGCTTCGGCTTGCACCTCCAGCTTTACCGGACCACCCATATCCAGGCGAACCCGTTGCCCGGCCCCCAGCAGCACCGAACCATCATTGGCGAATATGTCGCCGTGGTTTTCAACTTGGGCGGCAATCATCACCACGAAGCCACCCTCGGCGGCGGCCAGACGGCCATGGTTGATGACAGCATTACCACTACTGCCTTCGAAGCTGTAATTCCCCGCCATGAAGTCTTCGGCACTGATATCGAGCGTGGAGGCCACCAGCCCACCCACGTCCACCTGCGCTGCTTGGCCGAACAGGATGCCGTTGGGATTCACTAGGAAAACCTGACCATTGGCGAGGAGCGAGCCGCGAATGTCGGAGACTTGATCACCGGTAACCCGGTTAAGCGCGGCGGCGTGAGTGCCGGGCTGGATGAACTGGACCGTATTTGCTTCGCCGATCGAGAAACCGGTCCAGTCGATCGCCATGTGATCGGTGCCTTGGTTGATGGTCATGTGGTCACCATCCACCGAGATACTGCCCTTGCCGCCCACAACCTGGCCGCCCGTGGGCAATGCGCCGGCGAACAAAGAGCCACTGGCCAGGAGAAGGCCTCCCGTGCCTAATGCCTTGAGGACCGGGGATGCATCCCGACGGGTTTTGGTTTTACCCTTTCGCGTGCCTATTTCCGAAACAACCTGCCATACGCCCTTGGCTGCATTCCAGACAACACGGTAAACCTTATTCATTCTTGTACTCCGCTCCACGGCTCATATCGCCGCGCGGAATGAGAAAGATCCCGACGGCCAATTTAGTAGTCCTTGAAGGGTAGACGGTAAATTTTGTGTTGTCCTATTAGAGCTAACGAGCAGAACAATTGTGCAAAAAATCGACGAGCGTACGTCCGACTAAAAAAAATCAGATATTTATTGAGCCACGGTTTTTTCGGTGAGGGGTTGATAATCAGCAAGAGGTAATTTGAGGTGAGTATTCAACAAATTCAGATACATTTATTTACATAAAAATTAAAGGATATGTAGGCAGAAATTGATTTGCCGGGGCGTAGATTGGTGGAGTGAACATCGTTTATAGAGCCACCCTCCGGTTTTTCGATAAATAAAAAACCCGGCGCAAGGCCGGGTTCTTTATTTTTGGCGGTGAGGGAGGGATTATTCGGGCTCCGCCCTCACCCCTTCGGGGCCGTCGCCGTGTACGGCGACGTTCTGGCGCCTGCGCGCCAGTCGAACCCGCGAGGCTTCTCACCCGCCCGTTCATCGATAAATAAAAAACCCGGCGCAAGGCCGGGTTCTTTATTTTTGGCGGTGAGGGAGGGATTCGAACCCTCGGTACGCTATTAACGTACACACACTTTCCAGGCGTGCTCCTTCAGCCGCTCGGACACCTCACCAAAACCTGAAATTGTTGCTTCACTTGGGCGGCTAGCTGAAGAGGGCGCTACTTTATCCGATTCTGAGGGTAGCTGCAAGATTGGGAGAGGGTCTTTTTCCCTGCCATTCTCCCTACCCATTGCCTCATTTGGCCCGATAGATAATCCCCGGATGGCACTGGATCATTTCATACTTGTCCGGCAATCCATTCAGGGATTCCGACGCGCCCAGGATCAGGTAGCCGCCCGGCTTGAGGCTGGCGTGCATCCTTTCCAGAATGTCGCGCTTGAGATCGCTGGAGAAATAGATGAGCACGTTACGGCAAAAGATGATGTCGAACTTGCCCATCAGGGCGTAGGATTCCAGCAGGTTCAGGGGGCGGAATTCCACGCAGCGCTGAATCTCCGGTTTAATCTTCCAGGAGCCGGAGGCGGTCTTGTGAAAAAAGCTTTTCAGGCGCTCTTCTGAAAGGCCACGCCCGATGGCCAACATCTCGTACTCCCCTTCCCTGGCCGCCGCCAGCACGCGACTGGAGATGTCGGTGGCGACCACGCTGACGCCACCCCGCAGTGCGCCGGGTTTCCGGCGGCGGTACTCTTCCGCGATCATGGCGATGGAATAGGGTTCCTGTCCGGTGGAACAGGCGGCGGACCAGATCCGGAGGGGCTGAACGCTCGTGCTGCTGCCGAGTTCTGGAAAGAGCTTGTCTTCCAGAATGCGAAACGGATGAATATCCCGAAACCACAGGGTCTCGTTGGTGGTCATGGCGTCGATGACCTGCTCGCGCAGGCCGGAACGCGGCTGCCGCTGCATCCGGTCCACCAGTTCCGACAGACTGCCGATCTCCTGCTCCAACAGGATTTTACGGAGACGGCTGCTGACCAGATACTGCTTATTGTCGCCCAGCAGAATGCCGCTGGCTTTCTGCAGGAAGTCGCGAAACTTGATGTAGTCTTCGCTGGACGTCGGTTTTTGTTGGCTAGAACCGGTCGACATCAGTTGGTGGCACCCACTGGACTGAACTCGGACAAGACACTCATGCCTAAGCCGGCATTCGTTCTTTAACGATTGCGCTGACGCGGTTTGCCAATTCGTCCGGATTGAATTTCGCCATGAAATCGTCAGCTCCCACCTTTTCCACCATGGCCTTGTTGAAAATGCCACTGAGAGAGGTGTGAAGCATAATATACAGATCCTTTAACCGCATATTGTTCTTGCAGTTATTGGTCAGGGTGTAGCCATCCATCTCCGGCATTTCCACATCGGAAATCATCAGGGCGAGATGGTCGTTGACCTTGCTGCCATCGGCGACCAAGGACTCAAGATACTCCAGTGCCTGCCTGCCATCGTTCTTGGTAATGACCTCAATGCCACAGGCCTCCATGCAATGCTGGATCTGGCGGCGCGCCACCATGGAATCGTCCACCACCAGCACCTTGAGCGCACGCTCCTTCACTTTGGCACTGAGTTGTTGATCAACGATACCGTCACTCACTTCCACCCGACGCGGCGAGACTTCTGCCAGAATTTTCTCCACGTCGATGATTTCCACCAGCCGGTTGTCGAGCTGGGTGACGGCAGTCAGGTAGTTTTCCTTGCCCGTGCCCTTGGGTGGCGGATGCATCTCTTCCCAGTTGGTATTGATGATGCGGTCGACGCCCCCGACCAGGAATCCCTGCGTCCGTCGATTGTATTCGGTAATGATGACAAAGGAGGTCGCGAGCGCCTCATCGGGAATCGCGCGCTGACCAATCGCTTTGCTCAAATCGAGAATGGGCAGCGTCATGCCACGAACATGGGCGATACCCCGCACCACCGGATTGCTCTTTGGCATGCTGGTAAGTTTGGGACAGGGCAGCACTTCTTTGACTTTGAAGACGTTGATTCCGTAGACCTGCTTTCCTTGCAGACGGAACAATAAGAGCTCCAGCCGGTTTTGTCCGACCAGTTGCGTGCGTTGATTCACGCTATCCAAAATACCTGACATACAAGAGACTCCCAAACGCGGTCGATTTACGGCACGCAGCTTGCTTCTATTACATGAAGAGCACATCGAGCGTCAAAAAAACGTTGGTGCACGCCCGACAGATTCGTCCCTGTCTTGCCCCATTCGATATGGCCGCACCTCAGTGTGCGTCGGTTGAAGATTGACTACAGAATAGGACAGAAAATGCATTTTCGCCTACCTGCCGCATTCATTCTTATGGCCTTGCTGGCCTCACCTCTCGTGGCCGTGGCGGGATCCACTGCGCCCGAGACAGCCATTGAGCAGATTACGGATCAAGTGCAGCATGACCTGGAACAATTTGTTGCCGCCCAAGCGGCAGAGTTTGGCCGCCGCGTCGAGTTTGAAGTGGGCCGGCTCGACCCACGCCTGAACCTGCCGGTGTGCAGCGAATCCCCCACCACCGAATTCGATGGTACATCGCTGCAAACCCGGCTCTCCGTGCGGGTGCTTTGCAATGGGAGTCAACCCTGGAGCCTGTACGTGCCGGTGCGCTTGCAAGCCTGGCAGTCCGTGGTGACCGCCGCGGTCAGCCTAGCGCGCGGGCAGCGTGTGAGCGCAGCCGACCTCAGTCTGACGGAAGTGGACGTATCCAGCCTGCGCTACGGCTACTTTGGTCACCCTGACGAGGTGATCGGTATGCAGATGAAACGAACGCTCGATGCCGGCACCCCACTCTACCCCAATATTCTTGCAGCCCCTGAAGTGATTCGTCGCGGCGATGCGGTTATCATCAACGCCCGTGGCAGTCAGATGGCAGTGCAGGCGCCAGGCCTGGCGCTCGGGGATGGCCGGGTGGGCGAGCAGATCAGTGTCAGAAATACGTCATCCGAGCGCGTCATCCGCGCCAAAGTCGTGGAGGCTGGCGTGGTTGAGGTTCAGATCTAGCCCCCGAACAACCTGTTACGGCGAGCCCCAACGCCACTAGAGCGGTGTTTGTGACGGGGTTCCCAAGAACTTACGCAATCGGCAAAAAAGATCCTAAAGTTTTAACGAATGCTGCCGATACAGAAATTGAGTCAAGAATTCCAGCCGGGAGAAACGGCCATGCCAGTCAATTTCAACGGAATCAATCCTAATTCGCCGGGCGCCATGCGGCCCAAGGCGGAAGGTAGCAATGCGGTGACCGATGCCAGCAAGAATGGCGCGTCTGCTCAACCCAAAGAAGCCAGCAGCACGTCGCGGGCGGACCAAGTCAGCTTCAGCAGCCAGGCCCAGAACCTGAAACAGCTGGAAGACGGCGTAAAGCGTCTGCCGGAAGTCAATCAGGAACGAGTCGCTCGCATCAAGGCAGCACTGGCCGATGGCAGTTATCACATCGACAATCAAAAACTGGCAGGCAAATTGCTTAGTTTCGAGGAGGAAACTAAGTAACGTCTGCGAGGTTTTGCATGGCCGGTTTGATTGACTCCCTGATCCCTATCCTGCAACAAGATGCCCTGTCCCTGAGTGAGCTGGAGCGTAGTCTGCAAGACGAGCGCTCCGCGCTGGAAACCCGCGACCACGACGGCCTGCAGCAGGCCCTCTCCCGCAAGGCCGAAAGCGCCCAGCAGCTCCAACAAAACGCTCGTCTCAAGACGGAGCTATTTGCCCGACATAACCTCAAACTGTCGCCCGAGCATGCCAAACAAGCGCTGGCCAAGATTGGCCGTGCCGATGTGGTGGAACTCTGGGAGAGCGTTGCCGCTCAACTTGATCACTGCAAAATGCAGAATGAGGTGAACGCCCGAATCCTGTCGCGCTCACAGCACTCCTTGCAACGGGTCATGGCCATTGTGCGTGGGCAAGACAACCAGCAGCGCCTGTATGGCCAAAATGGCCAAGGCTCGTCCATGGGCGGCCGTCATCTATTGGCGAACGCCTGATCCGGAGTGCATGGGCACAACCTGCCCATTCATGCCTGTGCACCCTGCTTGCTCCCCATTGAACCCTCTAAAACGCAACAGCCCCGGAAAACCGGGGCTGCGGGTGCAGAGCTCATGGCGCTCACCAGCGCCAGGAATCGGGCATTAACGGGGACGCAAAATCAGCGAGAAGTTATCGTTAAAGCGCAGATTCGTCAGGGATATGGTGCCAAACGTTGGGCCCTCAGATCCCGCTGGACGAATATCCTCATACCTTACACTTTCCACCAGCTTAGGCATGGCCAACTTGAACCCGCCGTCCCCGGTGAGACTCAAGCCTGGTTCGCGATCGCCATAATGCACGCCTTCGATCACCACCTTGGCATCCAGCACTTCCCACACGGGTGAGAACGCTTTCGCCAGCGTCAGAACGGTATCAAGCCCTGCATCCTCGCGCTCTTCGGTTTGCGGAGTCCAATTCGCCAGAGCTTGCAGATCCTGGTATAGCCCCTGTGCCGATACGGCAGACATCTCACCCTCATCCAGCGGCTGCAGCCCCTTGCGTTGCGCCTGCAGCATTTGTTCTGCGGCGGCATCGGTGCCCGTTTGCTGGACCGGATTAGCACCCACCGCAAAAGCCGGCTGCAAGGGCGCAACCGCCATGGCAACAAAGGCGGCGGCATAACGGTAGCGGCTTTGGTGACGCAGGGTACGGGTCAGGTTACGCTCGCTGATCAAGCCTTGCGCGACCAGAACCTCGCCGAGCTTACGCCCGGTCTGGCGTTGTTCGACGAGCGCGGCTTCCAGTTGGCTTTCGGTGACGTAGCCGCGATTGACCAGCAGGCGGCCAAGGCGGGATTTTTCGAGCTGCTGATGGGTGTTGAACATGGAATCACCAGTCTTTGAGGTGTAAAGAGT
>JAEZAA010000005.1 GCA_023430625.1 Pseudomonadota bacterium
GGTGGAACTGGTGGAACTGGTGGAACTGGTGGAACTGGTGGAACTGGTGGAATTGGTGCACACTTTGCGCCAGGTGGTGTGTGTGTAGTGATAGCTCATCTCTGTGCCGCAGTTAGAAAAATGGCTCTTTACAAAGCCACCAAACCTTGTCGGTATTTTTTACACCTAAAGCACAGGAGGCTAGAGAGCATCTTACAGCCTCGCAATGACGGCGCGTTCAGTTTATCCATCTTGAGACATGCAAAGAATCCTGTCGACAGCACGCGACAAATCGTCAGGATATTTTACACACACTTATCCTGGCCTAACCCTAGGCAGGCAACAATAACCACTGTAAGTGATTGTTAACTTATATTGATTTGACCATATGGCATACTTTTGGCTGTACGTATGCTGTCGTACATCCACTTATGGCTGTATGCAGTGTGTCGTACAACCTCATTTCTAAAGGAAAAGAAAGTGAAAAATAAATTTAAAGCCGTTGTTGCCGGTTCTATGCTGGCTATGAGTTCGGTAGCGCTTGCAGTTCCCGTTACATTCGACATTGATGGTGCGAACTCCTCCGTTAAGGTCACCAATTGCGACTCTTTTTTGAACACCGGATGCGATCTCAGCGTCAGTAAGGTTGCAGGCCTTGGTGACAGCCCTGATAGTCCGTTTACTCTTGATGAAGGCCAATCTTTCGCCTTCGATTTCTTCAATATCAGCTTTGATAAATTCGACCATGGTTGGGATGTCGAGTTGGCGGCCGAACTCGCGTTCGAGTTGCCAGTAGCTCCCTCCGCAGGTAGCACTGGTGATGGTTACTACGGCTCTATCAAACTCTTTGGCTCCACCCTTAGTGGCGGTGCGCTGAAATGGGATCCGATCAACCCCTTTACGCTGGCGGACGGCACCCAATACACCGTATCTTTTGGAGACCTGCACGGCATTCAAGTAGGTGCGCCTGTAACCGTAAGAGCAACTGTCTCCCTGGTGAATGGACCGTCTGTTGTTCCTGAGCCTGCTACCCTGAGCCTGTTCGGTCTGGGTCTGCTGGGTCTGGGTCTGGCTAGCCGCAAGCGCGCAGCTTAAGACTTATCGCGATAGGATTAGGCCCCGCTAAAGGGGCCTAATTTTTTCATGCTCTCGAAACTGTCCTCCCCTTGCCCGCCCCATTCCAACCAAGCTCCATCTATAAACTTGGCGTTGCCACAGGCAAATCCACTGCAGGCGATGTTCGGCGTCCGCCATTTCTCACAAAGGACATACCCACCTCGGCCGCATCGCGAGCAATCCCGCGCATGGCATCGGGCGAGCGCGGCATGCCGACCCGATCCCGATAATTGGGAATCTCCCGCGGCAGATCGGCTTCGGAACTGAGCGCACGGGCGCAGCCCCAGTCCACCGCCGTCACGCCGGCGACCGCTCCGATGGCCGTCAGCACATTGGCACGGCGGGCGTTGCCCCGGCCGGCATAACGGCCGAGGGTGGCGAGATCCAGTACATCGCCCGCCACCCGCGCCCACACCGCCGGCGCGGGATCGCGCATCGCCAGCACGCCAATGCCGGTGGCGATTTCCCGCAGGCCATACAACATCAAGAGCCGCTCGTTGCCTTCCATACCCAACCCCCGCGCCATGGCGCGGGGCGCCAGCAGCTCGGCCAGACCCAGGCCGATACTGAACCAGCCCAGCCCCTGCGCCACCGCATGGGAGGGATGTTTATAGGGGGATGATTGATAGCCTCCGGAGAGGTGCCGTTGTTGAGTCATGAGTCTTCTCCTCAAGGCTTGAGTACGACTTTGACGCAGCCATCAGCCTTGTCGCGGAAGGTCTTGTACATTTCCGGCCCATCTTCCAGGGACGCCGTGTGGGTGATCACGAAAGACGGATCGATCTGGCCTTCCTGAATCCGGTGCAACAGGTCATCAGTCCAGCGGTTGACGTGGGTCTGACCGGTGCGGATGGTGAGCCCCTTGTTCATGACGGCGCCGAACGGGATCTTGTCCACCAGCCCGCCATACACGCCGGGAATCGACAGGGTACCGGCCGGGCGGCAGACGTAGATCATCTCCCGCAGCACGTGGGGGCGGTCGCTTTCCGCCATCACCGCCTGCTTGACCCGGTCATAGATACCATCGAAGGAGCGGGTGGCGTGAGATTCCATGCCCACGGCGTCGATGCACTTCTCCGGTCCCTTGCCCTGGGTCAGCTCGTTGAGCCGTTCGACCACGCTCTCTTCTTCGAAGTTGATGGGTATGGCGCCGCCGGCTTCCGCCATATCCAGCCGCTCCGGCACCCGGTCGATGGCGATCACCTGCTTGGCGCCCATCATCACCGCGCTGCGAATGGCGAACTGGCCGACCGGCCCGGCACCCCAAATGGCCACCGTGTCCGTAGGTTCGATGTCGCACTGGGCCGCGGCCTGCCAGCCGGTGGGAAAGATATCGCCGAGAAACAGCACCTGCTCGTCGGTCAGGCCGTCGGGAATCTTGACCGGCCCCTGATCGGCGTAAGGTACCCGCACATACTCCGCCTGGCCGCCCGCATAGCCGCCGGTAAGATGGGTGTAGCCAAAGAGGCCGGCGGTGGTATGGCCGAACATGGTATCGGCCAGCTCTTTGTTGCGGTTGGTGCGCTCGCACACGGAATAGTTGCCGGCCCGGCACTGGTCGCACTCGCCGCAGATGATCGTGAAAGGCACCACCACCCGGTCGCCGACCTTGAGCTTCTTGTTCTCGGGCCCAACCTCGACCACCTCGCCCATGAACTCATGCCCCAGGATATCGCCATGCTCCATGCCCGGCATGAAGCCGTCGAACAGGTGCAGATCGGAGCCGCAAATGGCACAGGCGGTGGTTTTGATGATGGCGTCGCGGGGATGTTCGATCTTGGGATCGGGAACGGTGTCGTAGCGAATATCCTTCTTACCGTGCCAGCAGAGTGCTTTCATTCAGGGTCTCCTATCCGGCGGCATGACGAAAACACCGATGGGCAACTCCTGTTCGTCGCGCGGACAAAAAACCCGCGACCGCCCATGGCCATGCCATACGAGGATGTCAGCAAGTCCCTTGACTGACGCGTTCCCTGAATTATGTGGAGCCCTCTCACCTCTCACAAGGCAGCGGCTCAGGACCTGTTCCGCTGCGTGCAGAGCCTATTGGCCGTGCGGCGGCTCTGGCTTTGACCGCTCTACCTATGGCTGCTCTGGCTCTGGTTCGTCGGGCGCAGAGGCGGCGCGCACGGCCGCCGCCATCGCCGGTGTCTCCAGGCTGATCCGCCCAATGGCGCCACTGCGCAGTTCGGTGAGCAGAATTTCCGCCACCTTGTGCAGGTCCGCCTGACCGCCCCGGCGCACACAGCCGCGACGGGCGCCGATGGCATCCATCAACTCCACGGCGGTTGGCGGCAGTTCGTCCAGTTGATAGCGCTGCCGCAGGGCGTCGGGGTAGGCCTGCATCAGATACTCGGCGGCAAACATGGCCACATCCTCGTACTCGAACACCGTGTCCTTGATGGCGCCGGACGCCGCCAGCCGGTAGCCGCACTCCGCCGGCGACAGCTTGGGCCAGAGAAAACCAGGCGTATCCAGCAGCACGATGTTGTTGGGCAGCTGAATACGCTGCTGCATCTTGGTCACCGCCGGCTGGTTCCCGGTCTTGGCGATGGCGCGCCCCGCCAGGGTGTTGATCAGGGTCGACTTGCCCACGTTGGGAATGCCCAGGATCAGCGCGCGCAGGGTGCGGTTTTCCAGGTTGCGGTGGGCCAGCATGTCGCGGCAGATCTGCAGCAGGCTTTGCACCTCGCCAGGCTGCTTCTGGGTCAGGGCAATGGCCTTGACGTTGCAATCCTGCTCCAGAAACCGCAGCCAGTCGGCCGTCACCTGGGGATCGGCCAGATCCCGCTTGTTGAGGATCTTCAGGGCTGGCTTGTCACGCCGCAGGCCGGCTACCAGGGGATTCTCGCTGCTGAACGGCAGGCGTGCGTCCAGCACCTCGATCACCAGGTCCACCTGGGGCATGATTTCCTTAATCTCCTTGCGGGCCTTGTGCATGTGCCCCGGAAACCAGTTGATGGCCATGGTCTGAGTCCTCTTGGCTACGTCGTCGGGTGGATCGGATCAGGCGCCGTCGCGTGGCGGCTTTTTCAGGGGGCGAATCATAGCATCCAGGCCTTCGATTTTCAGATCCATGGCCAGATGCATCAGCATGCCCAGCTCACCGGGCGGGAAGCCTTTCTTGGCGAACCAAAGCAGGTATTCCTCCGGCAGGTCGATCAGCATCCGCCCCTGGTACTTGCCAAAGGGCATGAGGGTGTTGGCCAGCTTGATCAGGTGCGTTTTCTCGAGCATCGGGTCGGTCTTAGTCGCAGGACGCCGGCTATTCTACCCGTCCTGGCCGGCGGCGTCTTGGCGCCCCCTGCAGGCGAGCGCCACTGTATGGTTCTTAAGTGACTTTTCCGTACCGCATTGGAGCTCCCATGGCGTCTCAGCAATCTCTGGATGATCTCAAGCCTCTGGACTGCCTTATCGTGGGCGGCGGCCCCGCCGGGCTCACGGCAGCCATTTACCTGCGCCGCTTCTACCGCAACGTCCGCCTTTTCGACGCCGGCCAGAGTCGGGCCGCACTCATTCCCCGCAGCCACAACTATCCCGGCTTTCCGGATGGCATCAACGGTAACGAGCTACTGGAGCGCCTGCGCACCCAGTTGCAGCGCTACGGCGGTGAGGTGACGCCGGCCCGGGTTGAGCGGGTGCAGCGGAGTCCGGATGGACTGTTTCATGCCGAGACCTCGGCCGGCCCGGTCGTGGCCCGCACCCTGCTGCTGGCCACCGGCGTAGTGGACCTCGACCCGGACTTGCCCGGCTTTCAGGCGGTCAAGGAGCAGGCGCTGATCCGCTACTGCCCGATCTGCGATGGTTTCGAGTTCAGCGACCAGCGCATCGGCGTGATCGGCTCCGGACGCCACGGGGTCAAGGAGGCCATCTTCATCCGCAATTACAGCCGCGCCCTGACCTTCATCGGACTGACCGGCTGCGCCCAGCTGACCGATGCCCTACGTGACGAACTGACCCGCCACCAGGTCAGCGTGCTGGAAGGTCATGGCACCAATCTCTCGGTCACGGACAGTGGGGCGGTTCAGCTAGCCCTGGCGGACGGCCGGCGCGAGGAGTTCGACGTGCTCTACTGTGCCCTGGGCACCAAGGTCCGCAGCGACCTGGGCTTGTCCCTGGGCGCCGAGTGCGATGACGGCGGCTGTCTGCGGGTGGATCCCCACCTGCTTTGCAGCATCGACGGCCTGTATGCCGCGGGTGACGTCACCGACCGGCTCGACCAGATCGCCGTCGCCACCGGCCAGGCCGCCATTGCCGCAACCGCCATTCATAACCGTTTGTGATGGCGTCAGTGGCCCAGTCCGGGAAAACCCGGGCATACCCTGGAATGTAAATTGCTACCTGCATTCCTAAGAATGCATGCCTCAGAAGCAGGGCAGCACCAGCCAACGCCCTGCCGGTTCAGGCCTGATTAGGTCATTTCATCCATCACCAACGAGGGAGATAGAACGATGGCAGAGTCCGGAACAACCTCCAGCGGCCAGTCACCCACGGCCAATCCACCCATCGGCAAAACAGCCAGCGGACGCGCGACCAGCGACAATCTGCTCAGCGGCTCGGCCGACATTGGAGCGACCGGCAGCGGCGCCTCCATCAGCGCCACTAGCGGCACGCTTGGGAGCTCGGACCCGTCGCTTGCCGGCAGTGGCCATGGCGGCAAGCCCCTGCACCAGGACCGCCACGACGAACCGACCCACCGCCCCGCCGCCAAGGCGCCGTTTTATGGCTATGGCGCCAAGGAAGAAACCTACCGCCGGGAAATCGATGCCGAGGCCGAGGATCTCGAACCGGTGCAAAGCTGGGCCGATGTGCAGGCTCGCCACCAGCCTCGCTCCCACAACGTCCGCGATCGTTACCGCCACTGGCAGGATCAGGCCGTCAGCCAGGTCCGCGCCCGTCCCTGGCTGGCGGCCGGCATCGCCACGGGTGTCGGCTTGCTGCTGGGCCGGCTCTATATGAAGCGCACCTCGCGCGCGATGAATCGCCCTGGCCGCCTCTAATGGGGTTGCGATCCACCTGGGGTTGTTATCCACCTGGAATTGCTATCCACCGACGTTCAACAAGACCAACAAGGAGTTCATCATGGCGCAACATGACACCCGGAACGCGGCTTCCTCGAATCGGCCTGGCCAACTGGACAGTCCGCAGGAGCGCAGTCGACAACGAGAAGCCATGCAACGGGCCCAGATACCTCTTTACGAGCGCAACGATCTAACCGGGGCGCGACCTGATTCGGATGATCGTTACCAGGTCGAGGATGACGAATACGCCTCCGTCTACGGCCGCCATCTGCGGACGGACAGCGGCCGCTACGACAGCTTGCGCGCCCGCACCGAGGGGCTTGAGCAAGACTTCCGGGGGCGTGGCCCCAAGGGTTATCAGCGCACCGACGAGCGGATTCTGGAAGAGGTGTGCGAGCGTCTGACCGATGATCCACAGCTGGATGCCAGCGACATCGAAGTAACCTGCGCCGCCGGAGAGATCACGCTCGAAGGCCGCGTCGGCAGCCGCGCCGATAAACGCCACGCGGAACGGTTGGCCGAGCACTGCAGTGGCGTGATCGACGTGCACAACCGCCTCACCGTCACCCGAACGGGCCATTAAATAGACGGCAACAGCCGCCGAAATGGTTGCTGGGGCGCCCACCGCAGCCCGCAAAAATTACAGCCTGGCTGTAAAGGTTACAGGTTGGGCGCTACCCGCATGAGGGCCTGCGGCTATCTGAGCAGGCAGCAATTCTCAAAAACACACAAAACCCTGACCAACATTTGAAACCGGACAGCCCGTTCCATAAAGTAAGGACCGTCCCCAGATTAATTTCGTTTCCGTGGCCTACCAGCGATCTCAAAGCCTGGAACCGGCGCGGACCAGACCCGCATCAAGCCCGCATGCCGTAGCGGCGGTTGTACTTGGTTCAGGCTTTGGCAGCCGGTGGCAGGCGTCACCGCAGCGATCGACACGTCCACAACAACGACCAACGCAGTGGCTGCATGCAGGAGTTTTTTCAGACCGACAAACCCGCTCCGATTGCGTCCAACGCGCTGGATTTCCTAGCCGGCGGGGGCGAAATGGGCGCGCTCATGCGCAAGAAAGACTGGACGCAAACGCCGCTTGGACCGGTTGAACAGTGGCCCCAATCCCTGCGTACCGGGGTCAGCATCATGCTGAACTCGGGGCATCCCATGTTCCTGGCCTGGGGTCCGGATCTCGTATTTCTGTTTAACGACGCCTACCGCCCGATTCTGGGTGCCAAACTGCCCCAGGCCCTGGGCCGGCCATTCGAGCAGCTCTGGTCGGACATCTGGCACGATATCAAGCCCCTGGTGGACAGCGCCCTTGCCGGCCAGGCCATCTGGGCCGAAGATCGGCTGCTAATGATGGAGCGCAACGGCTATTCCGAGGAAACCTACTTTACGTTTTCCTACAGCCCGATACGGGACGAACGGGGCGGCATTACGGGAGTCTTCTGCGCCTGCACCGAAACCACCGGCAAGGTCATGGCCAATCGCCAGCGCGACCAGGCGGAAGACGCCCTGCGGCGCAGCCAGGAACTGCTGCGCGAAAGCAACGAGCGCCTCAACACCGTCATCAACCAGGCCTCCGTCGGCATCTCCCAGACCGACACCGAGGGCCGCCTGCTGCTGGCCAACGACCGCTACTGCGAGATCGTCGGCCGCCGCCGCGAAGAGGTGCTGGGCCTCAGCATCCACGAGCTGACGCACCCGGACGATGCCCGCGCCAATGCCGCCGTGTTCGCCCGCCTGCTGCAAAGCGGCGAGCCGGCGTTTATCGAAAAGCGCTATCTGCGCCCCGATGGCAGCACCATCTGGGTCAATAACCACATTGCCCTGACCTACGACGCCCAAGGCGCGCCCCAGTATGTAATCGCCGTGGTGCAGGACATCAGCCAGCGCAAGGACTACGAGCTTCGCCTCAAGCACCTGGCCACCCATGACACCCTCACCGGACTGCCCAACCGCAACCTGCTGCACGACCGGCTGCGCCACGCGATGGAAAGCGCCAATCGCCTCGGCCAGCAGTTGGGCATCCTGTTTCTGGACCTGAACCGGTTCAAGATGGTCAACGACAGCCTGGGCCATGACCAGGGCGACGTGCTGCTGCGCATCCTCGCCCAGCGCTTCCGCACGGCGCTGCGTCCCGGCGACACCTGTGCCCGCCTGGGCGGCGACGAGTTCGTGATGATCCTCGAGGGCATTTCCAGCATCGAGACCATCGCCACCGTGGCCGATCAGTTGCTGAATATCATCGAGCAGCCCGTGCGCCTGGACGGCCATGAGGTCAGTGTGTCCACCAGCATCGGTATCAGCGTCTATCCCAAGGACGGCAACGATGTCGCCACGCTACTCAAGAACGCCGATACCGCCATGTATGAGGCGAAGGAGCTGGGATCCGGCACCTTCCGCTTTTACAGCCCGGAGATGAACGTCAAGGTGCTGGAGCGGCTACTCACCGAGAACAGCCTGCGCCGGGCGCTGGAAAAGGGCGAATTCGAGGTCCTCTACCAGCCCCGGGTGAGCATCGCCACCCGGCAGATTGTCGGTATTGAGGCGCTGGTGCGCTGGAATCATCCGGAAAAAGGGCTCATTTCGCCCGTGGACTTCATTCCATTGGCCGAGGAGATCGGGCTGATCGAAGCCATTGGCACAGGGGTTCTGAAAGCGGCCTGCCAGCAAAACCGGGCCTGGCAGATGGCGGGGCTGCCCGCCGTGAAGATTGCCGTCAATGTGTCGCCCCGACAGCTGTCGTCGTCCAGCCTGCCGGCCATCATCGCCGAAACCCTGGCGGAAACCGGGTTGGACGCTCGCTGGCTGGAGCTGGAAATCACCGAGACGGGCCTGATGCAGAATCTGGAATCCGCTCACGCCACCCTGGAAACCATCCGCCAAACCGGCGTCTGCATTTCCATTGACGATTTCGGCACCGGCTACTCGTCGCTCAGTTACCTGAAACGGCTTCCCATCGATACCCTGAAGATCGACAAGTCCTTCATCCAGGACATTCCCCACGACAACGACGATGCCTCCATCGTCACCGCCACCATCGCCATGGCCCAGAACATGAATTTGAAGGTGGTGGCCGAAGGGGTGGTGTCGGAGCAGCAGCTACGCTTTCTCGCCAACCACCAGTGTGAGGAAATGCAGGGCTATCTCTTCAGCCGTCCGCTGCCCGCCGACGAACTGGAAGCCCTGCTCAAGTCCAATACCCCGGCTCAGGACTCCGCCAGCCGCGCGCGGTAATCGCGCAACCAGGTCAGGACCTGATCCGCGGGCAGGGGCTTGGCGATGTAGTAGCCCTGAATGCGGTCGCAGCCATAACTGCTCAGCAGATCCCAGCTCGCCTGGTTTTCCACGCCTTCCGCCACCACGCTGAGCCCCAGGTTGTGGCCCAGTTCGACCGTCGAGCGTACAATCACCTCATCCTCAGAATTGGCATCGAGCTTGAGCACGAACGACTTGTCGATCTTGAGCTCGTCCACCGGCAACTGCTTGAGCTGGGCCAGGGATGAATAGCCCGTGCCGAAGTCGTCGACCGACA
>JAEZAA010000144.1 GCA_023430625.1 Pseudomonadota bacterium
CCAGAATGCCCGGCCGAGGCGATTTTCTCCGAGGACGAGCTGCCACCGGATCAGGTGCAGTATATCGACATCAACGCCGAGCTGTGCCAGAAGTGGCCCAACATCACTGAGCGTAAGGATCCACTGCCCGATGCCAAGGAATGGGATGGCGTGAAGGACAAGATCAAGTACCTGGAGCGCTAAACTAAAAAGGCCGTCACTGACGCAATGCTGTTCACTTAAGAGGAGCCGCATTGCGATCAACCGGAAAGCGGGTTTTCGAGATCTTCACCGTCCTGGGCTGTGATGGCCTGGGACGCCTCGTAATAAACAAGCATCCAAGACTCCCTCGCAACTCCGCTAATCGTCTGGGCGTGTGAGCGGGAGAAAGGGCGCCGGCCATGACCAGCAATTGGCTGGCGATGAACTGGCAGGCGAATTTGAAGCTCACGTCCCCCGGTGCGCGCCGATGCGCCACGGCGGCCTGGCTAGCCTCTCTTCTGACCAGGTTATAACCCAGCAGCAATCCCCACAGCTCCTGATACACCAAGGCCACGGTCCTGCTCCGCAGCGTGACGGTATTGTGCTGCATCGAGCTCTTGATATCCCGATAGCCCAGCTCGATTTCCCAGCGCTCGTGATACAGCGTCGCCACCTGCTCGGCACTGAATCGATCGGCTGGCAATGAGGTGAAGACCGTCTTGGGCTTGCCTTGGACTTCATAGGTGACGGCTCGCGCGGACCAGTGCTCCGGCAGGGACGGATTCTTCTTGCGCGCCTGTGGCGATACCTTCATCCGCACCAGGCAATCGCCGTCGCCATAGCGCTCGACCTCCCGAGACACTAACCCCTTCCGCTCCGGTATGAGCCAGTGCCGGTTTTGCTCCGCCTGGATACTCAAGAGAAGATCGGCGCTGAAGAACCCTTTATCGAGCAGCGTCACCGAGTTGGCCGGAATCGTGGCGACAAAATCACTGGCCAGGGGAATTTCCCCGCGGCGATAGGGGCTGATGGCGGCGTTGGCCATCACGTGAGAGCGCACGTTCATCAGGGTGACCAGGCGCAGCATCGGATAGGGAGTCTGGCGTGCCGTCGCGGTATTGCCCGACCCAAAATGATCCCGGAGCTCCGGCGTATCCTGTGTCCGAAACAAGGCGCCATCGATGGCAAAAACTTGCAGGCCATGCCAGTGATCATGGGGATAGCGCTCATACCCCCAGACATCGGCACACCGTCGGAACAACCATTCGATCGGCCGCGAGCCCAGGCGCTGGCGGGCTTGGGACAGTGAACTCTTGGCCAGGAGGGTTTCGTTGGCGAGGCCATCGGCGCCAATGTTAAGACGACGGGCCACTTCCAGGATTGGTTCGTGACGAAAGAACGCCATGCCAACCACCAGCCAGAGGACCATGTCCGGTGGCAGGCGACGTCGCCGAATGGAGGCTTGCGCCGACAAGGTGGCCGCGGCTTGAATCCAATCGGTTGGAAGATGTTCTGTGATGACATCCAACCGAGTCAGTGGCTGCTCGGCAATGTCCAGGACGGTGTGCAGGTCTTCTTGAATGGACATAAAAAAATCCGGAATCAGAAGTTGATTCCGGATTTTCCTGCTGGACGTTATCTGGAGCAATGACTCCTTAAACGAACAGCATTGCCCGAAGGAGGGGCTCTTTTGTTAGTTGGCCTCTGGTTAGCCTTGCAGCAGCTGAAGAATCTGCTGGGGCTGACCGTTGGCCTGGGCCAGGATGGAGATACCGGCCTGTTGCAGCACCTGGGTGCGGGACATCTCGGCGGTTTCCGCCGCGAAGTCCGCGTCGCGGATGCGGGAGTTGGCCGCGGTCAGGTTCTCCGAGGTGATCTGCTGGTTCATGATGGTGGATTCGAAGCGGTTTTGAATCGCACCCAGTTCAGAGCGAGCCGAGTTCACCTGCTTCAGGGCGTTGTCCACGGCTTGGAGGGCTTTGTTGGCACCTTCCACCGTAGAGATATCCACATCCTTGAGGTATTGGCCATTGGCCGCGCCGCCGTAGGTGCCGGTTTCCAGACCCAGACCTGCCAGACCGGCCGTGCCGTTGCTGCCGGCTTCAATGGTCATGGCGCCGGCGGAGGTCAGGGTGACGGTTGAGTAGGTGGTATTGGCTGCTGTATTGGCATTGGCCAGGCGGGCTGCCTTGTCAACTGCTCCATCCGAAATATCCGAACTGGCAATGCTGCTGCTCAGGCCGAAGTTCGACGCCGCTACTGCATTTCCGCTACCGGTATTGGCTTCATTAGTGTCAAAAGCGGTGACGATGTTACGGCCATCCGCAGCGGTCAGGGTAATGCCCTCGCCATTGTCTGTGGCTACTACGCCGGTCTGGCCACTCACCGCATTAATTTGTGCCAGTGCGTGCAAGCGGCTATCTTCGGCGGAGGTTTGAACCGTCAGATTGATCTCAATGCCATTCAGCCACAGGGCGGCAGTATCAGCAGCCGTGCCGGGGGTGGTGGTGGTCCCTTCAACGGTTGTTGCATTGACCGTTGCCGTCACGCCGGTTTCACCGGACGCACGGTTAATGGCGGCCGCCATGGAGATCCCGCTGGCTTCCTTACTACTAGACGCCGCACCAGTGTAAGAAGCGGTATCATCGCTGGCCTTGGCTGCACTGATCTGCGAGCCATTAATAACCAAGTCACCACTGTTCAGATTGTCGACGCCACTGATCACCTTACCACCACCGCCAAGCATGGCTTGCAAGTCCGCCGTGGCGTTAGCATCGGGACCGCCAGCGAAGTTACTGAAGGACAGTGAGTATCCTTTCAGATCGCCCCCCAGAGACCAAGTAATAGTGCCGTCGGCTCCAGAAGCGGGAGAAACAACCGCATTGATATCGGCAGCAGTTGTCGTCAGACCCGTATCGCCATCAATGGCTGTGCGAAGATCAGCTATTACCGAACCTGCCAGAGTGTTCATGTTGGCGGCCAAATTAGCGCCTGCCAGGTCATCGTCGACAGTCATTGCACCACTGGACACGACATTTCCGGCTGCATCGCGCAATTCATAATCGAACGTGCCGTTTGTGACACTGTAGTTGACCGCTCCGGTCGCCGTATTCATGTCGGACGCTGTGACATTGACTGCGGATGCAGCCTCGGCACTACGACTTGAAGACGCAACCGTCGCCTCACCCGTCTTATAGGAACCCGCAGCTAGGCCTGAATTCGCCAGGTCGGAGCTACCTGAGATATTGATTTCCTTCACGCTGGAGTCTGCCACCAGGGTGAAGCCCCCTTCATAGGTGCCTGCTTGGGCCAGACCCGTGTTGGCACTGGTGAGGGTGCCGTTTCCGAAATCCAGCTCGATGTTGCGGCCATCGGCGGCCACCAGTGTTACACCTGCTTTATCATCGCCGGAATCCACGGCGGTCACACCCGTCAACTCGGCCTGGGCGTTGATTGCCGCAACGACCGACGCGCGCGTCGTGGCGGGGTCGCTGGTGGTGTCAATGGCGATGGAAGTGCCGTTCAGCGTGATGGACCCGCCGCTTGTGGCGGCTGGGGTCATCGCGGAGCCACCGATGTCGTTCTTGTCGACTACGGCGGTCACGCCAGTCTGATCAGCGACGCGGTTGATGGCTGCGGCCTTGGCAATGGCGCTGGCCGATGGATTGGATGTGGAGGCAGTGTCATCGCCAGCCCGTGTCGCGCCCACCTTTACACCGTTGATGATCAGGTCGCCGTTCTTCAATGGGGTGTTGGTTCCAAGGGCGCTGATACCGCCTGCTTCGGAGACGCCCAGGCTATCCACCGTGGCCTTGCCGATACTGACGGAAATGGTTTCGCCCGCGTTAGCACCGACCTGGAAGGTCGCTCCCATGAAGTCGCCATTCAGCAGCTTCACGCCGTTGAAGTTCGTCTCATTAGAAATTCGCTCGATCTCTTCCTTCAACTGCTGAACTTCTTCGTTCAGCGATTGGCGGTCGATGCTTGAGTTTGTGGCGTTGGCGGACTGCACCGCCAGTTCGCGCATCCGCTGCAGGTTGGAGGTGATGGAGTCCAGACCGCCTTCAGCCGTTTGTGCCAGGGAAATACCGTCGTTGGCGTTGCGGATGCCCACGGCCAGGCCGCGTACTTGGGAATCAAAACGGGTAGAAATTGCCATGCCGGCGGCGTCGTCTTTCGCGCTGTTGATGCGCAGGCCAGAGGACAAACGTTGCATGGCGGTTTCGCCGGCAGACTGACTCTTGTTCAGATTGCGCTGTGCGGTCAGAGACGCAAGATTGGTATTAATAATCTGAGGCATGGTATTTCCCCTTCATCTTAGGAAGTCTGCCGGACAGTTCCGCTCGTGTCGGTTGCCTGTTGCCTATTAACGACCGGCCATGGTTTTGAGTATTTCCGTCGATGGGGCTGACGGATTGGCGGCAATCACCGCGTTTGTAGATGTTTATTCAAGAGATGTGCCAGTTTCCTTTATGGGCCCGTCTTTAACTATCAAGTAATTGAAATTAGACGGAATTGACAAATCTTCGGTGGGAGGTGTGCGGGTTAAATATGCGGCAATTGGTGTGGCAAAGCGGCAAGGGCAGAGGACTATGACGGTAAATTGCCGCTTTATTTGATCAGGACGAAGCTCTTGGTGCTTATATAAGAGGGAGCTTAGGTGGGGCACATTTATATGTGCACAGGTTTGCAGGCGGCCTCTTCGTATGATGGTGCTCGTCAGAAACTACGGCACTCATCCAAACAACCAGTGAACGCTGTCGGTGAAGGCGGAAGCAGAGGCATGGGTCTGTGTTACAAATCAAAGAACACTCTGTTGCAATCTGTTACAACAAAGCCTTAAAGGATTTCCCCGTTGTGCCGCTAACCCTTTCAGACAGGTTAAACGCACAACGTTCGGCGCGCTGGCTGACGGAAGAGCGTGAACCCTTTCTCCACTGAATAAGTTGAAAAAGGTTACAGGAGAATTCCCATGGCTCAGATCATCAATACCAACATCGCGTCTCTGAATGCGCAGCGCAATTTGAACAAAGCGCAAAGCGCCAACGATACCTCCCTCCAGCGCTTGTCTTCCGGTCTGCGCATCAACAGCGCGAAGGACGACGCCGCCGGTATGGCGATCTCCACTCGTTTCGATTCCCAGATCCGCGGCCTGAACGTTGCCGTGCGTAACGCTGGTGACGGTATGTCCCTGGCACAAACGGCTGAAGGCGGTCTGGATTCCATCACCTCCAACCTGCAGCGTCTGCGTGAACTGGCGGTGCAGTCCGCCAACGCCACTAACTCCGATGTAGACCGCCAGTCCCTGAACGAAGAAGCTCAGCAGCTGAAGGACGAAATCAAGCGTGTCTCTGAAGAAACCAACTTCAACGGCGTCAAGCTGCTGAACGGTGACTTCAAGGATGCCAACTTCCAGGTGGGTGCTAATTCCGGTGAGACCATCAAGGTCAGCATTGGTAAAGCTACCGTAGATAGCTTGGGTGTCTCCAGCACGGGTGGTGTGAGCTCGCAGGGTACGGACGCAGCATTGGCAAGTGGTGACTTGATCATCAATGGTGTCAAGGTCGGGGCCTCTCGCGCCGCAGACGACACTGCCTCTACCCATAACCAGGCAGCAAGTGCTATTTCGAAGGCAGCTGCTATCAATCGTGTTTCCGGCGAGACTGGTGTAACAGCCGTGGTAGACGTGAACGATGTGGGCGGCTCAGCGATGGCTGCGTCGGCTCAGTCTGGCACGGTGACACTGAACGGAACCGAAATTAGCATCGATACCACGGGCGATGAGGCTACCAGTCGGGCTTCCGTTGTTGCTGCGATCAATGCCAAGGCCGAGCAAACGGGTATCATGGCGGTTGACTCTGGTGATAATGCAACTGGTGTGACTTTGGTTGCCAAGGACGGTCGGAATATCCAATTGTCCTTCGGTGGTAACCTGGATGCCGCTAACACAGGCCTAGCGGCTGCCGGAACTTATGAAGGTGGCTTCACGCTGGTGGCTGAAAAGGGTGGTGAGATCAATATCTCTGGCAGTGCGAATCTGGCTAATTCAGGTTTGGCAGCTGGTTCATATAAAGTGGGCGAAGCTGCGACTACCTCTAAGGCGCAAGTGGCTAACGCTGCGGCTGGTGCAGTAATAACTGGAACTGCTGCAACTGTCGCGGATTACGGTACGACGGCAGCAACATTTGATCTCAGTGTGAATGGGGGGGCAGCTGCAACGATTACGTTAAACGCCAATTATGCTACGGACGGCGACGCGCTTGATAATATTCGTGCTGACCTGCAAGCTGCAATAGATGGTAGTTCAATTGGCGCGGGTGCGGTAACGGTAGGTTTAGATAGCTCCAACCGGTTTACTTTTACATCGACAGCGACTGGAGAGACGGCTGAGCTGGAGATAACAAACGCCACAAACACGGGTGCGTTGGGTATCAGTGATACCTCTGCTACCGGAGCTGATGCAGGTTTCGATAATCTCGATGCTGGTGATCTGGTCATCAACGGATCTCAGATCGGTGCAGCCAAGGCGAGCGACGACACGGCTTCGTATGACGATGCTGCAACAAGTAGCAAGCAAGCAAGTGGTATTGCCGTTGCCGCTGCGATTAACCGAGCCTCGGGTGAGACTGGTGTAACAGCCACGGTGAATGCAACAAAAGTTGAAGGAACCTCGACTACTGCTGGAACTGCCGATCATCAGGCCGCACTCTGGTTGAACGGTGTAGAAGTTAGCCTCACTGTTCAGGGCGATGCAGAGGAGAACCGTATCTCGGCCATCGACGCTATAAACGCGAAGAGCGGTCAGACTGGTGTGGTGGCCACCGACAACGGCGAGGGTATTACCCTGACTGCCGCAGACGGACGCAACATTGTTGCTGCCTTTGATACCAAAGAGACGGATAACGGTGGTACGGCGGCAGCACTGGCAAACTTCGGCCTCTCTAGCGATATTGCAAGTTCCGACATCACGGCTGCAGGTGGCACAAAAGCGGACGCGGATGCGGTTGCTAGCACCACCTACTCAACCGTCACTCTGAGCTCTGCCGGCGCCATGAAGATCGAAGCTGGCAGCAATGGCACCACTGCTCTGGCGGGCCTGGGCCTGGAAACCGGCACCTACGGCGGCGCCGCTTCCGGCCAGTACCTGAAGGACGTGGACATCTCCACCGTAGCTGGCGCCAACAAGGCCCTGGAATCCGTGGACAACGCTCTGAAGCAGGTGAACTCGGCTCGCGCGCAATTGGGTGCGATCCAGAACCGCTTCGATGCCACGATCTCCAACCTGCAGTCCAGCAGTGAAAACCTGTCGGCTGCCAACAGCCGGATCCGCGACGCGGACTTCGCGGCGGAAACCGCCGAGATGTCCCGCACCCAGGTTCTGCAACAGGCTGGTATCTCCATCCTGGCGCAGGCCAACGGCCGCGGTCAGCAGGTTCTGTCCCTGCTGCGGTAATCGCAACACCGGTAAGGCAAGGCCGGGGCCCGTAAGGGTCCCGGCTCAGCCATTTGCTCCAGGGAATATTTCACGTTTGGGTGAGGTGCGTTATGAGCGACGTCAAAATCAATGGTCTTAATCTGGTTGGTTCCTCGAATCAGCCGACGTCTTCAACGGCAGCCGATGGACGGCCCGCCGCGACCGTAATCCGGCAGATCCATGGGTCGGGTGTCGAAAAACCGGCGGTTTCAGGCAACGCAGCCCAGGCAGGCAATGACCCGCGAGCAGAACTGAATGAGGCGGTGACTCGATTGAACGATTATGTGCAATCGATCCAGCGTGATCTAAGCTTTGAATTCGATGAGTCCTCCGGTAAAACCGTCATCACCGTGCTGGATCGCAAGACCCAGGAAGTGATTCGGCAGATCCCGGATGAAGTAGCACTCAGATTGGCACGTAACCTGCAGCAGGACGAGCCATTGAGTCTGTTCAATATGAAGGCCTGATCGGATTGCCCGTTATGCCGCCTCGCGCGGCATCCTTGTTTTCAGGGGCGGCAAGCCAGATACGAATCATTACAAGAAAGGGGCAAAGTTTTGCCTCCTTCGGCCGATAACCTTCAGTAAGAGCGAGACTCGAAGTTCTCTTCGGTGACTCAAGGCTTTGGACGAGGTTTAGGTTATGGCAAGCATTTCCTCCCTGGGTATCGGCTCCGGTATTCTGACCAGCGAACTGATCGAGAAGCTGGCCAATGCCGAGCGCGAGCCTATCGAGAAGCGCCTCAAGGCCAAGGAAGAAGCGCTCAAGACCCAGATTTCCGATTTCGGCAAGCTGCAAAGCGCTGTCACCGATCTGCGTCTGATCTCTCGGACCTTGGGCAACCCCGCCGCGCTCGCGGCCAAATCAGCCACCTCCAGCAGTAGTTCCATCGCCGTCACCGCCGGCACGTCCGCGTCCACCCAGCAGTTTTCCATGACGGTGAGCAAGCTCGCCCAGTCCCACTCCCTTGCCACTGGGGTGTTCGACGACCAGGACAAAACCGCCCTGGGCACCGGCAAGATCACCATCAAGAGCGGCGACAAGACCAAAACCATCGAGCTCACCAACGGCAACAACACGCTGCAGGGCCTGGCCAAGGAGATCAATGGGGCCAAGCTGGGAATTTCCGCCAGCGTGATCAACACCGGCAACGGCTATCAGTTGGTGATGAACACCGAGAACACCGGCGCCGACAATGCCATCGAGATCAGCGTGGAGGATGACGACGGTAGTCATTTGGATACCAACGGCCTATCCCGGTTGGCGTTCAACGCCTATGCCCAGAATCTGGACGAGAAGATCGAGGCTCAGGATGCGGAATTCGCAATCAATGGCATTACGATCAAGCGCGCGTCCAACACCGTCAGCGATGTGATCGAGGGCCTGACGTTTACGTTGACAGACGAAGTCACGGCACCTGCCACCATCAAGGTGGGCCAGGACGCCGATGCGGTGGCCCAGCGAGTTCAGGATTTTATCGATAAATTCAACGAAATTCAGACCATTATTAACGAAGTTGGTAAGTATAAGCCGGGCGGTGAGTCCGGTTCCCTGGCTGGAAACTCTGCCGTGCGCGCCATTTACAGCCAGTCCCGGGCCATTCTGGGCAGTGTGATTCAGGGGCTGGAAGGCGCCAATATCCGCTCCCTGGCCGAGGTGGGCATATCCACCAACTCGGAAACCGGCATCATCAGCTTCGACAAGGAAGCCTTCAAAAAAGGGCTGCGGGATCATGAATCGGATGTGGTGGCGCTGTTTGCGGAGCAGGGGCGGACCTCGGACACGCAAGTGGAGTTCGTACGCGCAGGTCTCAACACCAAGGTGGGTGAGTACGACATCCAGGTGACTCGACTAGCCACCCAAGGCCAATTGACGGCGACCACCGGGCTGAGCGGCAATACGGTGATCAACGCCGGCAATAACGGTTTCAAGATCAAAATCGATGGGGTTGAATCGAACCTGATCGAGCTGACTGAAAACGCCAGCGGCTACAGCAACGCGGAATTCGTGGAGGAGCTCAAGCGCCAGATCAACGCCGACACCAATCTGAGCGCCAAGGGCATCTCGGTGGAGGTGGGCCTGGATGCCGACAACAAGCTGGTGTTCACCTCCGCCACCTATGGCAGCAAGTCCAACGTCGAATTCACCTATGTGGATAATGGCGAAGCTCAGCCGGCGACCTCCGGTCAGTTCACGGGCACGATTGCGCTGCCCGAGATCAGCCAGATCGAGCTGGGCAACGGCGACTATGAGATTTCCGTTGACGGCGTAACGTCCGGTCCGATTTCGCTGGAAGAGCGCTCTTACACTCGTAATGACTTGGTGGCGGCGTTTCAGGCACAACTCGATGCGGATACCTCACTGCAGGCGGCAGGGGTATCCGTCACGGTGGGCTTGGACGACTCCAATCGCCTGACCTTTACCTCGAACTCCACCGGTGTGTCGTCATCGGTGGCATTCACTTCGGTGGGGCCCAGCAGTGCGCTGTCCCTGGGCATTGAGGCAGGCGCCGGTATCAGCGGCCAGGACGCGGTGGCCAGTAGCGATGGCGTGCTTGCCACCTGGGGCGTGGATGCCGTGGCGGGCACTGCGGGGCTGGACGTGGCCGGCACCATCAACGGCAAGGCCGCCACCGGCAGTGGCCAGACCCTGACCGCGGCCAGCGGCGATGATGCGGAAGGTGTCCAGGTCAAAATTACCGGCGGCACCACGGGCGCTCGCGGCAAGGTGACCTATATTGAAGGGATCGGCGATCAGTTCGTGGACCTGATCAATAACTTTCTCGACAAGCATGGTGTCATCACCGCCACCAACGAAGGCTTCAACAAGCAGTTGGCGCTGATCGCCCAGCAGCGCGCGCAGATGAACACCCGTATCGAGAACCTGACGACGCGCCTGGCCAAGCAGTTTACCGCCGCCGATATCATGGTGTCCCGGCTGCAGAACACCCAGAACTTCATCAAGAGTCAGATGGCGGCGCTGGTGGGTGGCAACAAAGACGATTGATCGGGTGCCAGCAAATGAATCAACAAGGGGAGCTGACCAGCAAGCTCCCGCTTCATCTAACAACGACGTAGTGAGAAGGTAAGTCATGAACGCATTGCAACAGTATCAGTCCGTAGGGCGCCAGACCGGCGTTGTCGATGCCGACCGTCACCGTTTGATCCAGATGCTGTACGACGGCGCGCTGGAACGGATTCTGATGGCCAAGGGACTGATGCAGCGCAAGGAGCACGAGGGCAAGAACCGGTTGCTGAACAAGGCCATCGAGATCATCGCCGGCCTGCGCAGCTTCCTGGATGTGAAGCAGGGCGGTGAAGTGGCCCAGAACCTGGAACGGCTCTACGAATACCTGGAATACCGCTTGTTTCAGGCCAATCTGAAAAACGATGTGGAAATTCTGGATGAGGTGGCTGGCCATTTGCGGACCATTAAGGCGGGCTGGGACGGCATTCGCGAGCAGGCACTCAAAGAAGGCCTGGTCTAATTGGAACTCCGGGGCTGCAATTTAACGCAGCCCCGCCATCGCCTCCAAATGCGCCTCCACGCTCTTCGCCAGCGCCTGCAGGTGATAGCCGCCCTCCAACACCGACACCACGCGCCCCTGGGCGTATTCCCGCGCTACTGACATCACCATCTCCGTCACCCAGCGATAGTCCGCTTCCACCAGTTGCAGCTCGCCCATGGGGTCCAGGGCGTGGCCGTCGAATCCCGCTGAAATAAAGATCATCTCCGGTTTGTGCTGCTGCAGGGGCTTGAGCCAGTCCCGCTCCACCCGTTGGCGGAATTCCAGTCCGCTTGTGCCGGCTTCCAGGGGCGAATTGATGATGTTCGGCTTTTGGATGAAGTAATGGCTGTGGGGATAAAAGGGGTGCTGGAAGCTGGAGCACAGCAGCACAGCGGGATCGTCCTGAAAGATATCCACGGTGCCGTTGCCCTGGTGCACGTCGAAATCGACGATGGCAACCCGCTTAAGGCCATGGTGCTGCATGGCATGGCGCACGGCTATGGCGACATTATTGAAAAAGCAGAAGCCCATGGTCTTGTTGCGCTCGGCGTGGTGGCCGGGCGGGCGGGTGGCGCAAAAAACACTTTGGTGTTGGCCGGAGAGTACCAGGTCGGTGGCCTGCACGGCCGCACCGGCGGACAAATAGGCGGCTGGGAGGGTGTGGGTCATGATGGCGGTGTCGGGATCGGCATAGACCCGACCTTGCTTGGGCGTCATGACTTTCAACTGCTCAATATAGGTTGCCGGGTGCACCCGCAGCAGGGCTTCTTCGCTGACTGGTTCGGCCCGATACATATCCAGGTGCTGCAGGATGCGGCTGTCTTGCAGTTGATTCAGAATGGCGCCAATGCGCGCCGGGCTTTCGGGATGATCGGAACCCATGTTATGTAACATGCAGTCCTGATGGCAGATGAGCGCGGTCTTCATGGATGATTGGTCACGGCTAGGCGAGTGGTCCAGTGTAGCGGACACGGAATGCTGAATAAATAGACAGTTGTCCTGGTGCCGGTTTCTTTCAGATCCTGTGCGGAGCTTGATTGTCGGTGGCACCTCTTCATAGAGTGTAGTCTGTTTGGACGGCAGCAGAGGCGGCAACGTGAGCACCAAATACCTTGAAGCACTTTTCAACCCAGCGTCCATCGTGGTAATCGGGGCGTCGGAAAAGCCTTTGAGCCTGGGCGGGATCGTGTTGCGCAACCTGCTGGCATCCGACTACCCCGGCAAGTTGCTGGTGGTCAACCAGAGTGGCTATGAGAGCGTGCACGGTATTCCCTGCGTACGCAGAGTCACCCGCATGCCGTTTCGCCCGGAGCTTGCGATCATCTGTACGCCGCCGGAAACCGTGCCGAGGCTGGTCAAGCAACTGGGCCGTCAGGGCCTGAAAGCCGTGGTGGTGATGACCGGCGGTTTGTCGCGTACCCACAGCCTGAGCGGCCGGCCGCTGATGCACTCGGTCGAGGAAGCGGCGCGGGAAACCGGCATCCGGGTGCTGGGCCCGAATACCATCGGCATCATGGTGCCGTCCCGGCATATCAATGCCACCTATGCTCATATGGGCGTTCTGCCGGGCAAGATCGCCTTCATCGGCCAATCCGGCACCATTGCCAGTGCCATCATCGACTGGTCCTTCAGCCGGGGTGTGGGCTTCTCTCATGTGGTGACCCTGGGGGATGGCGT
>JAEZAA010000118.1 GCA_023430625.1 Pseudomonadota bacterium
CCCAGAACATTCCCTTTGCCAGCTTGAAAGACCGGGCGGTTGAACTCCAGAAATATAAGGACAAACAGATTGTCCTGGTGGACAAGATGGGGCAGCACACCGGCATGGCCGGCAAGGTACTGCGCGCGGCGGGTTATCAGAACGTGCGCCGGCTGGCGGGTGGAGTCACGGAATGGCGCAACGCCAACATGCCGTTGGTCAAGAAATAGCTGCTGGTCAGAAATAGCCGTGGTCGGGAGTCTCGTCTCCCGATCTGGCTGAATCCATAGCGCCGGCCGTAGTGGCCGCCAGCGTGCAACCACAGGTGTCACTCATGTCCGAATCCGTTGTGCTTTACACCACCCGTTACTGCCCGTACTGCATTCGCGCCAAGCAGCTGCTGAGCAGCAAGGGAGTCTCGTTTCAGGATATCCCGGTGGACAACGATCCCGAGAAGCGGAGTGAAATGATGCAGAAAAGCGGCCGCCATACGGTGCCGCAGATCTGGATTGGCGGCACCCATGTGGGCGGCTGCGACGAGCTGTATGAGCTGGAGCGGAAAGGCAAGCTCGACGGCATGCTGCGCCGGTCCCCTGCATAGACGGTTGCAGGCTGGAGGCATTCGTCACATCATAGTCCCGGAATTGGACCTATAATGGTTCGTTACGCGGTGTTACGTTTCACGGACATATTACCCGCGCAGCCATGGGACATTGCCCGTGGCACTGGATTTTCATATGACCGCTAACGTCTCATATAGCCGCTCATGTTGCATATGACCGTAGGCGTCACCATTGAGTCACTCTCTTGTCTAAGGAATTACGATGACGGAAGCCACCCAAAAGCAGCCGAGCTTTGCACTGCAGCGGATTTACATCAAAGATCTGTCCTTTGAATCACCCAATGCGCCCGCGACCTTTCAGAAGGAATGGAAGCCGCAGATCAGCATGGATCTGAACACCCGTAATCAGGCGCTCAGCTCCAACCAGTTCGAAGTCGTCCTGTCCATGACCATCACGGCCAAGGTTGAAGACAAGGTCGCCTTCATCATTGAAATCCAGCAGGCTGGTGTATTCCTGGCCGAAGGCCTGAACCAGCAGCAACTGGCACAGACGCTGGGCGCATTCTGCCCCAACATTCTGTTCCCCTACGCTCGTGAAACGATCGACACGGTGGTGCTGAAAGGCAGCTTCCCGGCTCTGATGCTGGCGCCGATCAATTTCGACGCGATCTTCGCCGACTCCATGCGTCGTCAGCAAGAGAAGCAACAGCAGGAATCCTCTGCCGCCCATTGATCCTCCGGATCTTCAGGCTGCAAACAAAAACGGGCACTTCAGTGCCCGTTTTGCTATCCGATGTTTCTTACCGCTTTATTCCTTTACTGCTCCATGCGCTGACTGTTCAGGGCAGGCTACTGCGCGCCTGTAAAACCAAGCTGGCGCCAGGCTTCATAGGCCACCAACGCGACCGTATTGGACAGGTTCAGACTGCGGCTGTTGGCGGTCATCGGGACTCGCAGCAGGTGCTCCGGCCCCAGGGCTGATCGAATGTCCTCGGGCAAGCCCCGGGTCTCCGGCCCGAACAGCAGGGCATCTCCCGCAGCAAACGGGACGTCATGATAATAACGCCGCCCCTTGGTGGAGAGCCCGAACAGGCGACTGTTCGGGTAGGCCGCCCGAAAGGCATCGAGATTGGCATGACGTTGCACGGCGGCGAACTCGTGGTAATCGAGTCCGGCCCGCCGCAGGCGTTTATCGTCCCAGGCAAAGCCCAGCGGTTCGATCAGGTGGAGCTGAAAGCCCGTGTTGGCGCACAGCCGGATGATATTGCCCGTGTTCGGGGGAATCTCCGGCTGATAGAGCACGATATGCAGCATCGGCTAGCGCTTAGCGCTCGATCGCCAGGGCCACGCCCATGCCGCCACCGATACAGAGGGTGGCGAGACCTTTGTGGGCATCACGCTTGACCATCTCATGGACCAGGGTGACCAGTACCCGGCAGCCGGACGCGCCGATGGGGTGACCCAGTGCGATGGCGCCACCGTTGACGTTCACCTTGGCCGGATCCCAACCGAGATCGCGGTTGACCGCAATGGCCTGGGCGGCGAACGCTTCGTTGGCTTCGATCAGTTCCAGTTCGTCCACATTCCAGCCGGCGCGCTCCAGGCAGCGGCGGGTGGCGGGAATCGGGCCGGTGCCCATGATGGCGGGATCAACGCCGGAGTTGGCATAGGCACGAATGGTCGCCAGGGGCTTCAGCCCGAGTTCACGAGCCTTCTCTTCGCTGCACAGGATCACTGCGGCAGCACCATCGTTCAGTGAGGAGGCGTTGCCGGCGGTGACGGTGCCATCTTTCTTGAAGGCGGGGCGCAGCTTGCCCAGGCTCTCAGCCGTGGTGCCGGGCCGCGGATTTTCGTCGGTATCCACCCGCAGAGGTTCGCCTTTACGCTGGGGAATGCTCAGGGGCACGATCTCGTCGGCGAAGCGGCCGGATTTGATAGCAGCCTCGGCCTTCTGTTGGGAGCGGGCGGCCAGGGCATCCTGTTCTTCGCGGCTGATGTCGTACTTGGCCACGATGTTTTCCGCGGTGATGCCCATGTGGTAATCGTTGAAGGCATCCCAGAGGCCGTCCTTGATCATGGTGTCCACCAGTTCCCAGTTGCCCATGCGCTGCCCGTTACGGGAGTTGGGCAGCACATGGGGCGCCTGGCTCATGGACTCCTGGCCGCCGGCGATGATGATGTCGGCGTCGCCCAGGCGGATGGCCTGGGTTGCCAGTTGCAGGGCCTTCAAGCCGGAGCCGCACACCTTGTTGATGGTCATCGCGGGCACCTGATCCGGCAGACCGGCACGACGGGCTGCCTGGCGCGCCGGATTCTGGCCGCAACCAGCGGTCAGAACCTGGCCGAGAATCACTTCATCCACCTGTTCGGGCTTGATGCCGGTCTGTTCCAGCATGTGCCGGATTACGGCGCTGCCCAGTTCATCGGCACGCAGGGAGGCGAGGGCACCGCCGAAAGCTCCGATCGGAGTACGATTAGCGGCCACGATTACGACGTTTCTCATGTGGATCTCCTGAAGAGCTAACAGAAATTCCGGACGACTCGGGTCAGACGGGATCTGGCCGGTCACAGGCTAAATGGTCAGGGTGCGACCGCCATCCACGTTGATCACCTGCCCGGTAATGTATGGGGCTTCGGCCAAGAGGAACCAGGCGGTGCGGGCGATATCATCCGGCTCACCCCGGCGTCCCAGCGCAACCTTTTGCAGCAGGGCCTGCTGATAATTGCTGTCGCTTTCGGTGGACGGGGGGGTATGGGTTGGATCGGGCCAGAGTATAGCACCCGGCGCGATGCCGTTCACCCGTATATCTGGCGCCAATTCAAGCGCCAGTGACTGGGTGAGCGAGAGTAGGGCGGCCTTGCTGGCGGAATACAGGCTGTGTCCCGGTAGCGGACGCTGACCATAGATGTCGACGATATTGAGGATGCTGCCACGGGTCAGGCGCAGACTGTCGGCCAGCGCCTGGGCGAGAATAAAGGGCGCACGCACGTTGGTATCGAACAGGCGTTGCCATTGCTGGTCGTCGGCGCTGACCAGCGGGGTCGGGAAAAACTGCGAGGCGTTGTTGATGAGCGCGTCGAGCCGGCCAAAGCACTGGAGCGCCCGTGCCGCCAGGCGGCGCACATCATGGGGATCGCTCAGTTCCGCGCAGACCAGATGGACCGAATTGGCTCTCTGCCGATTCAGCGTTTCCTGCAGTTCTTCCGCCGCTGCCAGCGACTGCTGGTAATGCAGGATCAGGTCATAGCCCTGCGCGTGCAGATGGCGGGCCATGGCCGCGCCCAGACGGCGGGCGCCACCGGTGATAAGCGCTACGGGGCGAGGATGCAGTGGGTAATCAGTCATGATGCGGGGCTACCTGGGCGCGGAAGTTCTTAATGGCTTCGGCGATGGCTTTTAACTGCAGTTGTTCGAGGCGCTCGCCGATCTCGGCGCCCGTCAGACCCTGATCGGCCAGATCTCGCGCCGATACGCTGCGTAGAGCGACCAGTGCGGTCCGCAGCAAATCCGGCTGGGGATAGTCCCGCTGTTCAAGTCCCGTGCGGCCACGGGCGTCGGCTTCGCAGACCTGGAGAAACTGCTCGAAGCGTTCCGGCCGGCGCAGGGCATCGGCACGCTTGAGCAACTTGAGAATGGTGGCAGGCCGCAGTTCCAGTGCCCGATGGCAATGGGTATGGAACTCACCGGCGAGCAGGGCCAAATCGCGATGCCCGTTCGGGACCTTGAGGCGCTGGCAGGCGGCCCGGATCAGCGCCAGCCCTTCCTGCTCATGGCCGATGTGACGCGGTAGCACGTCCACAGGCGTAACGCCCTTGCCGAGATCGTGGATCAGGGCGGCGAAGCGCACTTCGCTGCTGGGGCTCAGGCGCGCCGCCTGCTCCAGAACCAACAGGCTGTGGAGTCCGGTGTCCACTTCCGGATGGTGTTGGGGCGGCTGAGGGACACCGAACAGGGCGTCCAGCTCCGGCAGAATGGCTTGCAAGGCGCCGCAATCCCGCAGCACCTGCACATAGACCCAGGGCGTCGATTCGCGCAGGGCGCGTTCGGTTTCCTGCCAGACCCGTTCAGGCGTCAGATGGGCCATTTCGCCGCTGGCGACGATATCGCCCATGCAGGCCAGGGTGTCGGGCGCGACCTGAAACCCCAGTGGGGCCAGGCGCGCGGCGAAGCGCGCGACCCGCAGTACCCGCAGAGGATCTTCGCGAAAGGCATCGGAGACGTGGCGCAGTTGACGTTGTTCCAGGTCGCGCTGGCCGCCGTAGGGGTCGACCAGTTCGCCCTGCTCGGTCATGGCCATGGCGTTGATGGTGAGATCCCGCCGCAGCAGGTCTTCTTCCAGGGTGACTGCTGGGGAGAAGTCACAGATAAAGCCCTTGTAGCCCACGCCGGCTTTGCGTTCGGTTCGGGCCAGGGCGTGTTCTTCCTTGGTGTCGGGATGGAGAAACACGGGAAAATCGGCCCCGACCTGCTTATAGCCGGCGCTCAGCATGTCCTCGGGCGTGGCGCCGACCACGACCCAGTCCCGATCCTTGACCGGCAGGCCCAGCAACTGGTCGCGTACCGCGCCGCCTACAAGATACTTTCGCATGGGATTCATCTGGCCTGGCAGGTTGGAAGCTAATACATGTTGGAGGCTAATAATAAGGACGTCTCAAGGGGCTGGCTAGCCCGGCGGACTTGTTCGCAGAGGGCAAGGCTTGGTCCTGTGCGCCAAGGAACTGGCAAAGTCTTTCCGCCCAGGACAAGTGCTGGTATCGGAGGCAGGCCATTTCTGGCCTCCTTTATTAACAGGTGTTTCAGATTAACACATTGTTTGCTAAGAGGATTCTTGCCTCCTCTCTGAGGCTTTCATGGTTTTCGAGCGATCATGGCACGGATTTTTCTTATAAAGCCCTGAAAGGCCGTATTGGCTGGCATTTTTGCCGCTGCTGAACTGTACTCTGGTGGTTGAAGACGTGTTCAACCCAATGTTTTTCGGAAGAGAATCCACCATGCAAAGATTAAGAACAGGTGTCTCCCTGGTCCTGCTCACCCTGGCCGCCTGGGGCTGTGCGCCGATCCAGCCCGATGTGGCGCCCGGTGCCGAGACGGCACAGGAACCCATGGTGCTGCGCGTCACCGGTTATGGCACCTATGAGGATCCGCGCGACCGCATGCTGCAGCGGCACCGTTTGATGGCCATGCGCGCGTCCAAACTGGATGCCTACCGGGCGCTGGCGGAGCGCGTCTACGGAACCTCGCTGACCGGTTCGTCCCGGGTTCAGGACATGGTGCTGCAGGATGATCGGTATCGCACGCTGGTGGATTCCGTAATCCGGGGCGCGCGGGTGGTTTCCGTGAGTGAATTGCCCGGCGGTGGCTTCGAAACGGAGTTGGAGCTGGTGTTGGAAGGGCGTTTCCGCGACTGCCTCAGCAACCTCAATCATTTCAAATACTCCGAAGACTGCCGCCTGCAAATGCCTGCATCCTCTGAAGCGCCGAGCGGCGAGGACGTGACCATCGCGCCGGGCGTGTTCCGGGATCTGACGGTTGGCACGCCCCGCACGCTGAGCAGCGCGCCGGAGCAGGTGCCTGAAGGCGGCCGGAGCGGCGACGGCGCCCGCAGCAATTACTATTACCATATCAGCAAGGACAAATAGCCATGGTCGCCGATCTGCCTGGTCGCCGAGGATACGGGCTTTGCCGCCTTGTCGCCCTGGCTCTGCTGCTGGGAGCATCCTGGTGTCAGGCGGCCTGGATGACCGCCACGGGCCGTGCCGAAGTGGTTGCCGGTCAATATGACCTGGCCCGCCAGGCTGCACGGGACGATGCGTTACGGCAGCTGGCCTTGGGAACTCAGGCGCGCGTGTCCAGTGAATCGGCCGTGGAGCAGGGGCAGTTGACGCGGGATCGGCTCAACGTGCGTAGTGATGTCCAGATCCGCGGCACCCGCATTCTGGATGAGCAGGTGAGCGGCAACATGATGACGCTCACCCTGGCGGCGGACGTGGTCAGCCTGCCTGCTGCAACCTGCGCCGCGAATACCGCCAATGGTTACCGTAAGCCGGTGGCGGTGCTGGGCTTTTCGTTGCAGCACCCGGAGCAGGCTCTGATTGGTCAGTTGCAGAATGTCGATCGGGCGCTATCCGGTGTACTGACCCAGGCGCTGAATGAGCGTGGCCATGTGTTGGCATTGGAGGCCAGTCATCTGCGTCTGTACGAGGATCCGACCAACGCGCCGGCCCGCCAGACCGACCGGCAGACCCTGACCCAGGCGCTGGAAGCCGCCAAGCATCTTGGCGTGCAATTTGTGATCTCAGGCGTGGTGCGGAATATTGGCGTGCGGTCACCGGAAAGCTTCCAGCGCTCCGCTTGGAACAACGCCTTGCGTGGCCTGGGCATGCGCGATTCCGAGCGCTCGTTCGAGGTCGAGTTGTTCGTGCA
>JAEZAA010000147.1 GCA_023430625.1 Pseudomonadota bacterium
CCGAGGCCGGCAAAGTCCGACTCGAGATAGACGAACGCGGGGATCATGGCCACGACCTCACCATTGTCGTCCTCCTCCCAAAATTCGGTGGAGGCGGTGACAGTCAGCCCGTTCTGATCCCAGCTCAGCCAGCGGTAGCTGCCTTCTTCGGGGATGCCGGTAAAAACTGTACCATCGGGCCGCTGAGCCGTTACAACCGTGCTCTGGCTTTCCACCAAGTCTAGGAAGTCGTAGGTAATCGAGGTGGCGGCGGCTGGCGCGGCCAGCAGCGCCAGCGGGGCTGCCAGGGCCCACAGCAAGGCGGGCAGGGTACGTTTTGGGGTAGTATGTGCCATGGTCGTTCCTCCGTTGAACGGTGCATGGATAAGGCACTGCAAAGCGCCTAGTTGGACATCCTGTCCTGGGCACGACCAGCCAGCGTTCTTGATGCGCAGGCGGACAGAGTGGGCGGAATGCAATACCGCAACGACCCACGGCTTGGATCAGCGACCTGTCTACATTCCAGACGACGGGCTTGATCCAGGGAAACGTCGCAGCAATTAAACAGTTAGCTGTCCCGGTGGCCAAAAACGGCAAGGCGGAAATGTAATGAATTGCCAGTCGTGCAGCGTCAAGACAAGAATCCACAATCGACAGCATCACTGCCGATTGTGGTAGACGCTCGCTAAGTTAAGCGGCAGTGCCGGTGCGGCGGCGCGCCAAACCAAGCGCAAGGGCACCTAAACTCAGCAGGATGAGGCTGCTGGGTTCTGGCACTTCATTGCTAGGCGGTGGGTTCTCAGCGCCAAACCCGTCCAGATAAACGTAGCCGGCATGTCCGCTGTGCGCGCAGTCAGACGCCAGCAGGGTCAGTGTAAAGTCGTGACCAACCACGCCCAGTTCCGCCAGGTCGATATTCTCGACAACCCAGCCGCTGGATAACCAACCGCCAAATTCCGACCAGTTGACACCGGAGGTACCGTCGCCAATGGAGCCGGCAGAGCTATACGAGCGGCTGACCAGGGTTGTACCGGTGGTGTCATCGGTCAGGGTGAGCGAAAAGTAATCGGAGTCCGTCAGGCCGTGGGAGCCTTCCAGAACGGCGTTCCACGCAAAAAAGATGTTATCTTCTTCGTAGCCTGTCACCGACTGACGCAGTGTGGAAACGCCGCTACCAGGGTTGGCATCGTTGACGCGAACGGCATAGTTGCCGGAGAACACGGTATTCGCTCCGGTAATGGCGTCGGTGCCAGCGCCAACGACAGTATTGTTCGGTGTTCCCGAGTTGTAGATGGACGGATCCACGGGTGCGTCCGGTACACCGGACCAATAGCCACCACCACCGGTCCAGCCAGACAGATCACCCGACTCGAAGCCGCCGTTGGTGAACATGGTGGCAGAGGCCGAACCCGTCGCCAAAATCATTGCTAAGCCTAACAACGTTCTCTTCATATCCTTAATCCTTTAAGGTCAAAAATACTAAATGCACGCCAAGCGGCGCGAGTGAGCGTTAGCAATAGTTGCGCCAGTATATTGGCGCTTGAAATTTCAGAGGCTTAACTTTAGGGCGGTAGCTGGGCGTGCAGTGATCGTAAAATTTGCTGACAGAATCTCCCGTTTATGTCTGCAACAGAAGACCCTGCGGATTGGTTTTCGGGGTAATCGACTTCCATCGAAATAACGATTGTCAGCAGCGGCGAGCCTGGCGAGGAATGACCCGCAAGCAAGTTTTCGGAGGCCTCCTAAGCCGCTTGGCGTTGAAGCCAACCCAGCAAATCCGCGACCACCTCGTCCCGGTTGGTCTCGTTCAGCATTTCATGGCGGCCCTGGGGATAGAGCTTCAAGTCCACCTGCGCGTGGCCGCTCTTGCGCAGCTTGTCGGCCAGCGTGCTGAGCCCCTTGCCGAAGCTGCCCACTGGATCGTCGGAGCCGCCAAAGATGTACAGGGGCAAGTCGGCGGGAATGCGCTTGAGATTGTCCGGCCTGGATATCTGAACCAGCCCACCCAGCAGGTCGATCCAGAGCTGATTGGAACAATCGAAGCCGCACAGTGGATCGGCAATATAGGCATCCACCGCGGCTTCATTGCGCGACAGCCAGTCCAGCTCGGTGCGGGCAGGCTTGAACCCTTTGTTGAAGGATCCGAACGACAGCTGGCGGAGCAGCGTGCTCTTGCCACGGCCACCCTGGCGCAGGCGCTCCAGACGGGCGATGAGGCCGGCCGCCAGGTATTTCAGGGGCGGCGAGTAATTGGAGCCGGACAGGATGGCGCCGGCAAGTGTAGGCCGGTACTTCATCAAGTACTGCATCACGATGAAGGAACCCATGCTGTGGCCGAGGATAAACACCGGCACGCCGCGATACTGGTCTTGCAGATGCCGAACCACCAGATCCACGTCCGACACTACCCACTCCCAACCATCCTGATCCGCAAAATGCCCCGGCAGTCCCTGATGGATCGAGCGACCATGGCCCCGGTGATCCTGGGCGGCCACCACGAACCCCGCCGCCACCAATGCCTCGGCGGTTTGGTCGTAGCGTTCGCCGTGCTCGGCCATGCCATGGTTGATATGAACCACGCCGCGCACCGGAGCCTGGGTGTGTGCGTCCGCCTCCCAGACACGGGTGAACACTTCGTGACGATCCCGGTTGCGGAGATGAATCTGTCGAGCCTGCATCAAATGGGGCCTTTGGAATGATCGGAATGGGGCGGGCATCCTAGCAGGCGGAGAGGTTTTCAAATACCCCTGCGTCTCTTCCTACCGCAGCGTATTTCACCTCCCGTGGCTTATGCGGCCTGTTCGGTTCAGCTGGCGGACGGCAGGTGGCCGCCCAGCATGTTCTCGACCACGGCGGCGTTATAGAAGGTTTCAACCGTCTGGATTTTGTCGCCCCGGACCCGGAACCAGACCGCTAGCCGCACATCCCCAATCGGCTCGAAGTAGGTGCGGTAATCCAGGATCGCGAACACGTGCTCCCCATCGGCGCTGAGCTGGCGCAGGACCAGGTCTTTCTGGATGGCAGCCATACCGAACTGGTAGGACAGCATGTCGTCCGGGCTGAGGAAGCGCATATTCGGCCCCACGTACTCAAACCCCTCAGTCGCCAATAAGTTCTTTGCCTCATCAAACCGCTGGGCATGAATATCGGCGATGAACTGCGCCACGATGTCTTTTGGCTGCATGAATAGACTCCACTTCTAAGATGGGGACGATTTGGATGCCCGAGTGCGCGTCGGCGCAATAAAAATTGCGGACCCACTACACCTCTATAGCAAAAAGCAGGCGACGACAAATGAGTCGGTGGGCATTATTTCCTAACACCCGATCTTGGTCGAGACCGATTTGCTCTCTTTTGCCCGCCAAAACAGAAACCACGCAAGCGTGAGCGCAGCCAACAGGATGGGAACCATCGTGGAAAGGATATCCAGGACTGTGTGGTACTTCTGATAGAGCATTAACAGCGCGTACAAGACGAATGAGCTTGCGAGCGGCTTCCAGAATTGCCGAGCAAGCACACAAAGAGACAGAACGAGCGTGAGCGCAACGGCCGTATGGGTGCTGTAATCAAGCCCGGCGGCCGGCCAGATTCCCAGGGCGTTATCAAGAAACATCAGCCCGTAGGACACAAGCAACAAACCGACGAAGAACAGGAAAACCCGCAGCAGAACCTGCCTCTCGTTTGGCTTGTTGAGGGCAAGCCCCGTAATCCCGCCAAGGAACGCTAC
>JAEZAA010000165.1 GCA_023430625.1 Pseudomonadota bacterium
GTCTGGTGGGCTGGTATATTTTTATATCAGACTGTCGACGGCCTGATCCCGGTTCAGCAGCATGACAAGCTCCTGGGTACCGAGACTTTTCCCCGCTTTCAGACTTTCTGTCAGGACAAACAGGGCAAGCAACACGGCAAAGGAAGATGCCAAGATCCAGTGATTCACTACAAATTCGAAGAACTGATCCATGAGTTTGATCCGCTTACAAAATTGGCGGCATTATACACGGGCGGCCACGGCGGCTAAAGGAGGTCGCCGCGAAGTACCGGCACCGGCTGTTTTCTCCTGGCGCCGGGAATCGGATTATGGCGCGCGTGGAAATTAGCCAAGCAGGACGGTCCACGGTAAAATGCGTGGGCTTTGACAACCCGCGACCCTCCATTGCGACGGATGTGACGTACGGATATCAGCACGCCGCTCGCAGACGGGCATTCGCAGGTTTGTTAAGGATCCGCCTTTTGGTAAATCAAGTCCTTGATCTGTGGATAGATGGTGACCATGACAGCACAGCGCACTCCCACCGCACTTATTATTCTCGATGGCTGGGGCTACCGCGAGGAAGCCGCGAACAATGCCCTGCACCACGCCCAGACACCGTTCTGGGACAAGATCTGGCGGGAGCGCCCTCATACCCTGATACAGACCTCGGGCCTGTCGGTGGGATTGCCCGAAGGCCAGATGGGAAATTCCGAGGTGGGCCACATGAACCTGGGCGCCGGCCGCGTGGTTTACCAAAGTCTCACCCGAATCGACAAGGACATGGCTGACGGCACCTTTGCCCAAAACCCTGTGATTACCGACGCCATCGATCAGGCGATCAGCCAGAACAAGGCCATCCACATCTTCGGCCTGCTCTCGTCCGGCGGCGTTCACAGCCATGAAGAACATCTGTTTCAGACCATCCGCATTGCCGCCGCACGCGGCGCCAAACGTATCTTCCTGCACGCCTTCCTGGATGGTCGCGACACACCACCCCGCAGCGCCGAGCCCTCGCTGCAAAAAGCCGATGCGGTGTTTGCCGAGGTCGGCGTAGGTCGCACGGCATCCGTCGTGGGTCGTTATTTCGCCATGGACCGGGATAACCGCTGGGACCGCGTCGAGAGCGCCTATAACCTGATCACCCTGGGCGAAGCCGCCTATCAGGCTGCCACTGGTCCCGAGGCCCTGCAGGCCGCTTACGAGCGGGGCGAGAACGACGAGTTCGTCAGCGCAACCCGCATTCAGGCCGACGGCCAGGAGCCGGGCCTGGTGGATGACGGCGACACCATCATCTTCATGAACTTCCGCGCCGACCGCGCCCGCGAGCTGACCCGCACCTTTGTGGAAGACGACTTCCAGGGTTTCCAGCGCAAACGGCGCCCCAAGCTGGCAAGTTTCGTGATGCTGACGGAGTACTCCGCCGACCTCAAGATCCCCTGCGCCTATCCGCCCGAATCGCTGGATAACAGCCTGGGCGAGTACATGTCGAAGCTGGGCAAAACCCAGCTGCGCATCGCCGAGACCGAGAAGTACGCACACGTTACCTTCTTCTTCAGCGGTGGCCGCGAAGCGGTGTACCCGGGCGAAGACCGTATCCTGGTCCCCTCACCCAATGTCGCCACCTATGACCTGAAGCCGGAAATGAGCGCACCGGAAGTGACCGACAAGCTGGCGGAGGCCATCCGCAGCCGGAAATACGACCTGCTGGTGGTGAACTATGCCAACGGCGACATGGTGGGTCACTCCGGTAAGTTCGACGCCGCCGTCAAGGCGGCGGAATGCCTGGATCAGTGCTTGGCACGTCTGGCCGACGCCCTGGCTGAGGTTGACGGACAAGCGCTGATCACCGCCGACCACGGCAATCTTGAGCAGATGCTGGACGAGGAAAGCGGCCAGGCCCACACCCAGCACACCACCGGCCCTGTGCCCTTGGTTTACCTGGGCTCACGCCCGGTTGAACTTCAGGATGGCGGACGCCTGTCCGATATCGCGCCCTCCCTGCTGAGCCTGATGGGCCTGCCGCAACCCGAGGAAATGACGGGCCACTCCCTGGTTCGCATCAAGTAACCTCGATTCCCGGTGCCGGTTGAAACGGCACCGGGAAATCCTCCGCCCGATCCGGGTCTAACCGCATCGGATGTGCTTTAATGAACTCCTGATTCCGTTCCTGTTCGAAAGCATCGGCAACCGCTTTTTCAGGAAACCCGGCAAACTTGATTCCGATCCTGTCCATCAATTACAGACTCATTGCGCCTATGCGACGCCATTCACTGCTTATCAGTCTGCTGCTGACGCTTGCCTGCCTCCTGAGCACGCCCATGGCACTCGCCAAGTCCGATGTGGCCGACCTCCAGGTAAGCCAGAAACAACTGAAGGCGCTGAAGGACAACATGCAGAAGTTGCAGAGCAGGCTCAACAGCGCTCGCGGCGAAAAAGGCAAGCTGCAAGCCGAGCTGGGCAAGACAGAGGTCAAGATCAGCAACCTGCTCAAGGAGATCGCACGCCTTGAGGCCTCGCTCAAGGCCAGCCAGCGCCGCCTGGACGAATTGGGCGTGCACGAGCGCGACCTGCAAAATCAGCTCGCCCAGCAGAAGGATTTTCTTGCCCGCCAGATACGCGCCGCCTACTCCCAAGGCGACAACCATGCGCTCAAGATGCTGCTCAGCCTGGAATCGCTCGAGCAGGCGGACCGCATGATGAGCTATCACCAGTACTTCAACCGGGCCCGCAGTGAACGGATCGAGCGCTATCTGGTCCTACTACGGGAGCTCGACCAGACCCGGCAAGCAATGGTGAGCGAGAATGAGACGCTGCGAAAGGATCGCGAGGCCTTGGGACAACAGCGTACGGAACTTGAAAGTGAGCGCCGGAAACAAGCCGCCACCCTGGCCAAGATCAACCAGGACATCAAGACCGACGAGTCCGAACTCAAGCGCCTGCAGCAGGATCAAAAGCGCCTGGAACAGCTGATCCAGGAGGTCGAGCGCGCCATCGCCGACATCCCGACGCCGGACAGTGGCAAGCATAGCTTCGCGGAAATGCGCGCTAAACTTTCTTGGCCCGTTCGTGGTAAATTGCTCCGGAAATTCAGCACGCAGCCCGACCGTGACGGCATCAAGTGGAACGGCATTCTCATCGGTGCCGCCGCCGGCACACCGGTGAAAGCGGTCCACCCCGGCCGGGTGGTTTTTTCGGACTGGCTGCGGGGGTTTGGCCTGCTGGTGATCATCGACCACGGCAAGGGTTATATGAGCCTTTACGGCTCGAATCAGGCGGTGTACAAACAACCGGGAGACTGGGTTGCCAGCGGCGAAACCATCGCCAGCACCGGCACCAGCGGTGGGCAGTCCGACAGCGGGCTATACTTCGAGGTGCGGCACAAGGGTGTGCCCAAAAACCCGTTACACTGGCTGGTAAATCAAGGTGGCTGACGCAACGCCACGGCTCTGCACTAGGAATGATTGGATGACTAAGACTTCACGCTTTTTCGCCGGCTGTGCCCTATCCGCACTGTGCCTGGGCCTTCCTATAGGTACTGCGCTCGCCGAGGAAACGCCCACCACGCAAGAAGAGCCCCCTATCACGGAAGTCCCGGAAATCCCTGCGGAAGATTCGGCCCTGACCGAAGAGAGCCTGCTAAGCGACAATCAGGCGGAGGTGGATCGCCAATTGCCACTGGACG
>JAEZAA010000184.1 GCA_023430625.1 Pseudomonadota bacterium
AGGCCTCAAGAAGCTGGACGAACTGGGTGAGCGCATCAAGAACACCCATCTCGAGGACAAGAGCTCTGCGTTCAATACCGCTCGTATCGAGGCGCTGGAGCTGGATAACCTGTTTGAAGTGGCCTACGCCACCGCGGTCGCGGCCGAAGAGCGCAAAGAAAGCCGTGGTGCTCACGCCCGTAACGACTTTACCGAGCGCGACGACGAAAACTGGCTGAAGCACTCCCTGTACTTCCCAGTTGATAAACGAGTTGGCAAGCGTGATGTGAATTTCGCGCCCAAGACCGTTGAAGCGTTCGAGCCGAAGATTCGCACCTACTGATTGAGGGGTAGTATCCATGTTGGTTAGTGTTTATCGGTATAACCCCGAGGTCGATGAAACCCCGTACATGCAGGATATCGAGATCGAGATTCCTGAAGGCCGCGATTTGATGGTGCTGGATGTACTGGGTCTTCTCAAAGAAAAAGATCCGACCTTGGCGTATCGCCGTTCCTGCCGCGAGGGTGTTTGCGGTTCCGACGGTATGAATATGAACGGCAAGAATGGTCTTGCCTGTATCACGGCTTTGTCCGACGTCGTTAAACCAGGTAAGAAGCTGATCCTTCGCCCGCTGCCAGGCCTTCCCGTGATCCGGGATCTGGTGGTCGACATGTCGCTGTTCTACAAGCAGTATGAGAAGGTGCGTCCGTTCCTGATCAACGACACGCCGGCGCCGGCGATCGAACGTCTGCAATCGCCTGAGGATCGGGCCAAGCTGGACGGCCTGTACGAATGTATTCTGTGTGCATGCTGTTCAACGTCCTGCCCCTCATTCTGGTGGAATCCGGACAAGTTCATCGGTCCGGCCGGTCTGCTGCAGGCGTATCGCTTTCTGGCTGATAGCCGTGATACGGCGACGGCGGAGCGTCTGGCGAACCTGGATGATCCATTCAGCGTATTCCGCTGCCGTGGCATCATGAACTGCGTTTCGGTTTGCCCAAAAGGACTGAACCCGACGCGCGCAATTGGCCATATCCGTAACATGCTACTTCAGCGCGCTACCTAAGATAGCGCGCGCCCACTTACCAGACGCGATGAAATATCACGTTATGGCTAGTGGGTTGTAAACGACTGACTATACTGTACACCGTATCCGTACAGTGCTTAGAAATCCGTGGATGGTAGGCAGTCGGCTCCTTATCCGGAGCCGGCTTCCCCATTCTGTTTATTCGGATTGCGAGTGAGCCCAAAAAGCGAAGCTCGTAGTGCTGAACTGTAACCACTGGGGACAGCGGAAAACATCCGTGCTATCTGTGGGACCAGCAGTCGTACATCAGAGATCTTTATTTCAAGGATTCTCAGCTACCGGTCACATTCGATAGCTCCCCGTTATTAGAAGGCGAGCTATATGCATGAAAGCGTAATGGAGCAGTTGTGGCAGACTTCCCATCTGGCGGGCGGGAACCTGGCCTACATTGAACAGCTCTATGAAAAATATCTGACTGACCCGAATGAAATTCCCGAGCAATGGCGCAACTATTTCGCCAAGCTGCCGCGGGTTGAAGGGATCACCACCCAAGACATTCCCCACTCCGTCATTCAGCAACAGTTCCTCGCGCTTTCTCGCCAGCGCCCGTCCTACAACGTGCTCGCGCCAACAGCGTCCAGCAACGTTGGTAGCGAACATGAGCGTAAGCAGGTCAAAGTCCTGCAACTGATCAACGCTTACCGTTTTCGTGGTCATCAACGAGCCCGCCTCGACCCTCTGGGGTTGATGGAGCGCGAGCAGGTTCCCGATCTTGACCTGAGTTTCCATGGCTTGAGCGAAGCTGATCTGGATACCTCGTTCCAGACAGGGTCGCTGTGCTTTGGCGAAACCGACAGCCTGACCCTGGGGGAGATTGTCGCGAATCTGCAGCGGACCTACTGCGATACTGTCGGCGCCGAATACATGCACATCGTGAACACCGAGGAAAAGCGCTGGATGCAACAGCGCCTCGAGTCTGTCAGATCGCATCCCCGTTACGAGTCGGCACGCCGCAAGCACCTGCTAGAGCGGTTGATTGCCGCCGAAGGTCTGGAGAAGTATCTCGGTTCCCGCTATCCAGGCACCAAGCGCTTTGGCCTGGAAGGTGGCGAGAGTCTGATTCTTGCCGTCGACGAGATCATCCAGCGCGGCGGTAGTTATGGCGTCAAGGAAATCGTTCTCGGCATGGCCCACCGGGGCCGTCTGAACGTGCTGGTCAACACCCTGGGCAAGAACCCCAAGGAGCTGTTCGACGAGTTCGAAGGCAAGAAGCTGATCGACATGGGTTCCGGTGACGTGAAGTACCACCAGGGCTTCTCGTCCAACGTGATGACGCCGGGCGGCGAGGTCCACCTGGCGCTGGCATTTAACCCATCTCACCTGGAAATTGTCTCGCCGGTTGTGGAAGGCTCGGTCCGGGCGCGCCAGCACCGTCGCAATGATACCCAGGGCAACCGGGTATTGCCGGTGGTGATGCACGGCGACGCAGCGTTTGCCGGTCAGGGTGTGGTGATGGAAACGATGCAGATGTCCCAGACCCGGGGCTACGGCACGGGCGGCACCATTCACATCATCATCAATAACCAGGTTGGCTTCACCACCAACAAGCGCGAGGATGCACGTTCCACGGAATACTGCACCGACGTCGCCAAGATGGTTCAGGCGCCCATTTTCCATGTCAACGGCGATGACCCTGAAGCGGTCCTGTTCGTGACGCAGGTGGCGCTGGATTACCGTAACGAGTTTGGCAAGGATGTGGTGATCGACCTGGTGTGCTATCGCCGTCGCGGTCACAACGAGGCGGATGAGCCCTCGGCCACGCAGCCGCTGATGTACCAGGTGATCAAGGATCTTCCCACGACCAAGACGCTCTATGCGGAACGTCTGGTGCAGGAGGACGTGATCTCGGCTGACGCCGTGCAGCAGATGGAAGAGGACTACCGCGACTTGCTGGAGAAAGGCCAGCACGTGGTGAAGAGTCTGGTGAAGGAGCCGAATAAAGAACTCTTCGTCGACTGGACTCCCTATCTGGGCCATACCTGGACGGCCAAATGCAAAACCGGGGTGAACATCAAAACCCTGCAGAAGCTTGGCAAAAAACTGGATAACTTGCCGGAAGGCTTTGTCCCGCAGCGTCAGGTCTCCAAGATACTGGAGGACCGTAAGAAAATGACGATGGGTGCGATGCCTATCAACTGGGGTTATGGTGAAGTGATGGCGTATGCCACCTTGTTGAACGAGGGTCACGAAATCCGTATCACCGGGCAGGACGTCGGACGGGGAACCTTTTCCCATCGCCATGCGGTCGTACACAACCAGAAGGACGGCACAGCCTACATTCCGCTACAGAATGTGGCGGAAGAGCAGCCTTCCTTTGAACTCTACGACTCATTCTTGTCGGAAGAGGCGGTACTGGCATTTGAGTACGGCTACGCAACCACCAATCCCAATGCATTGGTGATCTGGGAGGCGCAGTTCGGTGACTTTGCAAATGGCGCTCAAGTGGTGATCGACCAGTTCATTACCAGTGGCGAACATAAGTGGGGCCGCCTCTGCGGTCTGACCATGTTGCTGCCTCACGGTTATGAAGGGCAGGGACCGGAGCACTCATCGGCTCGCCTGGAACGTTATTTGCAGTTGTGCGCCGAGCACAACATCCAGGTCTGTGTACCGACCACGCCAGCTCAAGTCTTCCACATGCTTCGACGCCAGGTGAAGCGGCCTCTGCGCAAGCCGCTGGTGGCCATGACGCCGAAGAGCCTGTTGCGCCATAAAGAGGCAATCTCCACGTTGGATGAGCTCTGTAATGGTGCATTCCAGACGGTGATTGGCGAGACGGACCAGGATATCGATCCGAAAAAGGTCACGCGTTTGATCATGTGCAGCGGCAAGGTCTATTACGATCTGCTGGACAAGCGGCGCGCAGACGGCCATAACGACACGGCCATTGTGCGGATCGAGCAGCTTTATCCGTTCCCCGAGGATGACCTGGGGGAGGTCGTGGCGCAGTACAAGAAGCTGGTGGATGTGGTCTGGTGTCAGGAAGAGCCCATGAACCAGGGCGCTTGGTATTGCAGCCAGCACCATATGCGCAACGTGCTGCATCGTTATCATCCCAAGCTTTATCTGAGATACGCGGGCCGTCCGGCTTCTGCCGCTCCCGCAGCGGGTTACGCTTCAGTGCATGCTGAAGAGCAAAATAAACTGGTCAACGAGGCCTTCGAAGCCTGAAGGCTAAGGTGTTTAAGGAAGCAAGATGGCTAAAGAAATCAAAGCTCCGACGTTCCCCGAATCCGTTGCGGACGGTGTCATTGCAACCTGGCACAAAAAGCCAGGCGAGGCGGTGAAGCGCGATGAACTGATCGTCGATATCGAAACCGATAAGGTGGTACTGGAAGTGGTCGCGCCGGCAGACGGCGTGATTGAGAAGGTCATGAAGGCCGAGGGCGAGACGGTCCTCAGCGAAGAGGTGATTGCGATCTTCGCCGAAGGTGCCGCGGGCACCGCAAGCCCGGCCGCTGCTCCGGCTGCCAAGGCCGCCGAACCTGCGGCGCAGCCCAGTGCGGGTGCCCAGGCCAGTGGCCAGGACGCGGTCCTGAGCCCGGCGGCGCGTAAGCTGGTCGCCGAAAAGCACCTCGCCGCCAGCCAGCTCACGGCAAGCGGCAAGGGCGGACGTGTCACCAAGGAAGATGTGCTGTCCCATCTGGGCGGCGCTGGTGGCACCAGTGCGCCAACCGCACCTCGCGCCGAGGCCAAGGCGCCTGCGGCGGCCATGCCTGCTCTCGAAGTGCCCGGCCAGGGCCGGATCGAGAAGCGCGTGCCCATGACCCGTCTGCGGGCCAGCATTGCGCGCCGCCTGGTGGAGGCGCAGCAGAACGCAGCCATGCTGACCACGTTCAACGAGGTCAACATGAAGCCGT
>JAEZAA010000198.1 GCA_023430625.1 Pseudomonadota bacterium
ATCTGGTGCAGATCCAGATTGCCGACTCCACCACCCTGGCGGTGGGCGACTTTGTGGTGGCCATCGGCAACCCGTTCGGGCTGGGGCAGACCGTAACCTCGGGGATCGTCAGCGCCCTGGGGCGCAGTGGGCTCGGCATTTATGGCTATGAGGACTTCATCCAGACCGACGCCTCCATCAACCCTGGCAACTCGGGCGGCGCGCTGGTGAACCTGCGGGGCGAACTGGTGGGCATCAACTCGGCCATCATTGCGCCGGCTGGCGGCAACGTGGGTATCGGCTTCGCCATTCCCACGGAGATCGCCAGTGTCATCATGGATCAGCTGATTAGCTATGGGGAGGTGCGCCGGGGCAGTCTGGGCGTGGCCTTTCAGGATCTGACGCCGGAGCTGGCGGAGGCCTTTAGCCTGAATATTCATCAGGGCGCGCTGATCGCCCAGGTGGTGGAGGACAGCCCTGCGGACAAGGCCGGGCTGAAGCCGGGCGATATCGTGGTGGCGGTGGATGGGCGACCGATCCGCGCCGGCGCCGATCTGCGTAATCGCATCGGTCTCAAGCCGGTGGGGCAGTCGATGACGGTGGAATACCTACGCGAGGGCAAAGCCCGCAAGGTGGAGGTCGTGATTGCCGAATCACCGCAGACGACGGCACGCGGCAAGGAATTGAATGCCTATTTTGAGGGCGCGTCACTGCGGGATTATCTCAATCCCAATGGCGAACCGGTGGCGGTCGAGGTCAGTGAGGTGGATCGGCGGAGTGTGGCGTACCGGTTGGGGCTGCGGCCGGGCGATCTGATTGTGGCCGCGAATCGCGAACGGGTGCGTTCCGTCGACAATCTGCGCAGTGCCATCCGCAACAGCCGCAGCATTTTGCTACAGGTGCAGCGCGGCAACACCTCGTTCTATCTGGTGATCCGGTAATGGCTGATTATTGTCAGGGCAGGTAGTAACTCCCCTCTCCCGCAAAGCGGGAGAGGGGCCGGGGGTGAGGGCTCCCAAAGGGAGAGGGAATGGTCAGCAGGCCGAGCGGCGCTGCCAGGTTTCTGGTACCTCCGGCTCACGGCCCAGGCACTTGCGAATCATCGCCGGCGTGCGATTGGGATCGACCAGGCCTTCCGACAGCAGCACCGGGCGCACCAGGCGCAGATAGTCCGCCACGCTCATGCGGATGATCTCGCTGTGGCTGCCGGCGGGGAAGATGATTTCCTCGTTGGCCGCCAGGGTTTCCGATAAATAGACATTCATGTCGAACAGGTTGCCAAAGGGCGGCATGGCGCCCACTTCACAGTCGGGAAACCGGTCCTGAAATTCCTCCTCGTCGGCCAGTTCGACGAAATCCGTGCCCATGGCGCGCATGAACTTATCCCAGCGAATCCGGTAGGTGGCCGGCATCACCACCATGGCCAACTTGCCATCCAGTTCCAGAATGACGGTTTTCGCCACCTGCCGACCGCAGGTGTGAATGGCATGGGCGAGCTCTTGGGCCGTGTAGGCGGGTGAATGTTGGGTGGTGATATAGCGGACCGCTTGCGAATCCAGAAAGTCTTTCAGTGTGTCGACTGGCATGACCTTTTCTCCGTTCTGGCTAGGGACTGCTTTTCCTTAAGCATAGGTCAGGGGGTAATGCGGGTTTGTAGGTAAATGTAAAATCAAGAGGCGTTTGGTAACAAGATCTCACTTTCCCTGTGCGCTGAGTGTGGGTTGCAGCATCCACCATGCCCAATTTCCATGGGCATGGTGGATGAATGACGCCAGTGACGTTACTTCATCTGCAGCTTGGTTTCGGTGGCCGAGACCACGGCGATTACCCGCCGGTTCTGGGCACGTCCTTCCTCTGTGTCGTTCTTCGCGGTGGGGCGGGATTCGCCATAGCCGATGGCGGTGATCCGGCTGGGCGCGACCCGGTGTTCGCGTACCAGGTATTCGCGTACCGCTTGAGCGCGCTGCTGGGACAGTTTCTGGTTGTAGCCCGCATCACCCGTACTGTCGCTGTGGCCTTCGATCACCACATCCGTTTCGGGATATTCGCGCAGGAAGGTCGCTAGGCGGTCTACTTCCGGCTCGTCTTCTTTGCGCAGTTCAGCTTTGTTGAAGTCAAACTTCACGTTCAGGCGCATGCTGACGGTTTCTTCCAGTTGCAACGGGCAGCCCTGAGCATCGACCTTGGCGCCTTCCGGCGTGCCGGGGCATTGATCCAGGTCGTCGGGAACGCCGTCCTTGTCCTCATCGGGCTTGGGCAGCGGGCAGCCTTCCTCATCCACCGGCGTATTGGGTGGCGTGTTCGGGCAGCGGTCACGATCGTCCGGGACGCCGTCGCCATCACTGTCGAGGGGCGCGGCCGCCACGGGCACAGGTGCCGGCTCGGGCTCTGACGTCCGGCCAAAGACATAGTTGAAACCGACCTGCAGGACGCCGTCCCAATCGTCGATCTCATCGCCATACTGGCCGCGGGCTTCCATGCGCACATCCACGCTGTCGTTAACCCGGTGTTTCACGCCAAGGCCACCCAGATAGATGGTGTCGCGATCATGGTCGGAGGCATCATCGGGTTCCAGCCACAAATCGCCCGCGCCAACCAGCGCGTACGGTCGGGTCTGCGAGTCGTTGCCGAAGTGGTAGAGCAAATCGCCGTGCCAGAAGCGCCCCTCCACATCGCCCCGCCCGACATCGGGCTCCAGCGCCATCCATTCGCCCATCCCACGGATGGCCCAGTTGTTGTCGAATTCGTAGCCAAGCCCCAGCGCGACGGCGGGATCGTCTTCCACGCCACGGGTGCCGTCGAAGAAGTAATAGCCAATCCCAGGGGTGATATAGAAGCCGCCTTCCTCCTGCGCGACCGCAGGGGTGACGAGCGAAGCGGTAGCCAGGGTCGCGGCTGCCAGACGGGTCAGTTTTCGAGTCATCGATCAGTTCTCCTCGGTCGGTCCCGCCACACCCTTGTGCGCCGGGAGCTATGGACTTCGCTCCCACATTGTGGAGTTCCGGGACCAAAGGCGACCAGTGCTCGGTTTCAGGCGACAGGTTGCAGGAGGACGACAGCCAGATCCCGGCGAGGAACCACTTATCTGCCTGTCATGAATTAACGCAGAGACAGCAGGTTAACCCGGCGGAAGAGGCGTTAGCACTTCTGGGGGCAAAGATTCAGGCGCAGGCGCCGGCGGATCTGGCGGGACAGGGCGTCCACGCCGATATTCAGCAATGCGGTGATCAGGATCAGGAAGAAGGCCCGGTCATAGCGGATGTCTTCGAAGGCCGAATCCACATAAAAACCCAGGGTGTGAATGCCCAGAATCCCGAGAATGGCGGTTTCCCGCATGATCACTTCCCAGCGGTAGAACAGGAAGGCGAGAAAGGGGCGATACAGCCGGGGCGTGGTTTCATAGAAATAGCGGTTGGCACCACCTGGCGCGTCGGGGCGCAGGGCCATCTGAGCCGACAGGCGCCCGATCAGGTGGCCGATGATGGCGCCGTTGTGCAGCGCCAGCGCCAGAATGGCCGGCAACATGGAGGGGCCGAAGATGATCAGGAACAGAAACGCCAGCAGCAGCTCCGGAATGGAGCGGGTGATGACCAGGCCCGCATGGCCCAGGCTGCGTCCGATGCGCCCGAAGAACAGGGGCGAGATCAGGGGGTAGAACAGCAAGGTCAGGATGCCGCTGGCAACCAGGGCGATCAGGCTCAGCAGCAGGGTGTTCACCACGCCTTCGCCAGCCTGGCCCTGCAGCAGATCGGCGTACCAGGCACCGGCAGCCACCCAGCCGGCCAGGCTGAAATCGGCTTGGTGTAGCGCCTGGGGCCAGATATCCTCGGAAAAGAAGCGCCAGGCGGAGTAGCTGCCGCTGATTTCGAAGGGCAGCCACCAGAAGGCTAACGGGATATAGAGCCAGAGCAGAGGGAGACGCAACCAATAGCGAATACCGGCGATCAGGATAAAAAAGAGATAGAGCAGGGCGCTGAGATCCGAGTAGTCGCCCTGCTTGAATGCGGTTTCCAGATGAAAGCCCAAGGTGGGCAGGCCGATGAAACCCAGCACCGCGCTGGAGCGGATGCCACATTCCATGCGGTAGAGGATGTAATTCTTCAACTGTGGCCAGCAGAGGGCGAGGCGCGCATAGAGCTCCGCCGAAAGCAGTCCGGTTCCCCCTGGCAAGGCTTGGCAGGGCGTGGGGTCGGCCTCATCCAGGATTTCCGCGAACACCTTGGCGAAGATGGCGGTAAAGGGCAGGGTCAGCGCCAGCAGGCCGGTGAGGGTGCTGAGGCCATAGAGCTGGAGGAAAATCAGCGCCCAGAAAACTTCATGAATGGCACGCAAGAAGGCGCACACCACCCGCACCAGGCGCCAATGAAAGAACTGCGCCACCAGCAGGCCCATCAGCGCGCTCAAGGTCACGGCAATCAGGGCGAAGGCCAAGGTATTGGCGAGGGCGTCAGCCAGCACGCCCAGGGACAACAGACTCGGGCTGAGCAAACCCTGACCGAGCAGGGCCAGTTCATGGCCAGGGTCGCGGGTGACCACACTCAGGTCGGCCAGCAGCAGGGCGCCCAGCGCGAGGGCCAGAAAGCTCAGCGATAAACGCGTCATACTGGGTGCGGCGCGGATCATGGCGCGTCCTGGTAAACCGCGATCAGGTCATCGGGTGAGAGCTGGTGGGCGGGCGCATCCAGAACCACGCGCCCGTCCTGCAGACCCACCACCCGGTCATAGCAGGCCAGCGCCAGGGTGACGTCGTGGAGGGCGACCACCACGGTATCGTGGCGGGCGTTGATCAGCTCCAACAGGGCCCGGGCCTGGAGCGGATCGACCGAGGAGACCGGTTCGTCGCCGCAGAAGATGGGACGTTCCTGGTACAGCGCGCGCGCCAGCGCAGTCCGCTGCTTTTGTCCGCCAGACAGGGAATCCACCACCTGGCGTAGCTGTTCCTCCAGGCCGAGGGGGCGGGCCAGCTCCTGTACTTCCCGCCAATGGGCTGGCCAGGGGCGCAGCAGGTTCAGCGCGTTGTAGAGGACGTTGTGACGGTCCAGCCGGCCCATGTAGATGTTGTGGTACACCGAGAGCGGTCCCACCAGTCCCTGTTCCTGCGGACACCAAGCGGTTTGCATGGCTTGCAGCGGGTAGAGGGTGCGCAGCAGGGTCGATTTGCCGGATCCGCTGCGGCCGATCAGGGCGACTTTCTCGCCCGCGCGGATATCGAGGGAGACGCCTTGCAGAACAAGGCGTTCGCCATAACGAACCTGAACCTGATGCAGGTGGAACAGGGGAGCGGTCATTGCCTACTCGGCCAGGTCGATGGACTTGGCAATGTCCTCAATGGGCTGATAATCCGCGTTGCTGGCGGGTACAAAGCTCTCGCGGGGAAAGGCTTCCAGCAGCTTGGGATCTTTCATGTCCAGCAGGGCCTGTTTGACCTTGGCCTGGAAACCCTCGCCAAAGGTCTTGTTGACGTCGCCGCGAATGGTCCACTGATAATCCGGGTAGGTTGGCGTTTCCCAGATGACCTGTACCTTCTTGGGATCGATCTTGCCCTCGGCCAATTCCGTATCCCAGACCACGTAGTTGACGGCGCCGATCTGGTAGGAGCCGGCCTGCACCAACGCGATAGTGCGGGAGTGGTCACCGCTGAAGCCGACGCGGGAGAACAAATCCTCCGGGGCTTGTCCCAGCTCCTTGCGCAGATAGTATTCCGGCATCAGGCGACCGGACGTGGAGCCCTTGGCGCCGAACGTGAACGTCTTGCCCTTCAGCTGGGCGGGCGCCGGTAGCTTGTCGGATTTGCTCAGGCCGGTGGACACATGGGCGATGAAGTAGCTCTTGAAGAACTGGTCTTCGTAGCCCTGGGCAATGGCTTCCGAGCCGGGCACCAACTGCCGGGCACGCACGCCGGACAGGCCGCCGAACCAGGCCAGCTGCACCTGATTGTTACGAAACGCCGTGACGGCCGCGCTGTAGGATTTCACCGGAATGTACTTCACCGGCACGCCCAGCTTGTCGGCCAAGTAGTCCGCCACCTTGTCGAAGCGCTCCTGCAGACGGGATTCATCTTCGTCGGGAATGGCTGTGAAAACAAAGGTCTGGGCCATTGCCGGGACGGCAAGGGCGACCAGGATAAGGCCGGCCACGAGGCGAATAAAGGCGTTCACGGAAGCTCCTTGTGCGAGTTGTTGGATTCAGGGTATGGCTGAGGCGACGGCTGAGCCGAAATCGACCGGTCTCACGGAGTAGCTAGAGGAGGCGCGCCCAGCCAGTCCAGAACTTCGGCCCGATTGCCGCGGAACGCGATTTTAGCGGGTTTCAAACTGAGCTGATAGTCATACATGGGGTCGTAGTAATCCCGCAGCAGGGCGGCAATCCAGCCCTCGTGCAGGCCAAGCTCGTTGCGGGTCCGCTGGGCGTCCAGAGCGTCTTGCATCAGTGTGCGTAGTTCTTGGTGGCGGGCGCCGCCGAGACGGCGCTGCAGGCGATCAAGGCTGCCGAGGAGGAAGGCCGAAAACGCCGCAAAGCCGGCCTCTTCGCCATCGCGCGCCTGAAAAGCTTCGGTCATTTCCACCACGTACTCCTGCAGGATCAGGGCAATCCGACTGTCGAAGGACTCCTCCACCATAATCATGGGCGAGGCCTGCATTCGTTCTCGCAGACTCGGGGGGACGGCACAGCGACCCACCAGCTTGCTTTCGTCCTCGACCCGCACGGGGCCCTCGGAGAAATGAAGTGCTTTCAGCAGGGCGATCGACAGGGCGTTCTCGAATTCGATCTGGGTCGGCTGCGCCTCCAGCAGGCGGCCGAAACTGGAACCCCGATGACGGGCCAGTCCTTCCAGGTCAACCGCATGGGACAAGGCGCGGATCACCACGGACTTGCCACTGCCGGTACGCCCGCCAATCACCTGAAACGACGCCTGGGCCACGGCCGGCTCAAAGGCGTCAATGAGAAAGCGCCGCAGGGCCTTATAGCCACCCTTGACCAGGGGATAGTCTACGCCGGCTTCCCGCAGCCAGCCCTGCACGATCTGGGACCGCAGTCCGCCGCGAAAGCAGTACAGGTAGCCGTGGGGATTTTGTTCGGTGAAGGCACGCCAGCGGGCAACCCGGGTCGCTTTGATCTCGTCCCGCACCAGGCGATGCCCTAGTTCGATGGCGGCAGCCTGCCCGCGTTCCTTGTAGCAAAGTCCAACCTGGTGACGTTCCTCGTCGGTCATCAGCGGCGCATTCTGGCTGCCGGGAAACGCACCCTTGGTGAACTCGACGGGGGCGCGAACGTCCATCAGCGGCGTGTCATTCAGGAAAAGCTGCAGGTAATCGTGGGTATCGGAACGAGTCATAGGTCAACTTCGGTGGCGCGGATTCATTTGGCGCCGCGCTTCAGGCTGGTGATTGAGCGACCTATAATACCGAAACTTTTACATTCGGGCAGGCCAGACGGCTGACGAGGAGTGAGTATGAGCCAAAGGCAGCTTGAGGCAAATCTCCAGCGGGTGCTTCCGCGGGCGCAATTATGCAATACAGTCTTACCGGACTCGGCAGGCATTCAGCTTTATCTGTTCGATCCCCAGGTGATGGATGGCCCGCTTAGCCATGATGAGGCTCAGGCCGTTGTGGCCGAACCCGCTTACTGGTCGTTTTGCTGGGCCAGCGGTCAGGCCATTGCTGCTTTTCTGGCGGAACAACCCGAGTGGGTCCGTGGCAAGAGAGTACTGGATTTTGGCGCGGGTTCCGGTGTGGCTGGGATTGCGGCGGCTCGTGCGGGAGCACGCGAGGTTATTGCTTGCGACCTGGATCCGCTGGCCCTGGATGCCTGCGCCGCCAACGCCGAATTGAATGGTGTCACCTTGACGCTGACCGACGATTGGCGCGCACATGGGGATCTGGACCTGATCCTGGCGTCCGACGTGTTGTATGACCGGGATAACCTGCCGTTGTTGGGTGCATTTCTGCAACAGGCGCCGCAGGTGTTACTGGCGGACTCGCGGGTGCGAAATCTCGCAGAACCGGGTTATCGACTGCTGACCCAGCAGGAATATCGCACGTTGCCCGACCTCAACGAGTTTGAGGAATTTAACTGGGTGCGGATCTATGCGGGTGCTCGTGAGGGCTAATCGTCATTGAATTGAACGTCAGATCAAGGCGAGCACAGCGAACTCATAGAAATGAGCTCATAAAAAAGAGCGTATAAAAAAAGAGCAGCATCTCGTCCTGAAATGCCGCTCTTTTTAAAATGTCGTATATCGTGGTGGTCTACAGATCCTTGTACAAGCTCGATCCTTCGACGCATCCCTGGTGATTCTTCATCCGTCCAAGAATGACGTGTGAGCATTGCGCTCACGAAATTCAGAGGTCCCTAAAGCAAATTCCTTCGGTCCTTGCTTCCCCTCGCTTCAGGCGAGGATACAGTCCTAGTTACTGTCCGTAATTCCCTGCCGACCTTGGCAATACTTGTCTCACGACAAGTTAGAATCCTTAAAGCACTGTCCTTTTATCCCTGCTTCCCTTCGCGAGTCCCTGCGAAGAAACCATCCTGGTATCGTCCTTGGCTCCCTGCCAATCCTGGCACTGTTTGCCGAAGCAAACATAAAACCCTCAAGCTATTCCTTTATTCCCTGCTTCCCTTCGCGAATCCGTGCGAAGAAACCATCCTGGTTATCGTCCCTGGTTCCCTGCCAACCGTGGCGTTTCTTGCCGTAGCAAGTTAGATTCCCTAAAGCCGTGTCCTAGTTCCCTGCTTCCCCTCGCCAGTCCTTGCGAGGAAACCAATCCTGGTTTTCGTTCCTTGATTCCCTGTCATCCTTGACGGTGTCCACTATATCAAGCTCACTTTGACAATAGTGTTACTAAAATCCCGTGCGCCGTTTGCGCTGTCCCAATCTAAGCCTGCTACAGTGAGGAATCAACGACTTATGGCTGGCTCAAGCGGGTTTAACCGCTCCTCTGTAGTGAAGAAACTCGCTTGTCTTACGAGTGTGTAGGAAATATCTCACACGGTTATGGGTGAATCTCTTATGATCCTGAAATGGTGGCAGCCTGATGCTTTAGCCGTGACACCGAATTCGGTTAGTTTAGGCGCGCGGAATCCGGTAGCGGATGTGCCGGTGGCGGACGCTCTCTCAGAGCGGAGCGCCGAGAAACCGGTTGTGTGGAGATGATCGATGAGCTTGTTTTTATATCTGGATGCAGACACTGGCCTTGCCCTGTTACGGGACGCACGCCTGGCCTTTCAGACAGTGGAGCAGTTGCAGGATCCCTTCTTGAGCAATCAGGCGGTGAGTGCTGCGCCAGCCAAACGACAGGTTTCGCAGCAGGAAATCGAAGCCGAGTTGACGCGTCAATACCAGGCCCTGCCGCCACACCTGGCGGAACTGGTCAGCTTCGATTACTTTCGTGAGCAGGCCCAAGGGCGGCGTGCGGAGCTCGAATCCGCCGTGCTGGCGCGTGATCAGCGGCCCATGGCGGATACCTTGAGTACAGGGCAGCGGCAGGCACTGGCGCTGCTGCGACTCTTTAGCTCACCGATCAACCCCATTCTCTGGGAGCGCTTTGGTGACCAGCACCGTGGCGTGGCGATCGAGCTGGACCCACAGAATGAAGCCATGCGCGCTCCGCTCTATGAAGGTAAGCCACAGATGCTGCAGGCCGTGAACTATGCCGATGAGCGACCAGCCCAGGCAGCGGGCCGCTTCGCCAGTCTGTTTCATCGCCCACGAGGCTTTATGGCAGAGGGCGAATGGCGCCTGGTCCGGCCGAGAAGCGTGGCGGATAAGGAAGTGGAGCGCCAAGGCCAGCAATGGTGCCTGTACAAGACCACACCCCGACTCCTGCGCCGCCTGGTGTTTGGCTGCCAGGTTGCAGACGATCAACGGCAGCGGATTCTGACGCTGATCGAGCATGACCAGCGTTACCGGCATCTCAAAGTGCAGGCCTGCGAGATCGACCCATATCGCTATGAGCTGCACCTGCGGGACATCCCTGTGTCCTGATGGCTCGCGCTAAAGTGTTGAAGACCTTACAGAGTGTAATGAGGAGTACAGGATGATCGGTGGTATGGGGGATGGGATTGGTTATTTCCGGGAGGGCTTCCGGCTGATTCGCCAGCCAGGCTTGCGTGGCCTGGTGGTGATTCCAATCCTGATCAATGTGATTCTGTTCGGGCTGTTCATCTATTTCCTAGGTAGCTACTTCTCCGGCTGGGTCGACTGGGCGGTGGCGCAGCTGCCGGATTGGCTCTACTTCCTGGCCTGGTTGTTGTGGCTCCTGTTCGCAGCACTGGTGCTGGTAGTTTTGATCTACGGCTTCGTGTTCGTGGCCAACCTGGTCGGCGCACCTTTTTACGGTCTGCTGGCCGAGCGTGTCGAGGAGCATCTGACCGGGACAACCAGTTCACCGTCGTTGACCTGGCGCAGCGCGCTGATGCTGGTGCCGAAATCCCTGCTGCGGGAAGTGCAGAAGTTGCTTTATTACCTGCCTCGCATTCTCGTGATCCTGCTGCTGGGATTTGTGCCGCTGATCCAGGTGGGCGCGCCGGTGCTCAGCGTGCTGTTCTCGGCCTGGATGATGGCGATCCAGTTTGTGGATTATCCCGCCGACAACCAGGGCGTCCGTTTCCCCGATCTGCGGCGAACCTTGGGCCGGCGTCGCCTGACCTGTGCCAGTTTTGGCGGCTGCGTGTTGCTGGGCTCCTTGATTCCGATCCTCAACCTGTTCGTGATGCCAGCCGCCGTGGCGGGTGGTACGGCCCTCTGGGTGCGCGAGTTACAACCGCGCTTGGCCGCGGGTACAAAAAACTAACAACGCAGTGGCTATAGCGGTGCTAGCCTTGAAGAGAAATATCTTCGAAATAGACGAGTTGTAGCCATGCCCGACCTTCGCGTATTGATCGTGGACGACGCCAGTTTCGTGCGAGACATGGTCAAACGAGCCTTGCGCACCTACTTTCCGCAACTGAGCCTGGAAGATGCCATTAATGGGCGCAAGGCGCAGATGCTCATGGCCAAGTCCCATTACGATCTCATTCTTTGCGACTGGGAAATGCCGGAGATGAGCGGATTGGAGCTGCTGCGCTGGGCGCGGACGCAGGATGCCTATAAGAAAGTCCCCTTCGTGATGATCACCAGCCGGGGTGATCGCAGTCATATCGTGGAGGCGGTTCAGGAAGGGGTTTCCGATTACCTGGCCAAGCCTTTCAGCAATGAGCAACTGGCGCAGAAGGTTATCAAGGCCATTGGTCGCAAGTTGCAGCAAGCACCCCGAGCGCCATCGGTCAATCGTAATGTTCTCAACGCCTCGGCCAGTGTGCTGACGGCGGCGAACGCAAACGCCAGCGGAAGTAGCAGTAACGGGAACGCCAAAGCGCCTGCCAGTGAGTCGGCTGCGACGAGGCTTGAGACTGACGCGAAACCCAGAGCAACCAGCTCAGCCGGCAAAGCCCAGGTCCGCTTTGCCGACAGCACCCTGACTGCGGTCATCAAGGGCATTACGCTGACCGAAGTCCGGGTGATCGCGCGCCGCGATGCCAAGCTGCCAGCCATTCTGGATCAGGCCGTGGTTGATATCGCCCTGGATGAAGGTGCGACCACGGCACGCCTCAACGGTTATGTGCACCAGTTGCAGGCGGTGGAAAACCGGATCGATACCGACTTCATCAGTATCGTCGTGCGCTTTGTGGACGAGGATCCGGAGAAGCTGGAGCAGTTGTCGAAGTTTATTGCGAAGCTTTAGGGAGGAGTGAAGCAAAAGCTGGAAACACGGTGCCGGCTATGGGTCATTAACAATATTTTGCCCTAACGCCACCTGCCGCTTCCGCGGAAAATGACAGGTAAAACAACTCCCTTCCCCCGGCTGGCTCTGGATCTCCAGTTCTCCCTCGTGGTTGATCAGCACATGCTTGACGATGGCCAAGCCGAGCCCTGTGCCGCCGGTTTGGGTGGTGCGGGAGGGGTCGGCACGGTAGAAGCGCTCGGTCAGGCGCGGGATGTGGATGGGATCGAAGCCGATGCCGTCGTCCTGCACGCTTAAGTGAACGCCCTGTTCGTCATCCCACCAGTCGATGTCGATGCAGCCGCCTTCAGGGGTGTATTTGACGGCGTTGAACACAATGTTGGAAAAGGCGCTGTGTAATTGCGCCTCATCGCCTAGGAATCCGCCATGGGTGCGTTTGGTCAGCCTGATCTGGTGCTGATTACCGCTGAGGGCTCGGGCGTCCTGCACGATGCGGTCCAGCAGGGGCGAGAGGTCAATGGGTTGGTGGCGCTGGGTTTCGTCGTGGGCTTCCAATTTGGACAGCAACAGGAGATCCGTGACCAGCGCCTGCATGCGCTGGGTTTGCTGCTGCATCTGGTTTAGTGCGCGCTGCCAGCGGGAGGGTAGGTCGTCGGCGTGATCGAGGATGGTCTCGAGATAGCCGCCCAGCACGGTCAGGGGCGTGCGCAACTCGTGGGACACGTTGCTGATGAAGTCCCGGCGCATGCTTTCCAGGTGGTTCAGGCGGGTAACGTCCTGAGCCAGGATCAGGCGGTCGCCTTCACCGAACAGGGTGATCTGGATCGACAGCATGATGTGGGGCTTATGGGGCGAGTGGATGCGCAGACGGTCGCTGTAATCGCGGGAGCTGAAATAGCGCTTGAAGCGTGGATTGCGCACCAGGTTCTGGATCAGCTGGCCCCGGTCGGCGGGAAAGCGGAGTCCCAGCAAATCCTCCGCCGCCTTGTTCCACCACTCCATGGCGCCCCGATTGTTAGTGAGGATGACGGCGTCGCGCAGGGCGTTGGTGGATTCCTGGCCGCGGTCGATGAGCTTTTGCAGCTGATCCTGAATGCGGTGGTGACGGCTCTGCAGGCGATAGATGCCATCGAACAAATCGCCCCAAAGTCCCCGACTTTCCGGGGGCTCCTGATCAGGCTCCGGCTGCGCCAGCCATCGCTGCAGCTTGACGACCTGGAACAGCGTCCAGCCCACGTATAGCCCAAGGCCCACCACTAGGGTCCAGGCCACCTGTCCAAGCCACAGGCCCAGCAACCAGCAGAGCAGGATGCTCAGGGCCAGGTGACGAATGTGGACGAGCCAGGTTTTTTGCATGCAGACCTTTGGTTGGGCTGTGGGTTGATACCGCAGTGGCCTTGAAGAGCCTCTGCCGGATTGAACTAGGGCGCCTTATTGGAAAAGCGATAGCCAGTGCCGCGCACGGTCTGGATCAAGGCCTCATGGGTGCCGAGCGCCTTGCGCAGGCGCCGGATATGCACGT
>JAEZAA010000011.1 GCA_023430625.1 Pseudomonadota bacterium
CCGGTCTGTGTCAGTACGAGAGAGACCATTGCCCGTGATAGCCCATAATCAGCCAACTTATAAGCGTGTGCTTCTCAAACTGAGCGGAGAGGCCCTGATTGGGGACGAGAGCTTCGGCATCGACCCGAAAGTGCTGAATCGCATGGCGCTGGAAATCGGCCAACTGATTGGCATCGGCGTGCAGGTGGGGCTTGTGATCGGCGGAGGTAATCTGTTTCGCGGTGCAGCGCTCAATGCCGCGGGCATGGACCGGGTGACCGGCGACCACATGGGCATGCTGGCGACCGTCATGAACAGTCTGGCGCTGCGTGATGCGCTGGAGCGCTCGAATATTTCAACACGTGTGATGTCTGCTATTCCCATGAGCGGCATTGTCGAGCACTATGATCGCCGTCGTGCCATCCGTGACCTGAAGGATGGTGACGTGGTCATCTTCAGTGCCGGAACCGGCAACCCCTTCTTTACGACGGATTCGGCAGCCTGTCTGCGGGGTATCGAGATCGAGGCTGATATCGTCCTCAAGGCAACCAAGGTCGACGGTGTTTATTCGGCTGATCCGGTAAAGGATCCGACTGCGGTCAAATATGATCGTCTGACGTACGACGAGGTGCTGTCAAAGCAGTTGGGCGTCATGGACCTGACGGCAATCTGCCTCTGCCGTGACCATAACATGCCGGTTCGTGTGTTCAATATGAACAAAGCAGGTGCGCTGACCAACATCGTGGTTGGAAAAGATGAAGGCACTTTGATCGAGCGAGGATGAAGCCGTGATTAACGACATTAAAAAAGACAGCGAAAGTCGCATGAAAAAGAGCCTGGAGGCACTACAGACCGCCTTCAGCAAAATCCGGACGGGCCGTGCCCATCCCAGTATTCTGAACAGTGTGATGGTGCCTTATTACGGCACTGACACGCCCCTGACCCAGGTGGCGAACGTGGTGGTTGAGGATGCCCGTACCCTGGCCATCAATGCCTGGGAAAAGAATCTGGTGCCTGCCATCGAAAAAGCCATTCTCAAGTCCGATCTCGGCTTGAATCCCTCGACGTCTGGTGACACCATCCGGGTTCCTATGCCGGCGCTCACCGAGGAAACTCGTCGTGACCTGGTGAAGCAGGCGCGTCACGAAGCGGAGAACGCGCGCGTTTCCGTTCGTAATATTCGCCGCGATGCGAATAACGATCTGAAGGATCTGCTTAAGGAAAAAGCTATTTCAGAGGACGAAGAACGGCGCGCCATTGATGACGTGCAGAAGCTGACGGATCGCTACGTCGCCGATATCGATAAGATGCTGGCGGAAAAAGAATCCGACCTGATGGCGGTTTAAGCCACAGAGGGTCTCCTCAACCCCGACGTCATTTGGCGCCGGGGTTTGCCGGACAGCAAAATCCTATGGTTTCATCCCTCATTCCTCTTTCTGCTACCTCCCGCCCCCGGCACGTTGCCATCATCATGGATGGTAATAATCGTTGGGCTCGTCAGCGTGGCCTACCTGGCGTGGCCGGCCACAAGGCTGGACTCGATGCCGTGCGCGCCGTGGTGGAAACCTGCGCACGCCACCGCATTGAAGTGCTGACCCTGTTTGCCTTCAGTAGCGAGAACTGGCGCCGTCCAGAAGCCGAGGTCGGTGCTCTGATGCGGCTGTTCCTGATCGCCTTGCGGCGGGAAGTGCGCAAACTGCATCGCAACAACATCCGGTTGCGGATTATTGGTGATCGTTCGCGCTTTTCCCCATTGTTGCAGGAGAACATGGCGGAGGCGGAGACCCTGACCGCCAATAATACCGGCATGATACTGGCCGTTGCGGTCAATTACGGCGGGCACTGGGATATTACCCAGGCCACGCGTACCCTGGCGGCCAAAGTGGCCGCAGGGCAACTGCGTCCGGAGGAGATCACCGAGGAGATGATCCAGGCGCAGGTCAGTCTCGGAGACCTGCCGATGCCGGATCTCTGCATCCGCACGGCGGGCGAGCAGCGGATTAGTAACTTTTTACTGTGGCAGTTTGCCTACACGGAGTTCTACTTTGCCAGTGAGTTCTGGCCGGACTTCAAGCAGGAAGCCATGACCCGGGCGTTGGAAGACTATGGTCGCCGCCAGCGCCGTTTTGGACAAACCGACGAACAACTAGAAGCGAAGGTCAAGGGTGCTTAAACAAAGGATTATTACGGCGCTGATTTTGGCGCCGTTGGCAGTGTGGGGTGTTTTCGGGCTGAATACGGCTGCCTTCAGCTGGTTCATTGGCGCCATTGTGGTCCTGGCTGCATGGGAGTGGGCCGACCTTTCGAATCTGACGTCACAGCCCGCGCGCATAGCCTATGCCGCTGTCATTGGTGTGCTGTTGTACCTGGTGTCGGATATGCGTCCGGGCATTATCCTGGCGTTGGCGGTGCTTTGGTGGGTTTGGGCGCTGATGTTGGTCATGATGTATCCCAACCGGGCTCGGATCTGGCAGAGCGCAGGTATGCGTGCCCTGATGGGAATTCTGATCCTCGTGCCCACCTGGGTTGGCTTGGTGCGTTTGCATGGCAGCCAGCTGGTCGGAGCATCCTTGTCTGGTAGCTGGATTATCCTGTACGTGTTCTGCGTGGTCTGGGCTGCCGATATCGGCGCCTATTTTGCCGGTCGCGCCTGGGGTAACAAGAAGCTTGCGCCCAATGTCAGTCCTGGCAAGTCCTGGGCCGGTGTCTATGGTGGCTGGGTTGCGGTGACGCTGCTGGCGGTAGTGGTGGGGCTGGCGTTGGATGCCAGTCCGGCAAAGATCATGTCACTGGTCGGTCTGACGTTGCTGACGGCCTGGATTTCAGTGGTTGGCGATCTGTGCGAAAGCATGGTGAAGCGAATCCGTGGCGTGAAGGACAGCAGTCAACTATTGCCCGGCCATGGTGGCATCCTTGATCGGGTAGACAGCATTACGGCCGCCGTGCCGGTCTTTACCGTATTGGCGTCTGCGCTTAGCTGGGTGGCCTGACCATGGAGCTGACTGCAATGGCTGAGTCCGCTGTCAGAGCACCGATTGCGCAATCGCCAAAGCGGATCACCGTGCTGGGATCGACCGGTTCTATCGGCGTCAGCACACTCGATGTCATCGGGCGTCACCCGGATCGTTATCAGGTCTTTGCCCTGGCTGCCCAGCGCAGCAACGAAAAACTGCTGGAGCAATGCCTGGCTTTTTGTCCGCGCTACGCGGTGCTGGTAGATGAAGAGGCGGCCCTCGCGCTGCAGCGGGAGCTGGCGGCGCATGGCTGTGCCACCGAAGTGCTGGTGGGAGCGCGGGCGCTGATCGATGTGGCATCGCATGCCGACGTGGACTATGTCATGGCGGCCATTGTCGGCGCGGCCGGTCTTGAATCGGCCTTGAGCGCCGTGCGCCAGGGCAAGCGGTTGTTGCTTGCCAACAAAGAGGCGCTGGTGATGTCCGGTGAGCTCTTTATGACAGCCGTGCGTGACTCCGGTGCCGAATTGCTGCCAATCGACAGCGAACACAATGCGATTTTTCAGAGCATTCCCGGCCTGACGCTCGGCCGGGACGGCGCCGCAAAGATACAGCGCCTCGGCGTGCGGCGCATCATGTTGACCGCGTCCGGCGGTCCGTTCCGGACCTTGCCCCTGGACCAGTTCGCGGCGATCACGCCGGAGCAGGCCTGCCGTCATCCCAACTGGAGCATGGGGCGCAAGATCTCCGTTGATTCTGCCACCATGATGAACAAGGGCCTGGAGCTGATCGAGGCCTGTTGGCTGTTCGATGCCCGTCCCGAACTCATCGATGTCCATATCCACCCGGAAAGCGTTATCCATTCGTTGGTCGAGTACTGTGACGGCAGTGTGCTGGCGCAACTGGGTAATCCCGACATGCGTACACCGATTGCTCTTGGCCTGTCCTGGCCGGAGCGCATCGACTCCGGAGTCGGCATGGTCGACCTGTTCAAGATTGGCGCATTGCACTTCGAGCGCCCGGACGAGCGTCGTTTTCCTTGTCTGCGTCTGGCAGCGCAGGCTTTTTCCGCTGGTGGCACGGCCTCAGCCATGCTCAATGCAGCCAATGAAGTGGCGGTTGCCGCATTTTTAGAGAGCGAGCTGCGGTTTGATCAGATTCCCCATTTGATTGAGGACGTACTTTCGGGCTTGACGCCGAGTGCCGCAGATTCCATTGAAACCGTGCTGGAAGCGGATCGTCGGGCGCGGGAACTGGCCCAGAGGCTCCTGGTTGCCGGAGTCGCATAAACGCCGGCTTCCATATATGCTGACGAACCGCCAGCCCTTGTTGTTGTCCAATCGACAGCAGGCTTTTGCAGCCCGGGAACGGGTGGGTAACAAACGCGGAACCGAGATTAGTTGATGGACGTGTTGCAGACGATTTTAGCGCTTGTGGTCACACTGGGTATCCTGGTGACCATTCATGAATACGGCCATTATTGGGTCGCCCGACGCTGCGGCGTTCGGGTCTTGCGTTTCTCTGTGGGCTTTGGCAAGCCCTTGTTCAAGTGGAATGGCAAGGACGGCACTGAATACATGGTGGCGGCAATCCCGCTGGGCGGTTACGTCAAGATGCTGGATGAACGCGAAGGTGAGGTGCCGCCCGAGCAACTGCATGAGGCCTTCAACCAGAAGCCGGTGTTGCAGCGCATCGCCATTGTTTCAGCCGGCCCACTTGCCAATTTCCTGTTTGCCATTCTTGCCTACTGGGCCATGTTCGTGTGGGGCGTGCAAACCGTTGCTCCCGTCGTCGGGCCGGTCGTTGAAGGCTCGCCAGCAGCGCTGGCGGGATTGAGGGAAGGCGAGGAGATTCTGGCGGTCGACGGCAAGGAAACCCTGGATTGGTCGTCCGTGCATCTACGCCTGCTGGATCGTCTGGGCAACACCGGTGCAATCACACTGAGCACCAGGATGGCCGATGCGAGCGCCCTCGGTGGAGGCGCTGAACGGCAGGTACAAATTCCCATCAAGCGCTGGCTGGTGGGCGAAGAGGCGCCCGATCCTCTGACGGAACTGGGCATGAGGCCCTATCGGCCGGCCGTGCCACCGGTGTTGCACGAGGTGATAGCGGATGCACCGGCAAAGCAGGCGGGACTGGCGCCGGGCGATCGCATTCTGGCGGTGAATGGCGCGCCAGTCGCGGATTGGTATGCGTTCGTGGAAGTGGTGCGCGCCTCACCGGGCGAAACGCTGGATGTAGAGTTCGAGCGCGAGGGTAAGACCCTGCAGACCCAGGTGATACCCGGCGAGCGAGAGGAGGGCAGTACGGCCCATGGCTTTATCGGTGCCGGAGTTGCGCCGATCGAGCATCCCAACTGGCTGCTGCGGACCATCCAGTACGGTCCGGGCGAAGCGATTGCCCAGGCGCTGGACCGCACCGGCGAGATGATCGGAATGATTTTCGCGTCGATCAAGAAAATGCTGTTTGGCGAGATTTCCGTCAAGAACCTCAGCGGGCCTGTGACGATCGCCCAGGCGGCCGGGCAATCCGCGAGCTATGGCGTGGAAAGCTTTCTGACCTTTCTCGCCTATCTCAGCATCAGTCTGGGTGTGTTGAATCTCCTGCCAATCCCGGTGTTGGATGGTGGGCATTTGTTGTATTACTTTGTGGAACTGGTCCGGGGCCGCCCTTTGTCTGAGGCGAGTCAGGTTCTGGGCCTGAAGATTGGCGTCACCCTCGTCATGATGATTATGCTGGTGGCGTTCTATAACGACCTTGCGCGGCTCTGACCCGGAATTCTCCAGGCTGGGTTCATTCGCACAACAAGACTGCTGAGGTTTATGGTCGGGCTTATTCAGTCAATGCTGAAAGAGTCCGTCCGGATACCTGGGCAATACAATGCAAGAGACAAGATACTGCATGAAGCGTCTTTGGGTTTGGTTGCTATGTTTGGGGCTGGTTCAGCTCGGGCTCTCGCCCGTCGTGCGCGCGGCTGAAAGCGGGTTTGTCGTCTCCGATATCCGGGTCGAAGGCTTGCAAAGGGTCTCGGCTGGTTCGGTGTTCAGTGCCTTTCCGATCAGTGTTGGTGATCAGGTGGATACCGCGCGACTGGCGGCGGCGACCCGCACCCTGTTCCGGACCGGGTTCTTTACTGATATCCGTTTGGGCCGCGAGGAAAATGTGCTGGTGGTGACGGTGGAAGAACGCCCCTCCATCAGCAGTATCGACATCGAAGGCAACACCGCGATTCAGACCGAAGACCTGCTCAGCGGCTTGCGGGCGGCGGGACTTGCCGAGGGCCAGGTTTTCCAGCGCATGACGCTTGAGCGGCTGCAGACGGAAATCCTGCGGACGTATGTGGCCCAGGGGCGCTATAACGCTGCCGTCGACGTGAGCGTGGAAGAACAGGCCCGTAACCGGGTGGCGCTCAAGATCAACATCAAGGAAGGTTCGGTCGCTTCCATCAGCCATATCAATTTCGTCGGTAATGAGGCGGTTCCCGATCAGGATTTACGGGATTTGATGGAGCTGAAAACTCCCGGGGTATTTTCGTTCATCACCTCCGACGACAAATATTCCCGTGAAAAGTTAAGCGGTGACCTGGAACGGATTCGCTCGTACTACCTGGACCGTGGCTACCTCAAGTTCAATATCGAATCGACGCAGGTCTCGATCTCGCCGGATAAAGAGCAAGTCTTTGTCACCGTCAATGTGACAGAAGGCCCTCAATACAAGATTCGCGATGTGCAGCTGCGCGGAGACCTGATCATTCCGGAAGCAGAGCTGCGCAAGCTGATCCTGGTCAAGCCTGACCAGACGTTCTCCCGCCAGCTGCTGACCTATACCTCCGATGCCATCAGCAACCGTCTGGGCGTGGAGGGCTACACCTTTGCCAACGTCAATGCCATTCCCGAGCCGCATGATGACAACACCGCCACGGTGACCTTCTATGTGGAGCCAGGACGCCGGACCTATGTCCGCCGCATTGGGTTCAAGGGGAATATCTCCACCAGCGACGAGGTGCTGCGGCAGGAAATGCGCCAGATGGAAGGCGCGGCCGCCTCGACGGATGCCATTGAAGCATCGCGGGCGCGACTGGAACGACTGGGCTTCTTTAAAGGCGTGACCGTGGAAACGCCGGCGGTACCCGGTACCAATGACCAGATCGACGTGATCTACAGTGTGGAGGAGCAACCGACCGGCAGCCTGTCCGCCAGCCTGGGCTTCTCCCAGAACAGTGGCTTTATCATTGGGGCCAATGTCAGCGAGAACAACTTCTTCGGCTCAGGGCGTCGCGTCGCCTTCGGCGTCAATCGCAGTAAATCGCTGAAGAGCGCAAACCTGTCCTATTACAATCCCTATTTCACCGTGGATGGCGTCAGCCGCGGCTTCAATCTGTTCTATCGCGAAACCGACTACGACGAAGAAGACGTGGCCGACTACAGTACCGACGTGTTTGGTGGTGGGGTCAACTTCGGCTATCCCATCGATAATTTCAGTCGGCTCTCGTTCGGTCTGGGCTATTCCAGCACGCACATCAAAGTCGGCTTTGATCCGGTGTTGGAAATCCTGACCTTTATCGAGCAGGAAGGTGATGATTTTGACGTTTTCTCCCTGACGGCAGGCTGGAACCGGTCAACGTTGAACCGGGGCGTGTTCCCGACGCGCGGACTTTCTCAGCGCATTGATCTGGATGTGGCCATTCCCAGTATCAGCGATACGGAATTCTATAAGCTCGAATACAACATCAATTACTACAAGCCGCTGAATGTGATGGAAAGCTGGGTCGTGCGCCTGCGTGGCGAGGTCGGCTATGGCGACGGATATGGCAATAGCTCCCAATTGCCGTTCTTCGAAAACTACTATGCCGGCGGATTTTCCTCCGTACGCGGCTATGAAGCGAACTCTCTTGGCTTGCCCGGCACCGCAGCACGAAATAGTACCGCCGATGATGATCCACTAGGTGGTAATTTTCTGATGGTCACGAGCGCCGAGCTGATTTTCCCGCTACCCTTCGTCAAGGATCAGCGTTCCATGCGCTCGAGCTTCTTTGTGGATGGTGGTCAGGTGTTCGATACGGCGCGGGGTTATGATCCCGATCTCTCGGAAATCCGTCTTTCCGCAGGTGTCGGATTTACCTGGATCACGCCGATTGGTCCGCTTTCGTTCAGCTTGGCGAAGGCCTTCAACAACCAGTCGGGCGACGATACCCAGTTCTTCCAGTTTTCTCTGGGACAAACGTTTTAACCTGAATGTGCAAGGCGCTTGCCGGTGGTCGCGTCCCATGGACGCGGCCTGCGGGCAATCAGCGAGGTGTGTGGTTTGAGGGCCTGCTGCAGCATTCAGGCTGTAGTAGGGCTTCAATCTGTAATGCAATGAGTCCGGGTGAATCGAGGCGTAGGAGATTAAAGAAATGAAAAAGATAGTGGCGTTAATGCTCACCTGCTTGTGCTGGAGCGGATTGGCTGCGGCCGAGGTCAAGATGGGTGTTGTCGACGTACGCGCGGCACTGTTTGCATCCAATGCGGCGAAAAGCTTCAGTGATAAGCTGCAAAAGGAATTCAAGGACGATGAGGACAAGATCCGCGCCGTTGGTACCGAAGCGCAGAAGCTGCAAGACCGCCTGAACAAAGACGCGGCGATTTTAAGTGAATCCGAGCGGAACAAGCTGTCTGCGGAATTTGATGAGCGGGTGCAGGAGTTCAATTACCTGAAGAACCGTTTTGAGAGCACGGTTGCCAAGCGTAAGCAGGCGTTCATCCAGGATTCCAAGCCGAAAATGGACAAGGCCCTGGAAGAAATCGTCAAGAGCGAGAAACTGCAGTTGATCCTGCCCCGGGAAGCCACGCTCTACACAGACCAGAAGCTGGACTATACGACTAAACTGATCGACATCCTGAACCGGCAGTAGTCGGTTTCGGACGATCCGCACACAGCCTTTGATCAGCATGAAAAAACAGACAGTTTTAACCCTGGGCGAGGTGGCGACACTGCTCGGCGCTCGCTTGCAGGGGGATGCCTCCCGGGTGATCCGTGGCATTCATACCCTGCAAAACGCCGGGGCCGATGACATCAGCTTTCTGGCCAACCCGGCCTATGCCAAGTATCTGGCGTCGACTGCGGCGGGGGCCGTTATCCTGCGCGAGGCGGAAGCGGCAGCCTGTCCGGTGGATGCGGTCATCCTCGACAACCCCTACGCCGGTTATGCCCGACTGAGCAAGGTGTTCGAGTACCTGCCGCAAAGCGAAACCGGCATTCATCCCAGGGCGTTCGTTGATCCCGAGGCACAGGTGGCGGCTTCCGCCCGCATCGCGCCGGGCGCGGTGGTTGCCGCGGGCGCAGTCATCGGTGACGACGCCTGGATCGGCGCCAACGCCTATGTGGGCGAAGATTCCATCATTGGCGCGGGTTGCCGTATCTATCCGAACGTGACCATCTACCATGGCGTCACGCTCGGTGCCCGGGTCATGGTCCACAGCGGCACGGTCATCGGCGCCGATGGCTTTGGTTTCGCCAACCAGGCCGGACGCTGGGAGCGCATCGCGCAAATTGGTGGCGTGGTGATTGGTGACGAGGTAGTTGTCGGAGCCTGCACGACCATCGATCGGGGCGCACTGGATGACACCGTCATCGAGGAGGGCGTGATTCTCGACAACCAGATTCAAATTGCCCACAACGTGCGGATCGGCGCCCATACGGCCATTGCCGCCTGCACCGGCATCTCCGGCAGCACCCGCATTGGTCGTCATTGCATTATCGCCGGTGCCGTGGGCATTGCGGGGCATCTGGAGATCGCCGATCGGGTACAGATTACCGGCATGTCCATGGTGACGCATAGCTTGAAGGAGCCAGGCGTATACTCGTCCGGTATCCCTGTTGATCAAAATGCCAGTTGGCGAAAAAATGCCGCTCGCTTTCGCCAGCTCGACGACTTGTCCCGTCGTCTTCGCCGGTTGGAAAAAAGCGGCTCATCCGAGACCTGAGGCCCATCCCCATGATGGATATGCAAGAAATTCTGGAATACCTACCCCATCGTTATCCGTTTCTGTTGGTGGATCGGGTAGTTTCACTCGAGAAGGGACACTCGATTCGTGGCATCAAGAACGTCACGATGAACGAACCGTATTTTACCGGACATTTTCCCAACAAGCCGATCATGCCCGGTGTGATGATCCTGGAAGCCATGGCTCAGCTGGCGGGAATCCTTGCCTTTGCCACCCATGGCAAGAAGCCCAGCGACGGAGTCATGTGCTATCTGGCAGGTGTCAATCGTGCCCGTTTCCGTAAACCGGTGGTGCCGGGAGATCGCCTGATGATCGAGGCGACTTTCGTGCTAGATAAGCGCGGTCTGCTAAAGTTTGATTGTCGTGCTCTGGTCGATGATGAGTTGGTGTGCGAAGCCGAAATTGTGAATGCTGAGAGAGATAGTTGATGGCGATCCATCCCCAAGCGATAGTTGATCCTTCCGCACGGATTGCCGAGGACGTAGAAATCGGACCCTGGACCCTGATTGGGCCCGACGTGGAGATTGGGGCCGGCACAGTGATCCACTCCCATGTGGTCATCAAGGGGCCTACCCGCATTGGCAAGAACAACGAGATCTTTCAGTTTGCCAGTGTCGGCGAGGCCTGCCAGGACAAGAAATACCGGGGTGAACCGACTCGCCTGATCATCGGTGATAACAACGTTATCCGGGAAAATTGCACTATCCATCGCGGAACTTCCCAGGACAAGGGCGAAACCGTCATTGGCAGCAATAACCTGCTGATGGCCTACGTGCACGTGGCGCATGACTGCGTCCTCGGCAGTAACCTGATTCTGGCCAACAACGCGACCTTGGGTGGGCATGTGCACATCGGGGACTGGGTCGTGATCGGTGGGGGAACCCTGGTTCATCAGTTCTGCCATATCGGTGCTCATGCCATGAGCGCGGGTGGCAGTATCGTGCTGCGCGATATTCCTGCCTATGTGATGGCCAGCGGCCAGTCGGCCGAGCCCCACGGCCTGAATGTGGAAGGCTTGAAGCGTCGCGGCTTCTTGCCCGAGGTGATCCAGGAGCTGAAGCGCGCGTACAAGATCCTGTATCGTCAGGGCCTGCCGGTGAAGGACGCCCTGCAGGAACTGGCCGAGATGGCCCAGCGCGTGCCTGAAGTGGCCGTGTTCCACGACTCGGTGGCGAACTCCGAGCGTGGCATCGTCCGTTAGTCGCCCATGGCAACTGCAGACAAGCCGGGCCGGCGCCCGTTGCGGATTGGACTGGTCGCGGGCGAAACGTCGGGAGACATTCTCGGCGCGGGCTTGATCCAGGCCATCAAACGCCGCCGCCCGGATGCGGTCTTTGAGGGCATTGGTGGTCCGCTGATGCTAGCCGAAGGCTTTGTCTCTCACGTTCCCATGGAGCGCCTGTCAGTCATGGGACTGGTGGAAGTGCTGGGGCGTCTACGGGAGCTGGTTGGCATTCGGCGGCGACTGGCCCAGCATTTTCTGGATCAGCCGCCGGACGTGTTTATTGGCATCGATGCGCCGGATTTTACCCTGGGACTGGAAGAGAAATTGCGCCAGGCGGGTATTGCCACGGTCCATTATGTCAGCCCTTCTGTCTGGGCATGGCGTCAGAATCGTATTTTCAAGATCGCCCGCGCGGTGGATCTGATGTTGACCCTGTTCCCGTTTGAAGCGCGGTTCTATGAGGAACATCAGGTTCCGGTGCGCTTCGTCGGCCACCCGTTGGCCGATCACATTGCCATGCAGCCAGATCAGCAACAGGCCCGTCAGACACTGGGACTACCAGCCGACCGGCAGATCCTGGCGATTTTGCCAGGGAGCCGGGGCGGTGAGGTGCAGCGCCTGGGCGAGGTGTTTCTGGCCACGGCGCGCTGGTTGCAGCAACGCCTGCCGGAGCTGATGTTCGTGATTCCGGCGGTCAATGACGCGCGACGGCGCCAGATCGAGTCCATCGCCGCGCAGGTTGCGCCAGATCTGTCGCTGCGGATCGTTGATGGCCGCTCCCGTGAAGTCATGGTGGCCTCTGATGCGATTCTCCTGGCCTCTGGAACCGCAACCCTGGAAGCAACCTTATTGAAGCGCCCCATGGTGGTGGCCTATCGTCTGGCACCGACGACTTACCGGATCATGCGGCGTCTAATGAAGGCGCCATTCGTCTCCCTGCCGAATTTGCTGGCACAGCGCGAGCTGGTTCCTGAATTGATTCAGGACCGTGCAAATCCGGTGGATCTCGGCAAGGCATTGTTGCGCTTGCTGCGACACGAGGTGGATGCCGGCAAGCTGGTGACGGTTTATAACGAAATCCATCAGCAATTGCGGCAAGATGCCAGCGAGCAGGCGGCGGATGCGGTGCTGGACCTGGTTGCGCGGAAGCAAGCATGATCAACGAGCCTTATGAATGTGCATACCAGGGAGCCCTGCTGGCTGGTGTCGATGAAGCCGGACGCGGCCCTTTGGCC
>JAEZAA010000168.1 GCA_023430625.1 Pseudomonadota bacterium
TTTGCCTGCCCCTGCGGGGCAGGCACCCCCTCCTAACCTCCCCCATGGCAGGGGGAGGAACAAAGCACAAACCTTAGCCCTGTTTCATTACCCCCAGGCCCGCTCCAACACTGCAAGCGCATCCTCGTAATTTACTTGCTGGGGATTGAATAGAATCGAGCCATCGTTGATGGACATGTCCGCCAGTTTGGGCAGCTGACTGTGTTCGACCCGGCCGGTTTCCTGCAGGGTGCGGGGCAGCTGGCAGCGCTTGTGCAGTTCATCGCGCATTTCCCGGATCTTCAAAATGGCGGCCGTTGCCCGCTGCCCCTTGGGCGTGGCGGCATAGGCTTCCGGACCGACCAGGGCCAGCAGGATATCCTCCAGCGGTGCCTTGATCTTATCCAGGTTGTATTCCAGCACGTAGGGCAGGAACAGGCTCATGCACAGGCCGTGGGGCAGGTGGCAGAGCGCGCCCAGGGAGTGGCCGAGGGAATGCACCAAGCCCACCATGGAATTGGAAAACGCAATGCCGGCCATGGTAGAGGCTTCCGCCAGTTCCAGACGTGCGGCCTTGTCCTTCGGCTTGTCCATCACCTTCAGCAGGTTGTTGCTGATCTTGCGGATCGCCGCGATCGCATAGGCGTCGCTCATGGGGTTCTTGGACAGGCAGGTGAAGGCTTCCACCGCATGGGTCATGGCATCCATGGCCGTGGCCGCGGTGATGTGCGGTGGCAGGGTCAGGGTCATGCGGGGATCGATGATGGCTGCGTTGGGGAACAGGAAGTTCGATGTGAACGGCAGCTTGACCCCTTTCTGCTTGTCGCTGATCACGGCCACCACGGTCACTTCGGAACCGGTGCCGGCGGTGGTGGGGATCACGAAGAAGGGCTTCAGGGGGCGCTTGAGAATGCCGACGCCGGAAAACTTGTGCAGGTCGTTGCTGTTCTCGGAGACCAGGATATTCACGCCCTTGCTGGTGTCGATGACGGAACCGCCGCCGATGGCAATGATCGAGTCACAGCCCTGGGCGCGGTAGAGCTCGGCCGCTTCCTGCACTACCTCGATGGAGGAGTCCGGCGGTACCGAATCGAAGATGGCGCCGATTGTCATGGTGCCGCCTTCGAACGCGGCCAGTGCCGTATCCACCAGGCCCGCGGCACGCACGCCCTTGTCGGTGATGATCAGCGGCTTGGAGGCGCCCAGGTTGGACAGCTCGAACGGCGTGTGTTCCAGGGCGGCGTTGCCAGAGACCAGTTTGACCGGGCAGTAGAACTCGTAATAGGACTTGGGCATCGGGAATTACCTTGCGAAATTAAGGGCGAGCCGGCGATAGATGCGGGCACCGCCAGTCACTTTGGCCAACAGGGACAGATTGCGGGGATATTGCTTGACGCCGAGCTGCGCTAGCAGCTTGGGCAGAATCAGGACCTCCAGGCGATCCAGGCAACGCACGATGCGAATGGCGGCCGAGACGTCGCCGTCCACCACGATCCGGTCATTGGCAAAGCTGCGCGCGGTCCCTTCCTGGAAGCTCAGTACCATAAAGGCATGAGTCAGGTGCTTGAACTGGATGCTGAGGTCCGGCTTGCGCGGCGGTGTGGTGCCGAGATACTGGAAGCGGTTCTCCGCCGTCTTGTGGAGGACGATTCCGGGACCGTTGATGACCTTCATCTCAAAAATAAAGTCTGCCGGGAAACTCGCGATTTCCCGATTGATGACGTCATCCTCTTGGGAGGCGGCGTCCATGGCGCGGCCGATCACCTCCATCATGACGGTGACATAAAGGCGTTTGCCCAGGGTAATGATCTTGGATTGCATCGTCAGGTCTGCTCCTGCACGTTGGCCAACTGCGAAGTACTGGTCGCTTACGCGAGCATGCCGTGTTCGGCTGTCCCCCCGTAAGGAAGACTTCAATCTGCCGGGGCGTGCCACGTATGTGGATATTTCCCGACTGCACAAACATCGGGTCCGTTTTAGAGTGAATACTCTATTTTGTCAATAATTATCGTCTAAGACGTGACATTCGACTACCACTCAGGCCTGATTGGAAATGCAAGAGACGACCCGGGGAAGGTTTCGGGTGTATGGTTTATTGAGGCCAGTGGTTGCAGACTTCTGCGGATCGAGGGAGCCAGCAGGTAGAAAAATATGTCCGAGACGTACAGCGACAAATTCAAGGTCAGGCTGCAAGAGCAGTGGCAGCGGGCGCTGGACCGCACGGTCCGGGTCGCCGTGACCGGTCTGAGTCAAAGCGGCAAGACCACCTTTATTACGTCTCTCATCGATCAACTGCTCAAACTGGACAAGCAAAGCCTGCCGCTGCTGGAGGCCCAGGCCGAAGGAAGGCTACAGGCCTGTCAGCTCATGACGCTGCCGGAGCTGCAGGTGCCGAGCTTTCCCTATAAAGAATTCCTGACGCGGCTTCAGGCAGCGCCGCCCCAATGGCCGGCGTCGACGGACCGGATGCGCGGGGTGCGCCTGGCGCTGCGCTTCCACACCCAGCGCCCACTGTTGGGCGGTCAGAGCGAGCGCACTCTGTATCTGGATCTGATCGATTATCCCGGTGAGTGGCTGCTGGATCTGCCGCTCAAGGATCTGGATTTCCGCACCTGGTCGGCACTGGTGCAGGAGCAAACCAAGCAAGCGGGGCGGGCCGAGCTGGCACGGGACTGGCTGCGCTTCACCGCCACCCTCGATGGCCAGGCTCCGGCCGAGGACGACCTGCTGCAACAGGGCGCACACCTGTATCGGGAGTATCTGCGCCGCTGCAAGCAGGATCTGGGGCTGAGTGATCTGCAGCCGGGGCGCTTTCTGATTCCGGGCGAATTGGAAGGCTCGCCCTTGTTGTGGTTCTTTCCCATGCTCCCGACCGGCGAGCCGCCCGCAGCCCGCGGCAGCCTGTACCGAGCCCTGGAAGAGCGCTTTGAGGCCTATAAGAAGCAAGTGGTGGCGGGGTTTCATGGAGAACTGTCGCGGCTCGACCGCCAGATCGTGCTGGTGGATGTGCTGGGCGCGCTGAACCAGGGACCGGAGCTGTTCAACGACGTGCGCCGCTCGCTCGAGCAGGTGCTGCACACCTTTAACTACGGCAAATCCGGCCTCTATCA
>JAEZAA010000017.1 GCA_023430625.1 Pseudomonadota bacterium
AAGCTGGGCTGCCTCAAGACGGAATTCCGGGCTGAAATTTCTCTTCTTCGTCATCATATCCACCTGACTTTCTCTGTGCGTGATCATACACTCAAAATCAGGTGGCCAGATTCACTATGCCACTACACGTACCTGGCTGAATGAGCTGGACGCAGCCGCCGAGAATGGCGATTTCAATACTGCGTTTGGCAGTTATGCCGACAGTATCGAAGCCAACAATACCTTTGACGAAGACACCCAAGCCGCTGCTCAAATGCTTGGCTTCATGCTTGAGAAAGTCGTCGTCCATCTCCAGGACCAGGCCAATGTCCGCGCCCTACTGGACAACGGCGAGGTTGACCTGGAAGTACTGGGTGATCTCAATGACGAAGATGAGATTGAGACACCCGAGTCTTTCGGCACGGTGAAGCTCTCTGCCGATACGGCAGGCGGACTTTCACTCACGCTGAACGGAGAGCTCAGCAGTGTGAAGACCTTGACGGTCGACAACCTGCGCATCGACACCAACATTGACGCCAGTAGCATTGACGCGAACGGCCGCATGACCCACTTCACCGGCAGCAGCGTGGAGCTGATCATTTCAGGCACAGTCACCGCTGGCGATGCATCCGTCACGGTGAACGAAGTCAAAGCTGTTCTGATCGCGTCCGAAGAAATTACTCACAATGATGGTGAGGATGCCGCAATCCATGAGGACAAGTTCGCCTCCGCCAGCTTCAATGGTGAGTTCCAGATCGCAAACGGCGCGAACAAGGAGTATCGCTTCGACGGGCTGGCGAGCTTCGACCTGGTTCGCCTGGGCAATGTGCCACATGCAACCGAGAACGTCATGAGTCTTGGCTCCGTCTCCGTGGACGGGACCTTTACCTCGCCTAATAGTGTACTGACGGCGGGCGCGAAACTGCGGCTTCACAATGGTGTCAACTTCGATTTGCTTGGCCTGCTGGACTGGGACTATGAAATCGAGACCTATGACGAGATCAATGGCGAATTCGAAGCAGTTAAGAATATTGTTGATCAGGAACTCGCGAACCGGAACCTATCCGATCTCAGCTACAAGAACTATCACGTTTTCGTTGAGGACGATGGCTCCGTTAATGGTTTCATGACCGTTCAGGTCGCTGGCGACTTTAATTATCAACAGTTTGATATCCTCGGAAGTTACCAGCTCGAGAAGAGCACCTTCCAAACGATCATTGGTCAAGATCTGTATGAGTCCACTGCGGGCCTGGACAGCGCTTGGATCAGCTATGAAATGAACGCTGATATAAGTCGCATCGAGCTAGATCTCAACCTGCCTGAGTTCGAAACTGTCGACTATTTTGCCCAGGGCTCCCTGACCGTCCGCACCACGGCACAGATTCCGGACTTCCCGGAAACGGCCGTCATTGCAACGGTTAATCGCTCCAAGCTGAATGGCGGTACTGCGGCGCTGACCTTGACCTGGGCGGACAACACCTATCGTCTGAACTTCGCATCCGACGAGCTCGACCCCGAGAACGAAGCTACGCCAGCAACTGGTACGCTGACCATCACGGACGGAACCGGTGTTGTCATGGAAATGAATAGCACCAACCTGAACGATAACACCAAGATCACTGGTGTCGTGAAGGTGGACGGAGAGCAGGTCGGTACCATTTCCACGGAAAGCGGAACCCCCATCGTCCGCTTTACCGACGGTAATGAGGTGCAGTTCGAATCCCTCTTCTAAGCGTTGATCCGGATTCGTACTAAGCTTTAGGGGCGGCCTGGCCGCCCCTTTTTCGTTTCTGCTATTTCAATCACCAGTGCCAACCCCTGTTCCCCGAGTACGTTCATGAAACATCCCTTGGCTATCGCGTTTTCCTTGCCTATCACGCTCTGCCTCATGGCAAGCCCCAGCATTACCGCGGCATCGAGCATCTACACCGAACTCGACAGCTTCAGCCTGAGCGAACCTCAACCGATTTACGAGACCATCAAGGATTGGCAAGGGCATTACGAAGGCGGGGATTTTGCCGAAACCTTTAACCGCTTCGAACTGGGATTTCGCTGGCACAACTGGCGCGTCGGTTATGTGGCGCGCTACGACTACCGCATGAATTTCAGTCGCGACACGGCGCTGTTCTATTATCAGGAAAAGAATGACCTGACACCCGAGAGCGACTATGTCTACGACGTCGACATCGAGGCCTATCACCAAAGCAGCCAGGGAATAGCCTTCCACTATGATTGGCGACCCCTGGAGCAACTGACCCTCACGGGCTCGTTCGCGGTCCTTCAGGCGCGCGCCCTGATCGACGGGCGACTGAGCGGACAGGCCCAGTATCTCGCGGGCGGACGCTACGGCGGAAATCTGTCTCTGGATTATCAGTACACGGAAGACGCGATCTTCGCGCGCCCTCTGAGCGGCGACCATAGCGCCAATGGCTATACCTTCGACATCGCGCTGGACTACCGGCCGAACGAGCAGTCCCGCCTGTACGCGCGCACCCGCGACCTGATTGGCCGCTTCTACTGGGACGAGGCGCCACGAACCGTTGCTCGGGCCCAGGTCGCAGCCCGCACCACCGAAGACCCCTTTGAGTTCTACAAGCGAGCAGCCATTAGCGGCACCGAGTCATACCGGGATTTCGTGCAGCATCTGCCTCAGCGCTTCGAGTTTGGCGGCAGCTATCAATGGCACCAGTGGCGGTTCGCCGTCGATACCTTTGTGCATCCCGATCAGGTCTATGTGTTGCCCCGAGTCGAACGCCTGTACGATGCCTGGACTTTTAGCCTTCTCGCGGAGCCACAGCTTGGAGCGCTGGGGGTAGGCGTCGCCGCATCAAATTTCTATCTGGAGTTGGTAAGCGACAGCCTGTCTTATGAGCGCGCGCACTTCCTTAAGCTTTCGATAGGGGCTCGCATCGACTTCTAGATGATCGGCGGACGAACCGGTGACCGAGCAGTTGAGCCACCGGTTCACAAACGCCAGAAGCACGGCAGCTGATCACTTTTTGTCTATTTCCTTTTCGCGACTATCTTTAACTAAGTGAGGTTGTGCGACCTGAATCGTCCTGCACTGAAGTCCTCCGGCGTTAGAGATTCTCAGTGGAGAACCAAGAACAAATAAAACCTGGGGCAACGGATCCAGTTCGTAAACTTTTCCTTCGCCATTGGAGATAGTAATGAAACATAAGTTGTTAGTACTGGCGATTGCAGCCAGCTTGGCCGCCTGTGGTGGCGGTGGTGGTAGTTCTAAGAGCAACCCGCCAGCCGGTGGCGATGGTGGAGATACCGGAGGCGGCAACGTCACGCAAACCGGCGTCTTTCTCGACAGCCCCGTGGCAGGCATTGGCTATCGCACGGAGACCCAAGAGGGTGTAACCAACGCTCTGGGGGAATATGAATACCTGGAAGGCGAAACCGTCACCTTCTTTATCGGAAACCTGGCCTTCCCGCCGGTTAAAGCCAGCGGCGTGATCACACCGGCCGATATCGCCGCCGGCAACGAGGTTGCCCAAACCAACATGCTCCAGGTCTTGCAGACGCTGGACGATGACGGTGATCCATCCAACGGCATTCAGATCAAACCAGACGCCGGCACTGCGTTTCAGGGCGCCGCCCTGGATGTTACGGCCGAAACCTTTGACGACGAAGCCGAAACACTTCTCGGCCGCCCGCTCGTTAGCGAAGAGGCCGCCAACGAACATTTTGAACTGTCGCTCCACCAGCAACTGCTGGGTAGCTGGGTTTACAGCGAAGGCCCCGGCAAGCGCAATGTACTGACCTTTGTTGGGGCCGGTGCCTATATCATCATCCATGAGCACGACGACGCACCCGGCGAGGAAGGCAGTCAGAAGGCTGGCTCCGTCGAATTCGGAAACTATGAGTGGGATCCGGCAACCGGAGAATTTGTAGCGGTTGCGAACGGCGAGTCCGATGGCTGGGGCGGGCTCTATGACGAAGGCTCTTCCGTCAGTGCGGCGAAGGTTGACGGCTCAACCCTGACCCTGACGATCCCAGGGGAAGGCGAGGTGCAGTTCACGCGTGTGGCCAGCACCACCAATCCCCTGATCGGCGCCTGGTTTCTGCCCGAAGTCGACGACAACAATATGAACATCCTGACCTTCCTGTCGGACTCGGAATACGTCATCGCCCATACCAATAACCAGGAATCCTATACCGGAGAAGAGCAACAGCCATTGTCCGGCGAGTTCGGCACCTACAGCTTGAGCGACGGCAACTTTCAGGCCTTAAGCGCTAGCGTCGATACGGATGGTCCTGGCGGCCTGTATAACGCGGAAGACGGTAGCGATCAGGAAAACGAGACCATGCAGGTCCTGCCCTGGGGTGAACTCCGCTTCGGTGATATGAACGAAGGCAGCTTCTCCTTCGCGCGTATTGGTAGCTTTGCTGCCACACTGCAAGACTTCAACGCAGACGGTAAGCTTGGCACGATTCAGGCGGCTCGTGATTTTCTGGGCTTTATTCCTGATCGCGATCAACTGAGCGATGCCCCATTCCGTATTCCGGTTAATTTCGCGGATGGCGGCACCTCGGCCTTTGATTTTCACCTGAATGAAGACGGTACCGCCTCGGTTGCAGAGGAAAGCGACGATTACCGCAATGAAGCAGCCAGCTGGAAAGTCGATTCCACCGGTGCGATTGTCGTGCAGTTTTCCGAAGAGGATGCGGACTTCACTGTGACCATCGTCAAGCTGCTCGCTCCAAATCTGGACGGGACGAAAGTCCTGCTGTCGCTGCAGTCGACCGATGGCGAAGACTCGCTGTGGGAATCCACGATAGAGGCGATTCCGGCTCCCTAAGGCCGCTACGCCTGGACTTGAGATTGCCTTCAAGTCTCGGCATAAACCGCTAAACGGCCAGTCTCCTGGCCGGTTGTAGAAAGGGACGGGGCGAAGATAACATTCCCCCGTCCTTTTTTTGTTGCTGCCGATGTTCCCCTTCGCTGATCAGGCCAAACGTCATGCCGCCCTCGCAAGACTCCCCCCAAACCCGTTATGAGACTGCGCTGGCGCAAGGCTTCGTGCCGGACCCAGCTCAGGAGCCTGCAGTCCGGGCACTGGAGCGGTGCCATCAGGCGCTGCACGGGGCGACGTCTGCAACAGCCGTGCGGGGCGTTTATCTGTGGGGGCCGGTGGGGCGTGGCAAGACCTGGCTGATGGACCAGTTCCACCAGACGCTGCGCGTGCCGGCGCTGCGCCAGCACTTTCATCATTTCATGCGGGATCTGCACCGAGAGCTGTTCCGCCTGACCGGCACACCGGAGCCTCTCTCCCTGTTTGCCGAACAACTGGCGGCCCGCTATCGGGTGCTCTGCTTTGACGAGCTCTTTGTGACCGACATTGCCGATGCCATGTTGCTGGGCGGCGTGTTCAAAAGCCTGATTTCACGCGGCGTGGTGCTGGTAGCCACCTCCAACCAGCCACCGGATGGGCTTTATGCCGATGGTTTCAACCGGGCTCAGTTCCTGCCCGCCATCGCCGCGCTGACCAAGCACATGGAGGTGGTGCAACTGGCGGGCGCCCAGGATCACCGTCTGCATCAGCGCCAACAGCGGCAGCGGTATTGGGTGCGAGATGTGTCCCAACCGGACCGGTTCACGTCCCTGTTCCAGCGCCTGACCGGCGGTGCGCCTCCCCTGGCAAGTGAAATAACCGTTGGAGGACGTAGGCTGGCGCTGCAGGGCGCAGCCCAGCGAATCCTCTGGTGCAGTTACATCGCCCTGTGCGAGCAACCTTTCTCTGCCCTGGATTACATCGCCCTCTGCGATCAGGCCGACGCCATTCTGCTGAGCGACGTGCCGCGTCTCGGCGCGCCCCAACGTGCCGCCCGCATTGCGCGGGGCACCGAAGACGCCGCCTCCCGCGTGGACGCTGGAGACCGGCAGCTGCTGGCGCTTTCCCGCAACGATGACAGCGTGCGACGCTTCATTGCCCTGGTGGACGAGTGCTACGACCGAGGTGTGCTGTTGTATCTGGACGCCGCCGTGCCGCTGGAGGCGCTTTATACGGAGGGCGCGTTGCAGTTTGCCTTTCAGCGGACCCTGAGCCGGCTGAAGGCCATGCAATATGCGGATTTTGGTGAAAACGACGCCGAGAGGACCGCACCCCACGTGGAGGGCGGTTCCCAATCCCTGTAGTGCAGCCCAGGCCAATTAGCGCGATGAGCCGCACTCCCCATTCAAAGCAGCTCTTTCCGCAACTGAGCCGGGCTCTTCGGTGAAAGCAGGCCGGGCGCGATGTCGAATACCGTGCGCGCGCCATGCTGGCCTTGCTGATGCAGCCGGAACGCCGCGCGGGCGTATGCCACCAGCACGCTGGCGGTGAACTCCGGGTTGCTGTCGAGTTTAAGCGAAAATTCCACCACCTGATTGCTGTCCGTGCCGGTCTGGCCGCTGCGGATGACGAAACCGCCGTGGGGCATGGTGGCGTGATCGCGGCACAGCTCCTCTTCGGAGATGAAATGCACCGTCGTGTCGTAGTCGGCGAAGTAATCCGGCATGGTGACGATGGCCTGTTCCACGGCCCTGGCGTCGGCGCCCTGGTCGAGCACGACGTAACATTCGCGGGTGTGTTTGTCCCGGGTGGAGAGCTGGGGTAACGAGCCACTGCGCACCCGCTCCACCGCCTCCGTTGAGGGAATGGTGTACTGCACGCCGGCCTTGACGCCCGGCACCCGCCGTACCGCGTCCGAATGCCCCTGACTGAGCCCCTTGCCCCAGAAGGTATAGGTTTCGCCCTTGGGCAGGATGGCCTCGCCGAACAGACGGTTCAGGGAGAACAGGCCCGGATCCCAGCCCACGGAAATAACAGCCGTCCGCTCTGCGGCGCGAGCAGCCTCGTCGACGGCGGCGAAGTATTCGGGAATCTTGTTGTGGGTGTCGTAACTGTCGACGGTGTTGAACAGCGCCGCCAGCGCCGGCCCCTGCTCAGGCAGATCGTTCTTGGAGCCGCCACAGAGGATTAGCACATCGACCCGGTCGCGAAACTGGGTGATGGCATCCAGCGCGTATACCGGCACATTCGCCCCAACGGGGCTCACATTGGCGGGACTGCGGCGGGTGAAGATCCCCACCAATTGCATATCGAGACTCTGGGCGAGCGCCCTTTCGACACCGCGGCCAAGGTTACCGTGGCCGACGATGCCGATGCGTATTGGTTCAGTCATTGGAATTCCTAACGTCAAACGCTGTATTGAAGGAAAGCCTCCTGCTGCGCGTGATTCAGACAAGAGGCTGCGCGAAACGATCGTCGCAGGTGGAATTCTACCGGAAAGCGTCATATAGAGTTCCGATCAGTCCCAATGGCTTGGTATCGCCCTTCCCTATAAGTACCCGGATCCGACACATAACCAATAGAAATAACTTATCAAACCTATCCGCTTAAGTGATATCGGCTATTCAATCCCGTTGCGTATCCTGAGCGCTCCTAAGACATCAATCAGGACCACAACATGATCAAGACCCAGTTCCGCAGTCGGGTTGCCAAGCCCATCGCGACGGCCATCGCCTTCTCCGTGATGACCTCCAGCATGCTCTTTGCGGCGCCTCTCACCCGTGACAACGGTGCCCCCGTTGGCAACAACCAGAACTCCCAGACCGC
>JAEZAA010000019.1 GCA_023430625.1 Pseudomonadota bacterium
TGCGCGGAGGGAATCCAGTTGCCATGAAATCCCATGGGTACCCGCACCGGTAGCTCCACGACCGCCTGTGGTTCGCCGTCCAGATCATCCGCGTTCAGGATCACCACCGAGCTGCGTTCCGTCGCCACATCATAGACATACGAAAGTAGCCAGCCGTCGTCCTCGGCGCCCAGGCTCTTGCGGGGCAAGAACACGGCTTCGGCGGAAATACCGGTGGGGCCGAAGCGATGGCTGATCTGGGTGCCGGTCTTCAGGTCCATGCGGTACAGCTCGTTCGGTCGCGCCAGTTGATCCGTCCCAACGCCCACACCGTAGGCAAAGCGGTAGGGTTGGCCCGTAAGGCGTTCATCGTAGCGGGGAAACTCCTGCGGCAGGTCGAACAGGATTTCCCGCTTCACGCTGTCGCTGGCAGGGCTCAGGGTCCAGCGCTCAAAGCGGATGGTCTGGGAGTCTGGCCCTTGGATCGAGCCGGCGAACATGCGGTTATGCACCACCGCATCCAGAATGACAGTGCCGTCCTCCAGATCGTAGGCATTGGCGGTGTGGAACACGAAGCAGGGATCCAGCTGAAACCAGCGAATCTGGTCGGGCTGGCCGCGGTGGGGCAGGAGACCCACCCGGGCCTGATGGCGTTCGTTCCATTGGTAGGGAAAACTTGCGCCCCGCAACACCAGCTTGGGCGAGAAGGTCACCGGCAAATCAAGCACCACCACCTTGGTGGCGGTGATGGCGCAGTCGTGGATCATGGGGCCGTGCTTGACCGGGATCGCCACCTGATGGGCGAGACGGCAGTCCTTGTCGATCACCTGGTAATAAATCCGGTTCAACTGGAGTGCGTCATAACAGATGGCATGCAGATCGCCGGTGGCCGGATCCAGGTGCGGGTGGGCGGAAAAGGGCAGCAGGCGGTCGCTGTCGAACAGGCCGTGCTTGACGGTGTTCAATTCCTGATCCATTTCCACCGGCAGGGCACCGGCTTCCACCAGGGTCCAGAGGCGTCCGCCATGGCCGATGATGTTGGTATTGACGGCCTCTGCCACGCCCTTGCGGGGGCCGGGCGCGCGCGGCTTCCCCAGAATCTGGTTCACTGTATCGGTGCCCACCCAGCGATTGCGGTACCAAAGCGCTTCGCCATCGGCCAGACGCAAGCCGTGAACCATGCCGTCGCCAACAAACCAATGATGGGTGCCAGGGTTCTTGGGCGGGGTAATGGGGTTAGGCCCGATGCGGGCGAGCAGGCCATTGAGTTCCGCGGGGATGGTGCCTTTCACTTGAAGTTTGTCGGCGGTGGTTTCCACCGAAACCGGGGCGTAGACCGTTTGCAGGAAAGGGTTGTCCAACTGGACCGGGGAGAGACGCTGGGCCTGGCGGCCGAGCCAGCGGGCGCCCTGTTCCAGCGCGGATTGCAGTGTCGATTGAAGCATTGTCGTAACTCCTGTATGCAGGATGCGTCCTGTCGGCGAGATTGGATGCTGGTTATACTGCTGGATCTAGCATTACCGAGTATGTTCACAGTGTCAACATTGAAAACAACATCTGTCTCGGCCCCAGCCGAGCGCTACCACCACGGCAACTTGCGGCAGGCCCTACTGGAAGAGGGGTTGCGGCTTCTGGAAGAAAATCCGGATGGCGAATTCAGCCTGCGGGAACTGGCGCGGCGGGTTGGGGTTTCGGCGAACTCCAGTTATCGCCATTTTCACAATAAATCAGACCTGATGATCGCCCTGGCGCTGGAGGGCATGCAGCGATTTGGCCAGGATCAGGCGGAAGCCTGGCAGAACGCGCAAGGCAATGGCAAGGCGCGGTTTCTGGCCACGGGTTGTGCGTACGTCCGGTTTGCCCGGCGTAACCCGGCGTTGTTTCGCCTGATGTTCGGTCGCTTCGTGGCCGAGAACAGCAACGCGGCCCTCTGTGCCGCGCGCAAGGCTAATTTCATGTCGCTCAAGCAGGGCGTTGCCGCGGCACTGGAGGTTCCCGTCGACAGTCCGCGCGTCGAGCATGGCGCCGACAGTGCCTGGGCGGTGGTGCACGGGTTAAGTCATTTGATCCTGGAAGGCGTGATCACGGGCAGTGAGGCGGACATCGAGCGCCGGGTGGAGCTGGCACTGCGGCAATGGAGCGGCGTGATGGAGCCCTGCTAGAGCGCTCTGGTCGCACCTAATAGCGCAACGCTGGTTAGAGTTCCACCCATAGCCGCTGCAGGTTGGCCAGGGATTTGGTCAGCAGATCGAATTCCCGGGTCTTGCCCTGCTGTTCGAACAACTGGCGGCGGGCCGTGTCGAGATCGAACAGGATTTCCCGCTGGCCAGGATCCCGGATCAGGCTTTGCACCCAGCCCACGGCCACCAGCCGCTCGCCACGCGTGACCGGCTCCACCCGGTGCAGGGTGGACGAGGGGTAGAGGATCATGGCGCCCGCCGGCAGCTTGTAGCTCTGCTCACCCGCACTGGTGTCCATCACCAGCTCGCCGCCGTCGTAGTCCTCTTCGCCGGTCAGAAACAGCGTGAATGACAGATCGCTGCGCAGGCGCTCATCACCTCGCCCCATGACCGGATCGTCCACATGATTGCCATAGGTCATGCCTTCCCGGTAGCGGCTGAACAGGAGCGGTGACATCCGCTTGGGCCGGGCCGCTATCTGGAACAGCGGGTGGCGTCCCAGACTCTGTTCCACCTCTTGCTTCAGGGCTTGAACGCCCGGCTCCTGCGGAGCTGCCTGCTCATTCTGCTTCACCAGGCGGGCGTGCCAGCCGGCGGTCTCCTTGCCGTCCTGAAAACGGCTGGCATTTAGCTGCGTTCGGATCCGCGACAGCTGTTCGGGTGAGAGTACCTCGGCAATGCAAAGAATCATCGGGGCTCCTGGCCGTGGAAGGGATACCGGGGAATGCGGGTTTCTGTTGCCAATGAGAATGAGCTGCATTAATGTCGGAAGCCTTTTTAGCACAACAGGCCGTCGGCAGGCAAAAAACAAGCAAGAAGGAGTCAGGCATGAAGCATCAGAAGGTGAAACTGTGGCTGGGAATCGGTGTGGCCACGATGTTGGGCGGCTGTCAGATGCAGGGTGTGAGTGACACGAGCGCCACGTCCCATGACCACGCGCAGCAGCATGCCGACGGTGAAGGTGGTGAGGCCGGATTCAATCCCTATAGCCATATCACCGCGTCGGCAGGTGGAGAGGGTGGCGAAGGCGGTGAAGGTGGCGAGGGCGGAGAAGGTGGTGAAGGCGGCGCCGGCGGCGGCGAGCTCTCCCCCCGCAACAACGCCGCTATTTATTATGCGGAGCTGGGCATGATGCGAGGCCATTTGCGTACGGGCCGGGATATCTATGAAGCGGGCGAGCCTGCCATGGCGGCGCCACACATGGCGCATCCGCTGCTCGAGCATTATCCCGAGCTGAAGCTGGCCCTGCGGGCACGCGGTGTGAAAGGCATGGAGGATGCCCTGGAGAACCTGGCCAAGGTCGCCGGCAGTGGCGCCAGCTGGGACGAGGTGATTCCGGCCTATCAGGAAGCCCAGCAGGTCATCACGGTGGCCCAGCAGAGCGTGCAGCTGAACCTGAACAGCTTGCCCCAGTTCGTGTCCGACGTGACCTTGGCCCTCGCCAAGCAGGCCGTACATGAATATGAGGAGGCGCTGGAGGGCGATCGGTTTGGCTTGATCGACGAGTATCAGGATGGTCGCGGCTTTATGCTGGTGGCCCAGGACCTGGTGCGCGAGATTCAGCCGCACCTGGCATCCCGTGGCAACGAGGCCTATCAGGCCGTTATGGCTGCGTTGGATGAGCTGATGGTGGCCTGGCCCACGGCAGTGCCGCCGGAGAAGCCGCCGGTTACCATGTCCGAGCTGTATGCGTCCTTGTCGAAGCTGGAATTCGCGCTGGCGGATTATCGGCGATAAGGGGCAGATTGGGACGGCTTGGGGGCAATAATTATTGCCCCCATTTGGTCTCAAATCGTTCGGCCTGAAAGCCCTGCATGCGTTCGCCATCGATCAGCAGAAACGGCACGCCGCGCCCGCCCAGCCGTTCGAACACCTCTTTGGCCTTGGCGGAGCGCTCGATATTGAACTCCCGGTAATCGATGCCCCGCTCGGCAAGATACTGCTTGGCGTGCAGACAATCCGGGCAATGGTCGATGGTGAAAACGACCACGTCCGGCCCCGCCTTGCCCGGTTCCGCCGGGACACTCGCCGCCAGCCCCAGCCAGCAAACCAGCAGCCCGCCGAATCTCAATATTCGCTTCATCTCAGTCGACCAGGAAATAATCCAGCGTGCTCACCACCCGCACGATCTTGGTCCGTTGGGATTCCTCCATCATGCCCGACACCTGATCCCGGGGCAGGATCTGCACGACGCCCTGGTTCGCACGGCGCAGGCCGCCGATTTCCGCATTGGCGTCCTTGGCGAACTGCTCGGCGGAGGCCCGGGCGGCGGCGGTGGCTTCGGCAATCAGCGCCGGCTTGATGTCGTTGAGCCCCTTGAACAGGTAGGTGGGGCCGGAGGCGCCATAATCGCTGGTCAGTACCACGCCGGCATCAATCAGTTCGCTGACCGCCTGGGCTGCCGCCTGGACACGATCGATGGCTTCGCTGCGTACCAGTAGGGTCTGGCTGATGATGAAGCGGTTCTGGCTGGGCCCGCTTTGATAAGCGTTGGCGGCCGTGTCCGTGACTTCCAGGCGTTGCAGTTCCACTTGCTCGCGCGGGATACCCTGGCGTTGGAGAAAGCGCTCAATGGCTTCCCGCGATTTCTGAATACTGGCTTGCGCCTGGGCCAGATCATCGCTGGCGGCCACATAACGCAATGGCCAGAAGGCGAGATCGGCGTCGACTTCCCGTTCGGCCATGCCCTTGACCGTTACGTAGCGATCGCCGGTCCTCACTTCTTTCAGGCCGTTTCCAATCAAAAATGCCGCCAGCACGGCGCCTGCTGCAAGAATGATGGCTGCAGTTACATTGCGCATGGGTAATCCTGTTGTGATTGAGTCAGAACAAGATCACCTCTCCCGTGCGGAAAATCAAGAGTGGAGCCGAGGAGCGGGTGCGCGGGACGCTAACCGGCTGCGTCCCGCGCTGCCTGCGCTGTTAGCCCTACTCTGTTTGCAGTGCGTTCGTCAGTCCTGGCGTAAAGGCAGTCGTTTGAAGTTTGCCGAGGGTAGGGCATCGATGCGGTGGATGACTTCGGCAAAGGCGCCCGCAACCCGTTCCAGTTCCTGGGCCGGGACCTTGTCCATGGTATCGATCGCGTCGTACAGGTACAGCGGCGCCCCCACCAGCGCGAACACCGGCAGGCCGTCGCGAAGGAATTTGCTGCTGTCCGCGGGAATGCCGCCGCCACTGAGCAGTTGCATGACATTGGTGCCGATCGCCGCGGTCCGTTCCAGGCCATAGGCGGGCAGCACCTCTCGGGCGATGTCGCGGAAACCGGTGATCTCGGTGGACACCATCAGGATCCGGGGCGCCAGTTGGCCAGTGGTCACCGGTTGCCGGCCCGGGCCAACGATTACCTCCTCGGCGATATGCTCGATGGTCACGGCGGCCACGATATTCTCGCCCAGCGGATTGCCCGGGCGGATATGGCGGCGGCTAAACTCGCGATGTAGGGCATAGTCGGTGAAATGGGAGTCCATGGTCGCGAACAACAAGGTGCGTTGGCGTTGCTCCAGCGGGATTTGGGCGAAATAGCGCGCCAATGCCAGCACCACCGCCGTGCCGGAGGCATCTTCGGTTGCGCCTGGGGTCGAGGAGTCGTGGTGTGATTGCACCAGGATGATTTCGTCGGTCTGGCCCGGCAGGTAACCGATAACGCCACGGGCCTGCTCGCGAGTCAGCTGCCCCGTCAGGTCCAGGCGGGCCCGCATCGGCCGCGCCAGTAGCGGACGTGCCTTGATGCGGTCGACCAGTTCCGCGCCATCCACCGGTGAGAGCCAGGCGCCGGGAATCTTCATGGCGCCGCCAGGCTCGTAGGCGTCATAGGACTCATTGTGATATTGGTGGCTGTCGAAATAGTCGGTGAGGATGCCAATAAAACCGGCCGCCCCATTTTCCATGGCCCGGTAGTAGCGTTCGGGAAAGTCCCCGCCGCTATAGGGATCGACCAGGGTATAACCGGATCCCAGCGAGTTCTGGCTGTCCTGCAGGCTCAGCAGAAAGGGACGCAGCAGCCAGAGGGGCCAGCGTGCGAAACCCACGTCCGCCACCACGATCTTGTTGCGGACATTGCGAAACCAGTATTGATGGGCGGCGCCATTGCCCACGTACACCAGTTCTGCGTCCAGGCCATCGAGCGGTGTGCTGAACGAGGTCGGGGAACCGCTCTGCATCGTGTGCAGGATGGGCGAACTGGGAATGTCCTCGCCGTCGATGCGCAGGCGGAAATGAGAGGCGCTCCAGACCAGGGTGTCAGCGGTTTCGTAGCCGACATTCGTCAGCCCGCTGGCAATGAAATGGTCATGGATATATTGGGCTGTCTGGGCCGATGCCTGACTGCCCGGGACGCGCACACCAAAACCCACGATATCGTTGACCCAGCTGTAGATGGTGGTGTCATCAGGCAGCTCGGCCGCGACGGCGGATAATGGGGACAGGATACCGCAGGTGAGACCGGCGCAGGCGACGCCTGCCGTGAACACTCTGAACATGTTCTCCATGAGATGGCCCTCGCTCGCATATTAGACTTATTCTGCTTTGCGGGTACCCCGGCGCGACTGCCGATGGAGCATTGCTGCGCAACATCTCCCTATTTTCCATGATAGGGTCGGACGGGAAGCCGCCACAGCCGGGCGCTTGGTGATTGGCGAGGGGAAGCCAGGTCAGATCTGACCTGCTGGAAGGCGTCGAACTTGAGACCTGTGTCTCGTTGTTGCGTCTAACGGTTAGCGGTCGCGGATCCGTATACTGCTGCGCGCGCTGTACCTAATAATTAAAAAAACGAGATCACCATGACTACCACCCGACATCCCTTACGGCGGATATTGCCGCTGTTCGTCTGCCTGTTTTTGTCTGGACTGCTGACTGGTGCGCCGGCTATCGCCAGCAGCGATTGCAAGCTGCAGTACCCGATCGTTCTGTCCCACCATTTCGGAGCCCGCAAGATCTGCCCCGACGACTGGACGGCGGCGGAGTGCTTATCACGGGAGACCGACGCGGTTGTGAAGTATTGTGCCCGCTGGGATGTGGAGAAAGGGTGCCAGCAATGGGTTCTGCCTGCCGATGAACAGCATTTGCCGCCACGCCGGGTCAACGCCAGCGACCCGAATCTGGTCAGAACTTCGGCGGCGGAATCCTATCACCGCTACTTCAGCAAGGAGATCGTCGCGAGCCTGGAAGCCTGCGGCAATCGCGTGTTTCTCTCCGATAAGCCACCTTACGCCTCTTATCAGGTTCGGGCGCGCTCGCTGCGGGCCACCCTGTTGGAAGCGCTGGAGCAGACCGGTGCAGACAAGGTCGTGCTTATAGGCATGTCACAAGGCGTGCAGGACGCTCGCTTTATGGTGGCGCAATTACCGGTGGACGATCAGGAACCCGCACGGGGCCTGATGCGCGACAAGGTCGTGGCACTGGTGGGTATGGCGGGAGAGCACGCGGGTGCGGAGTCGGCGGCTTTGGCGGTAACCTTGGCCTATCTCGGCGACTACGTGGCGGGCGCCGGCTGGGACGATTTTGCGGCGGGGCGAGCGGGGTGGGATGTCGAGAGCGGAGAAAAGCTCATGAACGACCTCCTGTGGCGTGACCAGGGAAATGCGACGACCGACGAGGAATTAGAACGACGGCCCCTGGTGCTGAGCGAGGGCTACGACGCTCACGATCTCAGCCAATACGGTCTCACCACCGATTACAAATATCGACACTTTCTCCATTCGGTGACGAATCTGACGCCTCTATACATGGGGAGTTCGCCAATACTTGATCGGCGGGCCTGGGATGCGCTGCGAAGCTACCTGGGCATGACGGAAAGCGGCTGGGGCGAATTGGTCAACGCGAGCAACGAGCAGTGTAACGGCGTGGAATACTTCAGTTATGGAGCACGCATCCGACGGTGGGATCAGGATCAATGGGGCGATGCTACCCTGTATTGCCTGATGCGTCTGCTCAATGGCAGGAATGATGGTTATGTCACGCTGGCCTCACAGAGTTTCGACCGGATGCCGTACAAATCCTGTGCAGGCCAGAAGTCCTCAAACTTCCGGCATGTCAAAACGCTGGACGGGCAACTCTGGAGCCATGGCTACCACCATATGTTCTTTAGCGGTCGCAATGCCGGGGATGCCCCTGCCAAGGGCTCTCGCGAACCCGCTCCCTACGATGGCAATGCCGCGGAGTTTTACGTACAGGTCCTGCGTGATTTGAAGGGCGTGGGATTCTAGCGGGTACGCTGAATGGCCTCAGGGCGTTTCCGGATCTGCGGAGAAACCCTGGGCACGTGCCTGGTGATACAGGCTTTTGGCGCAGAGATTCTGCTGCCACCAGAAAAAGCGGAAACGCCAGGCCAACTCCGGAATCCAGAACCTTGAAGGACAGACCAGGGTCGGAGTGGCCGGCGTCAGGTCCAGGTCGGCACAGATAACGCCGGGGCCATCCTCCGCCTTGAGTCGCGCCAGCACCTGTCCATGGCGATCCACAATCTGGGTCTCGCCCAGCAAATGGCTGTGAAAGGGCACATCCAGCAGACCACGGGGCAGCAGCGGCGCGGTGCCCTTGAGTACACCGCAGTGGGCCGCATGCAGATTGGCCACGCCCAGGATCCGGGACAGGGTTGAGGGCGCCGCTTCCATGTAGCCTCGATTCATGCGGTCCATGGTGCGCATGAAGCCGCGTCCGATCTTCCAGTTAAAGGGCGCCGACCACCAGTGGCTGCCCGTCATCAGAAAATCGATATTATCCGCTAACCGCCGGACCGTCTGCGTCCGGATGGTCTCCCAGCACACCGCCGTGCCGACCCGCCCCAATGTGCTCTGATGAATGCCGTCGTCGTTGCCGCCGATGTAATAGGCGTTCTCGATCATGGTGGGCAGGTCTTTATCGTGGCGGGAGACCCGGCCATCGGGATGAACCAGCGCATAGCAGTTGAAGACATCGTCACCACGGCGCTCCAGATATGAGCCACCGATGAGCACACGGTGGGTGGTGGCGAACTGCCGTAACAGGTCGAGGGCCGGATTGCTGGGTGGCAACGCACAGCGCCAGAGACGTGGATCCTGCACGATAGGCGTGGTGAAGAACTCCGGCAGCGCAATCACCTGTGCCCCTTGGGACACCGCTTCGATCAGCAGCTCGCGGACGTGGTCGAGGTTGTACGCGATGTCGGCGACTCGCCCTTCCATCTGTATGGCCGCGACCCGAGTGAGAGCTTGTTGTTGCGCTGGCGCCATGACGACTTCCCTGGGCGGTAATTTGCTAAAATCCGCCTAATCTTAAACAGATGTACAGGGAAAAAATTGAAGCTTTGGGCTGGCTGCATGACGAGAACGGGAAGTCTGTTAAGACTGGGTGAGGATCGAACACTCTACATGGGGGGTGTGGAGAGCACGAGCTGGCATCGGCACGGGGCGCCCGTTCTGTTGATCGCGTTGGGTGGGGAGTTTCGGATTGAGGTCCGCAACGGGCAAGTCGAGTCTTGCCGCAGTGCCTTTGTCGATATCCACGTCGAACATAAATTCACCTATCAGGGCGAGCGCTTCGCCGCCATCTTTCTGGAGCCCGATGCGCCGGAGCTTGTAAGTCTACGCCGCCAGTTTCTGTGGGAGGATTCCGCCGCGCATAACCTGGCGGCCTTCGATCTGGTTGCCATACCACGCTCGCGCCGGCGCTTCGAACAACGCCTCCAAACCTTCGATTGGGATGGGCTGCTGCGCACACCTTTGCGGGATCGCCGTCCAACTCAACTGGATGAGCGTGTTGCACGTGCCTTGCCGGTGCTGCGGGTGTTGCCCCAGGACCGCGTGGCGCGGGCCAAACTGGCCGCCTGCCTGGGGCTGTCGGAATCTCGCTTCAATCATCTGTTCAGCGAACAGGCGGGCATTTGCTTTCGTCGCTACCGCTTATGGTCGCAGTTGCGGAGTACGCTGGCGCAACTCTCCGGCCACCACAATTTTACGGCGGCGGCACTGCAGGGTGGCTTCGCCGACTCCTCCCATTTCAGCCGGGTGTTCCGCGACATGGTGGGCACGACACCATCGGCGGTGCTAAAGCGTGGCAGCCTGATCGAACGCATCTGATAGATCTTGGCAATGAGGGAGATAGGCTGGGCTAATTTAGGCTTAATGGCACGGAAGAGTTTAATGAATGGGCATGGCGGTTCTTCGTTGAGAGCCCTTTGTCGTAAAGGTAGCGGGGAGGTTGTCGGTCATGTAAGGCGAGCGCAAGGGCTGCGCGGAGCCGAGGGATAATCAATAACAAAAGGAGAAGACCCGATGAGAGGCAGGATACGCCCCCTCCACAGCTTCCTTCCGTCCGCGTTGTGTGCGCTCATTGTTGCCAGCCCGCTGGTTCAGGCTGCCGATCAGGGCATGAAGGGAGACCGCAAGACCAGTTACTCACCCGTCGTTATCTCGGAAGATTTCGAAACCATTCGCAAGCGGATGTCCGGCGAGAAAAACAAGTTCGTCGAGCGCCAACGCCGCCTGCTCGAAACCCGCTACGACCTGAGCGACCGCGCCGCCAAGGACGTCAAGAAGACGCGTGGCAAGCCGGTGCAGCAGGGTGTGCGGGTCAAGCTCCCCAAGGGCATGACATGGGAAAAGCTGGCCAGCATGAGCCCCGAGGAGATTCGCCGCCAGAACCTGTTTCCGGAAGGCTTTCTGCCCTTGCCCCATCCCAACCACAAGGAAGGCGGCATGGTGTTTCCCCAGTTTCATATCGATGAAGTGAAGGAGCAGGGGCTGCATGACCTGACCCGGTTCGACCTGGATTTCGTGATGCCAGATCATTTTTTGCCCGAGTTCCCGCCGCCGATCTTTCTGACCACGCGTCCCGAACTGGGCGACGTGTCCCAGGGCAAGCTGATCACCATCAACAACTTCCACGAAGTGTTCGATGGCATTCTCAACCCGAAACAGTTGGAAGGCTTGCGCCTGTTGGTGAGCCAATTTCCCCAGCAACAATTCAACGCGACCCAGGACCGACGTTCGGAAAAACCAAGCCAGGGCGTCACCTGTTTTGACTGTCATGCCAACGGTCATACCAATGCCTCCACCCATCTGGTCGGCGACATACGGCCGCAGGAACTTCGGCGCCGGATCGACACGCCGTCGCTGCGCGGGGTGAACATTCAGCAGTTGCACGGCTCACAGCGGGCGCTGAAGACCGTGGAAGATTTCACGGAGTTCGAACAGCGCGCGGCCTACTTCGATGGTGATATCGTGCAGGCGGCCAAGAAAGGGGTGAACGTTCTTGAACGCGGCAGCCAGGTTCATTTCATGGGGGAGTTTCAGTCCATTCTGGACTTTCCGCCGGCACCCAAGCTGGACATGTTCGGAAAGCTGATACCGGCCAAGGCCACCGAGGCGGAACTGCGCGGCCAGGACATCTTCTACGGCAAGGGCCAGTGCGCCACCTGCCATGCGCCGCCCCATTACACCGACAACACCATGCATGACCTGAAGCTGGAACGCTTCTACGAGCCGAAGCTGATCAACGACCGCATGACCAACGCGGGAGGAATGACCAAGACCTTCGTGCTGCGGGGCATCAAGGAGTCTCCACCCTACCTGCACGATGGCCGCCTGTTGACGTTGGAGGACACCGTGGAGTTCTTCAACCTGGTGCTGGGCACCCAGCTCACCAAGCAGGAGAAACAGGATCTGGTGGCTTTTCTCTATACCTTGTAACGACCGCGTTGGACACAAAAAAGCCGGAGGCACATTGCGTTGCCTCTGGCTTTTTGTGGCCTATGTCAGCGGCCGGGAACGGCTCTGGCTACAGCTGTCGTGCCTGCTCCCGCAGAACGTATTTTTGGATCTTGCCGGTACTGGTCTTTGGCAGCGGGCCGAACACGATGGTCTTGGGAGCCTTGAAGCGGGCCAGGTTGTCGCGGGCAAAGCTGATCAGCTCGGATTCGCTGAGGGAGCTGCCATTTTTCAGGGTGACGAAGGCACAGGGGGTTTCACCCCAGGTTTCATCCGGCTTGGCCACCACGGCCACTTCCGACACGTCGGGGTGCCGGTAGAGCACATCCTCGACCTCGATGGAGGAGATGTTCTCGCCGCCGGAGATGATGATGTCCTTGGAGCGGTCACGGATCTCGATGTAGCCATCCTCGTGCCAGACCGCCAGGTCGCCGCTGTGGAACCAGCCGCCTTCGAACGCCTTGGCGGTGGCGCTGGGGTTCTTGAGGTAGCCCTTCATCAGCAGGTTACCGCGCATCATGATCTCGCCCAAGGTTTTGCCGTCCATGGGCACCGGCTCCAGGGTGTCGGGATTGGCGACCATGACGCCTTCCAGCAGGGGCGAGCGCACGCCCTGACGGGACTTGAGCTGGGCCTGCTCGTCGGCGGGCAGCTCGTCCCACTCGCTCTTCCAGGCACAGGCCACGGCGGGGCCGTAGCTCTCGGTCAGGCCATACACGTGGGTGACCTTGATGCCCATGGCCTCGACGCCAGCGATGACGGCGGAGGGCGGCGCGGCGCCGGCGGTCATGCCCTGGATGGGCTGGGTGATCCCGCCCTTGAGCGAGTCGTCGGCGTTCTTGAGCATGTTCAGCACGATCGGCGCGGCGCAGAAATGCGTCACCTGCTGCTCGCGCATCAAGCGCAGGATGTCATCGGCCCGGACATGACGCAGGCAGATGTTGACGCCGGCGAGTGCGGCGATGGTCCAGGGGAAGCACCAGCCGTTGCAATGGAACATCGGCAGGGTCCAGAGGTAGCGGGCATGCTGCGGCATGGACCAGGATAGGGTCCAGTTCATGGCATTCAGGTGCGCGCCGCGATGGTGATAAACAACGCCCTTGGGGTCGCCGGTGGTGCCGGAGGTGTAGTTCAGCGTGATGGCATCCCATTCGTTCTGGGGCGGCTGCCAGGCATAGCTGGCGTCGCCTTCGGCCAGGAACTGCTCGTATTCCAGCTCGGAAACCAGATGACCGTCCCGATAGACGGGGTCGTCGATGGCCACCACCAGTAACTGGCGTCCCAGCAAACGCAGGGCTTTTTCCGCCACTTCGGCAAATTCCCGGTCCACGAACAACGCCTTGGCTTCGCCGTGTTGCAGGATGAAGGCAATGGCTTCCGCATCCAGACGGGTGTTGATGGCATTGAGCACCGCGCCGCACATGGGCACGCCGAAATGGGCTTCGTACAGCGGTGGAGTGTTGGGGCACAGGAAGGCGACGGTGTCGCCCTTGCCGATGCCTTGTTG
>JAEZAA010000033.1 GCA_023430625.1 Pseudomonadota bacterium
GTCTGGGGGGAGAGGGTCAAGCCGTTGACGCCGGTGATCTCCGCAATTCCACCCAGGGCGCCCTTAACGCCCGCCACTTTGGGGGCGTTGAGCTTGAACGAGCCGGTGTAGTTGATTTCCTTGATTGGAACCGTGGCGAACACGAAATCAGGGGTCTTGGATGTGGGTTCGGTTTTCAACCACTGCAAAAAAGCCAGGCTATGGGAATGGCTACCTTCGGTGTGTAGGATGATCAGCCGGTATACGCCCGCGTCACCGGCATCACGCCAGGAGCCGAATTTCTCTGAATAGCGGATGCTGTATCCCATGTTTTCGAGATTACGTTGGGCCTCGGTGCCCGCCGTCCAGGCCACACTGGCGCAGGAGGAGAGAACAACGGAAAGGGATAACAGGAAGACAACACCCTTAAAAGACATTCTGGGTTCCTATTTTTAAGGCCATGGCGCATTCTTGCAGATGAAGGCGCAGTATCAAAGAACGAGACGAAGTTTCAGTGTCTAACTCGGTGGTGGGGCTAAGCTAGCCTCCGATCAGGACCGTGGGCGCGCCGGCAACGATGACACCGCCGTGTGCGGTTGAATCTCCCATGCGTGCCGCAGGTTTGCCGCCGATCAGTACAGTAGCGCTGCCCATGGCGATGGTGTCAGGTGGGCCGACACAGACACAGGGGGTGCCCAGGGTGGCGGCGGGCATGCCTGCAATCAAGACCGTTGGTGCCCCTGGTGGTAATACCGGGCCTCCCACATGGGGAATTGGTGGCGTGCCCGGTGTTACCATTGGGCAGCTATGGAAATCACCAACTCGCGCGGCGGGTTTACTCATGGTGCATATCCTTAATGATACGGGTCCTGAATGAAGCAGATATTGGATGAACCCAATCCTGAATGAACCGGAGATATGGGGAAAACTATTTGCTTTTTGGCGACAGTACAAATCTAATACAGCCCGTGGGGCTAAGCAATACTATATTACGTTTGGAACGTTGAACGGATGACAACGCAGTTAAAAGAATTGAAGCGAATTCGTTCCGATAGTCTCGCCGCCTTATGTCGCCACTTTGAGTGGTCAGAAAAGGTCGCTTCGTTCATCACTCCCCATGCGAGTGTCGCAACTGTTTTGGCTTCTCTGATCAATCATCGTTACTGGTTTGACGCGGCTACCTTGCTGGCGCATGCCCTGCCAAAGCGCGAGGCTGTCTCCTGGGCGGTGCTCGTTACGCGCGATTATTTCACCGTTGCATCCCCGGAGACTCGCGCCGCTGAGCAAGCTGTTATTGAGGCCGTACAAAAATGGATCCTGCAACCCGAGGACGAATTGCGCATGGCGGCCCATGCCGCTGGCGTGAAAGTCGGCAACCGACTGCCCTCCTATTGGGCTGCCATGGGTGCGTTCTGGTCCACGGGCAATATTACGCCAGAGGTCGGGGTCATTACGCCGCCTCCGCCATTTCTATACGCGCGGGCAGTCGCCGCGTCGATTGATATGGCCGCCAGCTTGTCCGGCTCCGGACGTGATCAGAACTATGAGAAGTGGCTGAAGATAGGCTTGTCCATCGCCGAAGGTCGCGGATGAACCGGCGTCCTCAGGCCCGGAAATACTCAAAAGTGCCAAATCCGTTGCAAATCAAAAAGTGATTGCGGCGATTTTCAGGAAAATGTGCAAACCAAAGTGCGGGCTGGTCGTAGGCATCAGTGAGCAGCGCACTCATGGTTGCTTCCATCCAACCCTGTGGATCGTCTACGCAATATTGCCCGCGTATCTCCTGTTTCTGAATGGCCGCAGTCGTCTCCTGGGTAGTAAAGGCAAGTGGGGCAGGGATGAGATCGAATTCACGGGTGAGGTCGCTGATCAGTAAATTCAGGCTCAGTGCCGCCAGCGAGAGCTTTTCAACCTGATCAAACCACTCGTCCAGGGCGCCGACCACCGACGTGAGCGGAGAGTCGACCGGCAGACCCTGTGCCAGGGTAAATGGGAAATAACGTCCAACGGCGTCGACACTCGGAATGATGACGCCACACCAGACAAAGGCTCCCAAGACCCGGTCGCGGATGACAAAGCGCCAGGGCGCCTTGTTCAGGTAATGTTCCAGCCAATGTTCGGGCGACTGCTCCTGGGCCGCGGCCATCATCCGTTGCAGCCATTGGTCCCAGGGCGTCACAAAGTCACTAGGCAGGCCCTGCCAGACAAAGTCGCCGTGGGCGGGAATCTTGCCGTAGCAGCCCTTGACGCTCATAACCGATCCCTGCAGTGATAGGCGCTCAGCATGGCGGGAGCGAAAGGGTTGTGCGGACTGCGGGTGCTTAAACGGAACGTGGCACTGTATAGCCCCGTCGACAAGCTGATCGAGTTGGCGGCGTTCTCCTTCGCTTCATACGCCAGATGGTGCAGCGCCCAAGGGCCCTCATAGGTCGCCCGTTCGACACGGCCATCGGCCAACTGGAAGGTCACTGCAATGCCATTGCCCGTGTCGGGCCAGACCAGGTCCGTAGGAAGCTTGGGGCCATGACTGTACTCGATGTAGTCGCCCGCGATCTCGATGCTGATCTTGAGTATCTGGGGATCCATTTTGTCTGGCGTCAGGCTATAGCGAAAGCCCAACGCGCCCGTGTCCTGGCGAAAGAAAGTCTCCCGGATACGCTGAGCCTGAGTGATGGCCGAACGCGTTGCCCGGGAGGGAATGCTGCTATTCGGTTTGTTCAGATACTTCGCAATGTTCTGTCTGACATAGTTATCTTCTATGCCGCCTGGCTTGAAAAACTCACTGAAGGCCGCGAGTGAGACATCTGATTTGGCATCGAGGGCAAATGGAAACCGATTGCCGAACCGTTCCCGACAGGTATCTCCTATGGCACTTTTCCAACCGGCATTGAGTGCTCCGGTCGCTTTGGCTGTCAGGCTGGCCTGGGCATTTTTGCCAATGCTGGCGACCCACTCGTTGTAAGGCTGCGGTAAGTCGGCGGACAACAGCATCAGCTTCTTGGTGGGGTTGAATAAGGCGTTGCCCTCAATGGACTGCAGTGCAGCCGCAGCAGGATCGTTTGACATGTAAATACTGCTGTACCACTGCCGGAACTCATCCAGTGCCGCCAGCATCTTGTTGTTGAGGCTTGCCGCCTCTCCCTGTGGCATGCGCTGGATCGGTCCAAACGCCTGCCGTAGCGGCTGTACCAGGGGATCTGGCGGTACAGGCTGGCCTAGGGTTGCTGTTGCCATATTCGTCAATGTGGAAGAGGTCAGCGGGGAAGACGCTGACAGCTTGTCTGCCGCTGCGGCGGTCAGCTTGTCCTGCATATCCTGCGGGACTTTGCGAACGGAGGTGTTTGGCAAATCGGTTTCCCGCGCGGTCATCAGCGCCAGTCGCACCAGCGGGGAGGCCGCTGGATCCGCCAGCTTGCCAACGACACGCAGATAGCTGGCCGGTTCCTCCGGCACAGGCAGGCTGAGGCCTTGGTATAGCTGATGCCACTGTGCCAGATAGTCCGTGAGATAGAGCGTCTTGACCTGTTGCGCGATTTCCTCGCTGGACTCGGGGGTGGCGAGACGTGGGTTGCCCAGCACCCATTGATCGTCCGTCAATTGGTTCATGTGCTCCGAATCACTCGAAAAATCGAGTTTTTCATAAACGGCGCGGGTAAAAAACGCTGGCTTGAGCAGGATTTGCTGGTCCGTGACGGAAAAGGTTTCCGCAAAGGCCGGGCCCAGCTCCTGCCGCAGATCGACCAGTTGGCCCGCATATGCCGTCTGCATCTGCCAGTAGACCCGTTGGGCCGGTGAAACTTGCTGCAGCAACTCACGCGCTTGCGCAATGGTTACATCGTCGAGGGTGTGCAGCGCATAGTTGGGTTCCAGGTGGGTGAGCTGGGCGAGAAAGTGACGCAGCACGTCTGCGTTCTTCGCGCTCTCCCTGATCCCACTTAATCCTGCGGCGCTGTTGGCCAGATACTCATGATCCCGATGCTGAATGTCCTGCAGCATCAGATAGGCTTTCAGCAGCCCGTAAGCCTGTGCAAAGTCCCTGGTCATCCTTAGGTCAGCCGCGATTGCCTGTCCCAGCGACGAGAGAAACCGGGTTTTCAGGGCGTGTCGGTAGGCATTGCGAGCGGCCTCGTCCGCGGATGCGTCATACATGCCCAGGCTTGAGATAAACGGATGGCTGCGTTGATCCAGTAACTTCATCGCGGCCGCGAGCTGCTCCAGGCTGGCTAGCGTGTCCGCCAGATCGGTCGAGGCTGGATTGGTGGCTAGATAGGCTCCGATTTGCTCCCGGGCTTGAGTGAGCGTGTTCTTATGGAGGAAATAGGCGCTGGACCAGGTAAATATGAGCGCTGTCCCGACGGCCAGGCTCGCCAGAATCGCGGCCGATCTAAACAGGCGCAGGCGTTTTTCCTGCAAGGCATTGGTGCTTGCCAAGGAGGCCTCATTGAAGATCACATGCTGGAAGATCTGCTTGAGGAACAAGGTACGGGAACCACGCGCGGTGGTAGCCAGATGGCTGTCCAAGCCGAATTTGTTGGTGACACCCGCAAACACTCGTTCGATCGGCGACCCCTGCTGCACGGCACTGGTGAAATAAACGCCGCGCAAGTCCTGGGGCAGGATAAAGGCATTCCTGCTGAATACGGTCTCGGTCAGATTCCGCAGCCGACCGGTGAGTTGCTCGAACTGCCAGGGGAAGTGGTAGATGGCCTGTCTGCGGCGTTGATCCCGCTCCTGCCTCAATTTGTGCGGTAACTGTTCATGTAGGCGCTGAGCGATCAGGCGCACTTCATCGAGCAGGGATGAACCATCGGCACCCACGGGTAATGTGGCACCCCAGACCTGGGACTGCTCCTCCGTGGCGAGGGTATCGAAAAACTCCCGGAAGCCCGCCAGCAGATCCATCTTGGTGACGACCAGATACACAGGAAAGCTCTGGCTAAGCTTTTCGCCCAGTTCCTGCAGGCGCTGCTTGAGTGTCTGTAGATGTTGCTGCCAGTGCTCCTCGGAGTAATTCAGTAGCTCATCCACGCTGATAACCATGACAGCGCCGTTGATCGGCTGGCGCTTGCGATTGACTCGCAGTAACTCCAGAAAGTTGTTCCAGCCCTTGGCGTCTGCCGACTTGTTGCTGCTTTGGGTGGTATAGCGTCCGGCCGTATCGAGCAGGACTGCTTCGCTGGTGATCCACCAGTCGCAATTGCGGGTGCCGCCGGTGCCGGTCAGGCTGCCGGTGCCTAGTACGGAGGCAAGGGGGAAGTCGAGGCCTGAATTAGCGATGGCGGTGGTTTTTCCGGAGCCGGGTGAACCGATGACAATATACCAGGGCAGTTGAAAGATCTGCCGCTTGCCTTGCCGGCTCGCAAAGCGGTGATTTTTTAGAACGGCAGTTGCCTGAGCAAACTTCTCGCGCAGTTGCTTTTCTTCTGCCTCAACACTGGCGCTGGAGTCTTCGGTACCCATTGCCGCAAGGACCGCCGCGTTGGCGCGGCGCGCCTGGAGATGGAAGATGAACCAGGCCGCGCCAGCGGCCAGATACAGGAATACCAAGGAGATAACGCGGAAGCTGACGGGGACCGGTTGAGGGGGTTCACCGAAGGTGATGCTCGCACCCAATATCCATATAAAGAGAGACAGGCAGAGTAGCCCGACGGCTACCCACAGTCTTGGGTCTCTAAGGACTCGCGTCATGCTCATATACCACTGCGTTAGATGCGTTTAGGAGAGGTGTTAAGCGATAGGTGACTTATCGCTCAATATCAGCGAACAAGGCCGCAATTTCGGCTGTGTCGGAGCTCAATCCGATACGAAGTCCCGTAAAGACGGCCAGGGTCACGGCCAGCACGATAGATAGCGTGACCCATAAAGGAATCACCTTCATCAAGCCGGGGTCCCCCAGGGCGTTGCTTTGCCAGTTCGGCGAGAGGGTCCGGTTGAAACTTTGGCTTCCGTAAAGGGTTGTGAACAAATCCTCCCGAATTTGCTCCAGCTTCTCGTTGCCTTGGGCATCCAACTGGAAACGTCCTCGAAAACCCAGCGTCAGTATTACCTGGAACAGTTCGAGTAGCTCGCGGAATTCCAAATGTCGTGCTTTGACGCCCGATAGCAGCGCAAAGAATTTTTCACCACCGTTGGTTTCGTTATGAAAAATTCGCAACAGGGAACGCTGGCCCCAGCCACTATCCGCCCCCCAGGGGGTACTCAAAATAGCCTCGTCCATGGCGGTGCAGAGGATATAACGCGCGACCTGTGACTCTTCCTCCCGGCTGCCGTAACCCCGAACCTTGGTGTCGAAGGCTCGGATCTCGGTTGCCAGGTCTGCTTGAAGCTGGGGCAGGTTGGGCGCGGTCAGGGTGTTACGCAAACTCGTCAGTACGGCGAGCAGGGTGGTTGCCGCATTAAGTAAACGGTTTTGGCCGCTGCTCAGGTTCATGTTCACCTGAATTCCGTCATTGCTAGCGGCGGGAGCAATGGCTGCCTCTGGCTGTGGCGTGGCTTTGATGCGGCCCCCAGGATTAGGAATGGCCACCCCGGAAGGGGAGAGATTCATAAAGACTGTCTTGTCGCCGTTATTGTCCGTACTCATGGCTGCTACTCGCGAATCGCCCAAAATTCCAGATCAAGCCCAGGGAAGCCATCGCCGGCGTGCAGGGCGAAGCCGCCCGAGGTGCCGAGCTTGCTCCAGAATTCCCCGGATTGTTCCAGTTCGAAATAGGTATAGCCCGCGTGATAAGGAATCTGGCGGGGCGCGACGGGCAAGGGGGTAAGCTTGATACCCTGAAGCTGGAAGTTGACCAACTGACGAATCTCCTCCACCGGTCCGATTTTGCAGACGCTGGGGAACTGGATCCGCAGCTTTTCACTGGGAATGTCGGCCTTGACGGCGAGAATGAACTTGGCCGTCTCCAGTAAACTCCGGTCGGAAATGGTTGAAACCCGGATTCCGAACTGACGCAACACCAAGGGCAGTGCGACTGCGGTTTGTTCCATCACCATGCTCAGTGAGTGGCGCAGGCTGCTGATAACTGGTGCAAAACTCTCCTGAAGTCTGTCGTGAAGGTATGGTCCAAAGCTTGGGGCGCGTCGGCTGCGATAGCTGAATGTTTCCAATTCACCGGCCATTTGCAGTAAGACTTGGTAGAGTTCCAGCGGGTGGAGCAGGCGCTGGCGCTCGAAATGGCTGATGAGGGGGATATAGCGGTTGACGACCGACAGAAAAAGAAAGTCGACCACTTCCGCGGTACCCAGGCGGGAGCTGTCCGACACCCTGGCCGCGAGCACCTCTGCCCGGTGTTGTAGAAGGCCGGACAACTCCTTCAGCCAACCACGGAGCCGGTCGGAGACCGCCACATCGAGAACCGTCGGAATGAAGTTTTCTTCGATCAACAGAGAGCCATCTTCCTTGCGCTCAATGACTTTGAGCAGGGGAACAATGGCGTAGCCCGTGAGTTCCTGTGACTCAAGCTTGAGGCGGAGGTTGGGCACCGCTACGTCGATCTCGTTGACGCCGGCTTCAGGTGTGGTTTCGTCGATAACGGTTTGTGGCTCGATCCGAAAACGCTTCGACGCGAGTGGCTCGGCTGAATAATTGGTTGCGCCTGGCTTATGCAACGGCAAGGCAAGATAGACCATGGCGTTGCGCGTATTTTCGGGAATTTCCAGTAGTGGCGGGTGGGGATCCGCCTGAGGGATGTCAAAAGCGGTTCCATCGGGCATCAGGCCCCGCGCCCGTTCAATCGAGAGCTTACCCTGACGCATTAGGTTGAGGTCGAGCTTCAGTTCGGAAAAGCCCCATGCAAAGGCTTGCACCTGGTGCAGGGTGGTGAGCAATTGATGCTCCACGAACTTATCCTGTTGCTGCAGATGTTGGGGATGCAGGAACATCCCTTCTGCCCAAACCACCTTATGTAACGACATGCATCAAGGTCCTTATCACTACGGCATTCGTAGGGAGCGCTAGCGGGTCAACGCACTCCATAAAACATAGCCCCCTACCGCGATGAGCAGGCAGGTCAGTACTAGAATCCACGGCTGAAAAAAACGTCGGGACGGGTGCAATGGCTGAGCGGCCTCCTCTTGTTGCGGCAATCCGGGTGCGGCCCGGCTCAGCAAGTCAAGAAGCGCTTCCGAACCTCTGCCGGTTTGAGCATCTTGCAGCGTCTGAAGTGTACCAAAAGATGCCAGGCTTTGGAGTAGATCCTTGGGTGCAGGAGTCACACTTTCGTGATGGTGGATATCCATCGGCTGCGTTATGTCCAGAGCCTGTGGATTCGCCCCCGTCGTCAGGCCGCACCACTCATCAACTAACTCGCTTCTGATCCGTACGTACTGGCTGTAGGAAACCTGTTGCTGTTCGTACTGCTCGATCAGTGCTCGCAATTGGAGCGAGGGTATCCTAGACATAGGCTGGATGAATCACGTCGATGACGACAAGCGTAAGGTTATCCGCAGCGGTCTTGCCGAGGGTCGCTTGCATCATGTTGTCAGCCGTAGCTTCAAGGTTGGCGTTGGACAGGTGCTGGGCTAGCTCGCGGTTATCAAGTTCGCGGTACAGGCCGTCGGAACAGAGCATTAGCCGGTCTCCTGCTTTGAGATCCAGCAATTCCAAGTCCATGAGCGGCGGACTCTGTGCGCCGACGGCTCGAGTAATCACGTTAGCCGCAGGGTGGTGCTCCGCGGCGGTAGGCATCAGGATACCCATCCGAACCATTTCCTCGACGGCACTGTGATCCCGGGTAATCTGGTGCAACTGCCGTTGTCGGTACAGATAGACCCTGCTATCGCCCATCCAAAAGCACACGGCTTTATGGCCACGCGCGAGTACTCCCACGACAGTACTTCCGATCGTGGTACCCGGACCAATCTCCGCAGCCATCGTCATCAGTGCCTGGTTGATGACGAAGATCTGCTGTTCCAGCTGATTCAACGCGATGCTGAGCCGCCGGTCCAGATTGGCATTAGCCAGTTCGTTAGCCAGCATTTGGCTTGCCGTGTCACCTCGGGAATGCCCACCCATGCCATCGGCCACGATCCAGAGTGCTTTATCTGCTGCATCGAGAAACGCGTCCTCATTATGGGAGCGCAGGTTTCCCCGGTGCGATCGAGCCGTCGAAGCGAACTGAAGGAGGGGTATGCTCATGGTGTTATGAGTCTGCACGGGTCGAACGGGACGAGGCGATCATCGTACGGCAATGAGTTCTCGTATTAGTGACTGCTTACAGTGAAGGTTATTGATCTCGAGCATAAACCCAAATTCCCGCGCGATCCACTCGAACCGTCAGTTTGGTATTGGCATACTGGGTCAAGCCACTTGTCATTCGTGCCCGGGCGGTTTCGAAATCGCTCAGTTCCGCCAGGAAGCCCAGGGACTGAGTTTCATCATTCACAATGAACTTTTCGACCACCCTGGTACCCGGATAGTAAGGCCCAAACTTCTGGGTGCTGATCAGATCGGCGCCCAATACCGAGGAAGGGTTCTGGAACATCTTGATCAAACTGGCTTGCTGGTAGCCATTGCCATTTCGCAGTTGGTGCATTGCCACGACGACAGGCGAAGCGCGCTGGAGCTGATCTGGATTGGCGTCTGCCGAGATCTCGAAGGTCAGCTCCACCGTCGTTACCTTGGGCTGATTCGATGCGCAACTTGCAATCAACAATGGCAGGGCCAGCAGGACCAGGATCTTGAACATCATATGTCTCATGGGACTCGCTCTTGTGCTTATGGGGACTTATCGCAGTGTTTTGGACAGACGGTCGTAATG
>JAEZAA010000045.1 GCA_023430625.1 Pseudomonadota bacterium
GCTCTGCGGCAAACACACCGGGATCTCGCCCGGCGATGAGCTAGAGTTGATCCAGTAACTGGTCGAAGCTGTCCAGCACCGCATCGGGCGCGTGCGTGGGATCGCGCCGCAACACCCGCTTGATCCAGTCCGCCTCCCACTGGGCACCGTTGTAGAACAGGGCGACAACACCGGCGTTTTTCGCCGTGATCATGTCCACCGCGCTGTCGCCCACATACCAGATCCGCGGGCCGGCGCTCTCTCCCAGATTCTCCAGGGCGCGCAGGATCAGATCCGGCGCTGGCTTGTAGTCGGTCACGTCGTCGGCGCAGACAGTCGTGTGGAACAGATCCTGCCAACGCCCGTCGTCCACTGTGCGCAGTTCATGATCGAGAAACTCTCGGCTGCGGTTGGTCGCCACACCCAGCTTGATCCCCAACTGGCGCAATGCCGCCAGATAGTCGTAAACCCCTGCCTGAAATGGCTTCACCTCACCGAAGTGCTTGCGGTAACAGCGGTTATAGGCGCGGTGGGCAATGCTCTTGGCCTCGCGGTCGGCACCGAAGATGGCATTGAAAATGTCGGTCCGCGACACCCGCCGCTCGGCCAGAATGCGGGGGTGCAGCCGGCGGAAGATCCGAATGTAGCGCACCAACCGGGCATCCTCCGGCGTTCTGCACTGGTCCTCCGGCAGCAGGCGGCGGATCAGGTCGAGCTCTTCCAGTTGCGGCAACATGTCTTCCATGGCGCCGAACATGGCATCAAGGGTGTCCACCAGCGTGCCGTGCCAGTCGAACAGGATGACGCGGGGCGCCACCAGCGTGGTGTCGGACTCAATCATGGGATTTGCTTTGACCTCCTTGCGAAACAGTGGGGACAACCGGCCACGGCGGATCTTCTACCGGTGTCACATTATTGAGTGTAGCGTTTCCCAGAGCCTTGGACCCGGGTAAGCCGATGCTATACTGGCGCCACCCGATGGGCAGCCGGCGCCACAGGTCCGGATTTGACTGTCCGTTTGCACCGATCCGAGACCAACGTGATCCAAACAAGGCAACGCAGGAAGGGAAGCATCTGGCATGACTCACGAAAAGACCTCCATTCACGGCCTCTGGAGCAGCCGGCTCGTCTTCATCTTCGCTGCCGTGGGTTCCGCCGTCGGTCTCGGCAATATCTGGAAGTTTCCCTACATCACCGGCGAGTATGGCGGCGGTGCCTTCGTCCTCATGTATTTGGTCTGTATCTCCCTGGTGGGCATTCCCATCATGGTGGCCGAGATCATGATCGGCCGCCGCGGGCGCCAGAGCCCGATCCACGCCATGCCCGCCGTGGCGCGGGAGTCCGGTGCCGCCCGGGGCTGGACCATCATTGGCTGGATGGGTGCGCTGGCGGGCTTTCTGATCCTGTCGTTCTACAGTGTGATCGCCGGCTGGGCCATGGCCTACATCGGCTATCTGGCGAGCGGCGATTTCACCGGCCAGTCGGCGGAGTTTGCCACCAGCCAATTCAACTCACTGCTGGGTTCCGCCTGGACCCTGACCGGCTGGCACAGCCTGTTCATGATCCTGTGCATTCTGGTGGTGGCGCGCGGTGTCCATCGCGGTCTGGAGCAGTCCCTGCGACTCATGATGCCCCTGCTCTTTATCCTGCTGTTGGTGCTGGTGGGCTACAGCCTGACGCTGGACTCCTTCGGCCAGGGCTTCGCGTTCCTGTTCCAGTTCAACTGGGACAAGCTGTCGAGCGATGCCGTGCTGGTGGCCATGGGCCACTCCTTCTTCACCCTGAGCCTGGGCCTCGGCGCCATCATGGCCTACGGCGCCTACATGCCCCGTGACGTCGCCATTGGCCGCACGGTGTTCTGGATCGCCGGCATCGACACCACGGTGGCACTGCTGGCGGGCCTGGCGATCTTCCCAGTGGTATTCGCCAATGGCATGGCGCCGGATGCCGGCCCCGGCCTGCTGTTCAAGACACTCCCGCTGGCCTTTGGTCAGATGCCTGGCGGTACCTTCTTCGGTGTTCTCTTTTTCGTGATGGTGACGCTCGCCGCCTGGAGCTCCGCCATCTCCCTGCTGGAGCCCATGGTGGCCTGGCTGGTGGAGTCGGGCCACACCAGCCGCCCCAAGGCCACGGTGATGCTTGGATTCCTCGCCTGGCTGCTGGGTCTGGGCTCGGTGCTGTCGTTCAACCACTGGTCCGATGTCACCTTTTTCGGCAAGACCTTCTTCGATTCGTTGGATTTCCTCACCGCCAACATCCTGCTGCCACTAGGCGGGTTGCTGATAGCCCTGTTCGTGGGCTGGTTCATGCGCGAAGCCTTGGTGCGCGACGAGCTGTTGGGCAACGCGGCACCACCTATGAGCTACCGCCTGTGGCGCCTGGTCATCGCCTATCTGTCGCCACTGCTGGTACTGGCCATCATGGCGGATTTCCTGTTCGACATTTTCTAAAGGATCCAGCATGACAGCCAAACCACTCGCGGGCCTCAAGGTCCTGGAACTGGGCACCCTGATCGCCGGCCCCTTTGCCGCCCGCCTGCTTGCCGAGTTCGGCGCCGAGGTAATCAAGATCGAATCTCCCGACAGCGGCGATCCCCTGCGCAAATGGCGCAAGCTCTACGAAGGCACCTCGCTCTGGTGGTTCGTGCAGGCCCGCAACAAGCAGTCCCTGACCCTCAACCTCAAACACCCGGACGGCGTGGCGATCCTGAAGGAGCTGGTCGCCGAAACCGATATCCTGATCGAGAACTTCCGCCCCGGCGTGCTGGAAAAACTCGGCCTGGGTTGGGATGTGCTGCACGCACTCAACCCCCGCCTGGTGCTGGTGCGCCTGTCCGGCTTCGGCCAGACCGGTCCCTACAAGGATCAGCCGGGCTTTGGCGCGGTGGGCGAGTCCATGGGCGGGCTGCGCTATATCACTGGCTTCCCCGACCGGCCGCCGGTGCGTACCGGCATTTCCATCGGCGATTCCATCGCCGCACTCTGGTCCGTGTTCGGCGCGCTCATGGCCTTGCGTCACCGCGAGGTCAATGGCGGCCTGGGCCAGGTGGTGGACGTGGCCTTGTATGAAGCCGTGTTCGCCATGATGGAGAGCATGGTGCCGGAATTCGACGTGTTCGGCTTTGTGCGCGAGCGTACCGGCAACATCATGCCCGGCATCACACCCTCGGCGATTCATACGAGCGCCGACGGCAAGCATGTGCAGATCGGTGCCAACGGCGATGCCATCTTCAAGCGCTTCATGCAGGCCATCAACCGGCCTGATTTGGCGGACGACCCCGCTCTGGCCGACAATGCCGGACGCGACGCCCGCCGCGACGAGCTCTATGGCGTAATCGACCGCTGGGTCGCCAGCCAGCCGCTGGACGAAGTGCTGCGGGTGCTGAACGAGGCGGAGGTTCCGGCCAGCCGCATCTACTCGGCGGCGGATATGTTTCAGGACCCGCAGTTTCTGGCCCGTGCCATGATCCTGCCCGCCACCCTGCCCGACGGCACGCCGTTCAAGATGCCCGGCATCGTGCCCAAGCTGTCCGACACCCCGGGCGGCTATGACTGGATCGGTCCCCAGCTGGGTGAGCACACCGACGCAATCCTGCGCCGGCTGGGCTATGACGAGGCCCGGATTGCCGAGCTGCGCGCGGCCAAGGTGCTGTAGGCGCTACTTTATAATGTCCTCCTGACCGAATCCGGTTACGGAGGCATGCATGGAAGACAGCAGGGGCATCCACTTGGGCCGCGTCGCCGGCGTCGATCTGGTGGTCGACTGGAGCCTGCTCATCATATTCGCGCTGATCACCTTCAGCCTCGCCGCCGGTTTGTTTCCCGCCTGGCATCCAGACTGGAGTCCAGGTGTCGCCTGGCTCACGGCCCTGGCCGCCGCCATCCTGTTCTTCGCCTCGGTGCTGATCCACGAGCTATCCCATGCTCTGGTTGGCCGCCTCAACGGCATCGAGGTGCGCCGCATTACCCTGTTCATGTTCGGTGGCATGGCCCACATGGAGAACGATCCGGTCTCCTGGAAGGGCGAATTCGCCATGGCCATCATCGGCCCCATTACCAGTCTGGTATTGGGTTTCCTGTTTCTCTGGCTGGCCGACCTGTTCAGCGGCAACCTGGTGATCGACCCGGACAATCCCCAGGCCACTCTAGCCGCCCTGAGCCCGCTCAGCACCCTGCTGCTGTGGCTGGGGCCGGTTAATATCATCCTCGCGGTGTTCAACATGGTGCCGGGCTTTCCCCTGGATGGCGGCCGCGTGCTGCGCGCCCTGCTGTGGGGGCTGACCGGCGACCAGCTGCGCGCCACCCGCTGGGCCTCCGCCGCTGGCCAGGGCGTTGCCTGGCTGCTGGTGGCCTGCGGCGTGGCCATGATGATCGGCCTGACGGTGCCCTTCTTTGGCCGCGGCTTCGTGGGCGGCCTTTGGCTGATTCTGATCGGCTGGTTTCTGCACCACGCCGCGAGTATGGATTACCGCCAGCTGCTGTTGCGCCAATCCCTCGGCCAGGTGCCCGTTGCACGCCTGATGCAAACCCAACTGGTGCGGGTCGATCCCCAGTTACCGGTTGGCCAATTGGTGGAAGACTACCTGATGGCGACCGGGCAACGGGTGTTTCCGGTGGAGGCGAATGGCGCGTTTTTGGGCCTGGTCACCCTGCGCGACATCTACAAGAACGAGCGCAATCTGTGGGACCAAATTCGGGTCGAGCAGATCATGACGCCCCGCGCCCGCCTGATCACCGTCTCACCCCGACAGGAGGCGTTCGAAGCCCTGTCCATTCTGGGGCGCGAGAACCTGAACCAGATGCCAGTGATCGATGACGGGCGCCTGCTGGGCCTGATCCACCGCGAAGATGTCCTGCGCTGGCTCTTCCTGCATCGCCCGGAGCAACGCCGGGACGGTTCGGAGCCTCGCCGCCCCCTCTGACGCCCTGTAAGCCTTACAGGGATTCTGCAAAGATTCCCGACAGCAACCTGCCGCCAAGGCCTGCACCCTGGCTTCAACCCGCCATAAGCAAGGGCTTGCCGCAATCTGCGCCCGTGGCATGGTGCTTGCTGTTTCTCCTAACAGACAATTCCATCGCATAAACAATGCCATCACACAGACAGCGCCATCTCCATCGGCGCAAACCAACGAGATCAGTGGGAGGCCCAGCATGGCTCGCAGAGATTTTCCCCGAGACGACCTCATTCCCGAAGAACGTCTGAGCCGCCGGCCCCAGGCCCGCCAGCGGCCCAGGGGTTATGACGACCAGTATTGGTCGTCGCGTGCGCCGGAAGACCGGGTTGGCTTCAGCTACAACGATCGCGACCCGCGCCTGGAAGGCGACGACTACGCCTACCAGAATGAATCCGCGCCCGGCAACATCGACCCCGACATCGCCTTCGGCCGAGGCCCTTCTGCCGAGCGCTGGGGCGGACATCTCGGCGCCCAGGACCGTTTCGGCTCCGGGCTCACCGACCGCTACGGCTACGGCCGGGGCGACTTTCAGGATCAGGACCTCTATGGCCGGCGCGAGTATTACCGCCAGGGGCCGCTGGACGAGAGCTATCGCCCGCACGAACGCGAGCATCAGCCCGTGCCCCAGGCCTATCGCGAGCACGCGCAACCAACACCGGATCATCGGGGCCGTGGCCCCAAAGGCTACCAGCGATCCGATGAGCGCATTCTGGAGGAAGTCTGCGAACGCCTGAGCGACGATCCCGCCATCGACGCCAGCGATATCGAGGTGCACTGCGAGCAGGGTATCGTCACCCTGGAAGGCACCATCGAGAGCCGCACTAAAAAGCACCATGTGGAAAGCCTGGTGGCGGATGTGCGCGGCGTGAAGGACATCGTCAACGACCTGACCATTGCCACCGGCTGGCCGGGCGGTGCGTCGGGGCTTGGGCGGCAGGGATCCGACTTCGGCTAATGCTGTGGGTTAAGTGCTGTGGGTTAAGTACCGTGGGTTTAAGTACGGTGTGTAAGGGTCAGGGCTTCACCCCGAGGTAGCCCTGCACGTAAATCCGCTCCACCATGACCATCGCCACCGCCGTCAAAGGTGCCGCCAGCAACAGGCCAAGCAGCCCGGCGTACAGCCCCAGGCCCACCTGCGCCACAATGAGCAGGGCGGGCGGCATCTCGATGGCCTGGCGCTGCACCAGGGGTGTAATCAGATAACTTTCCAGAGTCTGCACCACAACATACAGGATGGCTACCTGATACAGGGTCTGCTGGTCCTGGGCGTACGCCACCAGTAGGGCCGGCACCGCCGCCAACAGCGGCCCGAAATTGGGAATGAACTCCAATAAAGCCGCCAACAATCCCAATGACAAGGCCATCGGCATGCCAAGCAGCCAAAGTCCGACCCCGACAAAGATGCCCATGACCGCCATGGAGACAATGCGCCCCAGCAGCCACCAACTCATCTTGTCGATGATGCTCTCCAGCAGATCAACCGCGGCGGCCTGCTGGGCGGGCGGTATCAGACGCAGGATACCTCGGCGGTAAATATCCGGCTCAAAGGCGACGTACAGCCCCACGAACAGGATGACCACCAGGTTCACCACGAGGCCCAGAGTCGACGAAAAGAAGGTCGAGACCCGGGAAAACCAGTTCTCGAATAACTGGTCTGGCGATTGGTCCTGCTGCAGGGCATTGATCAATTGCGAACCCATTGGCCAGTCCCCGATTTGATGCTCAAGCTCGCTCAAGCTCGTGGGAACCACCTGCATCATCTGCTGGAACTGCTGCTTTACGTTGGTGGCGAAGTTGTAGCCGAAGGCCGCCAGCAGCGCGATCGTCGCCAGCACGACCAGAGCCACGGCCCAACGGCGGGAAAGAAAACTATGCTGACTCAACCAGTCGGCGGGAATCAGAAAAAACAGCGCCAGCAACAGGCCCGCAAAGGCCATCAGCAGCACCTCGGTACCAGACCACAGAATCGCCAGCAGCAAGACTGCCAAGATCACCGCCCCGACCGCAATCCAAACCCGATGAACGTAATCACTCCAGTCTGGCTGGCCCGGCGGGTTGTTCATCGCGCCTCCTCGGCTCGCTGGTTCGTTGCCTGATCAAGCTTCATTCTAGGCTTTATGGGCAACGAGCCCTCACTCCCCCCCGACGGAGACAGATCGAGCATGATTACCTAGTCGTCACAAATTAGTTCCACATCGCCACGCCGAATCTGATAGAGTGTCCGCCTGCGGCATTTCCGACCAGTCCCCTTGCCGCTGCCTATCCTGGCTTTTTACCCTCATCTGGCTATGACTGGCCGCCGCTAGGCGACAGGCCGATGCTAAATATTTCCCGGAGCTCTATGTCCTTTTCTGCCCTCGGCTTGTCCGAAGCAATTGTTCGTGCCGTGTCTGAACTCGGCTACACCCAACCCACCCCTATTCAGCAGCAGGCCATTCCCGCCGTGCTCCAGGGTGGCGATTTATTGGCTGGCGCCCAAACCGGCACCGGCAAAACCGCTGGCTTTACCCTGCCACTGCTGGAGCGTCTCTCCAGCACGCCCGTCAGCGGCGGACGTACCCCCGTGCGTGCCCTGGTCCTGACCCCCACCCGTGAACTGGCGGCGCAGGTCGAAGACAGCGTGCGCACCTACGGCAAATACCTGAAACTGCAATCCACCACCATCTTCGGTGGCGTGGGCATCAACCCGCAGATCAAGCGTCTGCGTAGCGGCGTCGACATTCTGGTGGCGACCCCTGGACGCCTGTTGGATCACGTAAAAATGCGCACCGTCGATCTGTCCAAGGTCGAAATCCTGGTGCTGGATGAAGCCGACCGCATGCTCGACATGGGCTTTATTCACGATATCCGCAAGATCCTGAATTTATTGCCCAAAAAACGGCAAAATCTGCTGTTTTCCGCGACGTTCTCCGACGAGATCAAGACGCTGGCGGACTCCCTGCTGAACAATCCGGCGCTGATCGAAGTGGCGCGTCGCAACACCACCGCCGAAACCATCAGCCAAAAGGTTTATCTGGTGGACCGCGAGAAAAAGCGCCACCTGCTGGCACAGCTCATCCGCGAGCAGAACTGGCACCAGGTGCTGGTGTTTACCCGCACCAAACATGCCGCCAACCGCCTGGCGGAGCAGTTGAGCAAGGAAGAGATTCCGGCCATGGCCATTCATGGCGGCAAAAGCCAGGGCGCCCGTACCCAGGCCCTGAGCCAGTTCAAGAACGGTCGCCTGCAAGTGTTGGTCGCCACCGACATCGCCGCCCGCGGCATCGACATCGACGAGTTGCCGCACGTGGTCAACTTCGAGCTGCCCAACGTACCGGAAGACTACGTGCACCGCATCGGCCGCACCGGCCGCGCTGGTTCCGAGGGTGAAGCCTGTTCGCTGGTCTGCGTTGACGAGCACAAGCTGCTGAAGGACATCGAGCGCCTGATCAAGCGCCCAATCGAGAAGGAAGTGGTGCCTGGCTTCGAGCCCGACCTCAACGCCAAGCCCGAGCCGATCCAGAATGGCCGCAACGGCCGTCAGGGTGGCGCGCGCAATGGCGGCGGTGGCGGCAATGGCCAGCGTTCGTTCCGTGGCACGCCTTCTGGCAACAGCCGCAGTGGCAACACTGGCAATCGCAATGGCCCCAGCCGTTCCAACGGTGGCGGTAACGGCAATCGCCGCCCGCAGGCTGCGCGTACGGCGTAAGCTGGCACGTTCTCCCCCTGCCAAGGGGGTTGATGGGTAGCGCCGGCCACAGGTCGGCGCTACCTGGCAGACACCCGCTCTCTTCTCCGCAACCCAATGCTCCCCTTCTGTCCCAACCCCTTCATCCCTTTACACATCCAGCTTTAACCACTGACGCCCTTTATAACCACCTTGATGACTGCTATCGCAAACACTGCCCCTGTCCATTCATACCTTGCAGCAGATTGATGAAATAAAGTGGTGCAACGTTGAAGGATGCGAAGACATTTCAGGAGGTGTAGTTGCCCCTGCTAAATCGAAGGGATATAGGCGGTTGTTCCTCATAGCTATTCAAGGGGCATCCTCCTTCTGGGAGCACCACGGATTTGAGGCTGTACAGGTTAATGAGAAATTAAAACGTCGCCTGTCAGCCTATGGTGAAGGCGCGACATATATGGCGAGAGTCTGTGAAGAGGTATAACCAAGGCATGCACCGGATGCCAAAACCTCCGCTTTGCTGCGGTTTTGTCAACGGTGATGGCGGGCGTTACGCACCACCAAAAACAGCACGTAACCCCATGTGCCTCACAAACGGCTGAAAGTCCTTATCCGCGAATAGCAGCAAATGTCCGTGCTCAATACAAAATGTGGCAATGATCACGTCGGCGGTTTTCCTGATCGTGATGCCTTTCTTTCGCAATGCGCGGTAGTTGTTGGCCGATTTAAGTGCCATGTCTTGGCCAAGCATTGCGAACACCGAGCAGGACATTAGCAACCTACGAGCCGTCTCGTAATCAAGGTCTGAGCGGAACCCCTGCAGAACTTCCGTTAGAATCAGGTCTCCAATTCCCAATGGTTCCACGCCCAACAGTGAATCAAGCTTTTCTGCTTCGGGGGTTTGTTCGCCGTTGAAATAGTCAATCCAAACACTGGAGTCTACGAGAATCATCCGTTGTGTCTCATATCCTCAAGGCTACCTTCCCACTTCAGCTTGCCCCGAAATGCTTTTATCGTTTCCTGCTGTTTCAGCCGAATCAGCGTTTTAAGACCCAGCTCCACGGCTTCCTTCTTGGTTTTCACGCCAGTCACTTTTAGGGCTTCATCCATGAGTTCATCATCAATGACTATGTTGGTTCGCATGGCTGGCTCCAGTGTGTATATCTTTCAAAAATAATACACAATGTACGCTTATCTAGGCTGTCGTGCAACGGCACATAGCCAAGCCATCAAACCGACGTGTGCCGCAGGGCGGCCATGCGGTTTATGGCAAGCGGTATGGCCTTAGCAGAGTTGCCTAATGGAAAGCTGCTAGCGGTCGATGGACTCATCCCCCACCTCCCGCTGCTCCTGCTGCAACCGCCACAGATTCGCATACACTCCGTCCTGCGCCAATAAACTCCGATGATCGCCCTGCTCCACCACACGCCCTTCATGCATCACCACAATCTGGTCCGCATCAACGATGGTCGAGAGCCGGTGGGCGATGACCAGGCTGGTCTGCCCTCGGGCGACTTCTGCCAGCGCGGTCAGGATGCTGCGCTCGGACTTGCTGTCCAGGGATGAGGTGGCTTCGTCGAACACCAAAATGGCTGGCCGCTTCAGCATGGCCCGCGCAATGGCTACCCGCTGTTTCTCGCCGCCACTGAGTTTGAGGCCGCGCTCGCCAACTACCGTGTCGAGCCCTTGGGGCAGACGACGGATGAAGTCCTCCAAGTGCGCCAGCCGGATCGCCTGCCACAACTCGTCGTCACTCGCGTCAACGCAGCCGTAACGAATGTTTTCCGCGAGGCTTGCGTTAAACAGCACCGTGTCCTGGGGCACGATGCCGATGGCCTGGCGCAGGGACTGCTGGGTCACCGTCCGCAGGTCCTGGCCGTCGATCAGCACGGTGCCTTCGGCGGGATCGTAGAAACGAAACAGCAGCTTCACCAGGGTCGATTTACCCGCGCCGCTGCTCCCCACCACCGCAACCTTCTGCCGCGGCCGGACCCGAAAACTCACCTCGTGCAGAATGGGCCGTTCGGCACTGTAGCGAAAGCTGACCTGGCGGAATTCGATCTCACCATGGCTGACCTGTAGCTCCCGGGCCTCGGGCGCGTCCTGAACTTTGGGGGTTTGGTCGAGCAGGCCGAACATGCGCTCGATGTTGGCCATGGAGCCTTTCATCTCCCGGTAAACGAACCCCAGCACATTGAGCGGCATGAACAGTTGCATCATGAAGGCATTGATAAGGACGAAATCGCCCAAGGTCATGGCTCCCTCGCTGACCCGCACCGCCGCCAGGATCATCATGGCGGTCATGGCCAGGGCAATGATCAGGGCCTGGCCCGCGTTCAACGCAAACAGGGACAGCCGGTTCATGCGCCGGGCCTGCTCCCATTGGGCCAGATCCTCGTCGTAACGGCGGGCCTCGAACTCTTCATTGGTAAAGTACTTCTCCGTCTCGTAGTTCAGCAGGCTGTCGATGGCCCGCGAGTTACTCTCCGAGTCGGCTTTGTTGGCAGCCCGCACGTAGCCCGTGCGCCAGTCGGTGGCAACGAAGGAGAACACCACGTACAACACCACCGCCACCAGGGTGATCAGGGCAAACCAGACCGAGTAGTTCCACAGCAAAATGCCGACCACCATGGCGATCTCGAACAGGGTCGGGACGATGTTGAATACCATGAAGCGCAGAATGAAGCTGACCCCGGTCACGCCCCGCTCGATGTCGCGCGCCAGGCCGCCGGTGCTGCGGTTGAGATGGAATTCCAGATCCAGCCGATGGAGATGGCGGAACACCTCAAGCCCGATCCGGCGCATGGCGCGCTCGGTGACGCGGCCGAACAGGGTGTCGCGGATCTCCCCGAACAGGACGTTGGCCAGGCGCACTGCACCGTAGGCCAGCAACAGCCCCAGGGGAATGCTGGCCACGGCGGGCAGCGCCTGGGCCTGATCCAGATCATCCACGATGTACTTGAGGACAAACGGCAGTCCGACGCTGGCCAGTTTGGCGCCGATCAGGCACAGCATCGCCAGCACGATGCGGGTCTTGTACTCCAGCAGATAAGGCCACAACGACCTTAAGCGGGCCCAGCTGAGTTCACCCGTTTCCACATCGTAGGTTGCGCGTTTCGACTTCATGCAGGACGCCTCGGGATACGGCCTCTGGAGAACGGCCGGGACAGCCGCCGGAAGGCGGATTTTAAACGAGGCGCTCGTTTTATGCGCCGGGAGCGCGTATTATTTGCGCACTGTTTTCGACCTCGGACCTATCTAGAGAGGAATCCGCACCATGCGTGAAGCTGTAATCGTCTCCACTGCCCGTACCCCCATTGGCAAGGCCTACCGGGGCGCCCTGAACAACATCAAGTCACCGACGCTGGCAGCGCACGCCATCCGCCACGCGGTCGCACGGGCCGGCATTGAAGGCGCGGAAGTCGAAGACGTGGTACTGGGCGCGGTCCTCACCGCTGGCACCGCTGGCAACAACATTGCCCGCAACGCGGCCCTGACCGCAGGCCTGCCAGTGACTGCCGCCGGCCAGACCATTGACCGCCAGTGCGCGTCCGGCCTGATGGCCATTGCCACCGCTGCCAAGCAAATCATGGTAGACGGCATGGACGTCGTGGTTGCCGGTGGCCAGGAAAACATTTCCGGCGTACAGAACCAGTACTACAAGTGGATCAGCGAAACCGTTGACCCCAACCTGATCGCCCAGGCCGAGCACGCCTACATGCCCATGCTGCAAACGGCCGAACTGGTGTCCCGTAAATACAAGGTAAGCCGCGAAGCCCAGGACGAATACGCCCTGAGCTCCCAGATGCGCACCGCCGCCGCCCAGGAAGCGGGCCGCTTCGACGCGGAAATCGTGCCCATCACGGCCACCCAAATGCTGGTGGACCGGGAAACCAAGGCCGTTTCCTACCGTGAAGTGACGCTTTCCAAGGACGAAGGCAACCGTCCCGAAACCACGCTGGAAAGCCTGCAGAGCCTCAAGCCTGTGATCGAAGGCGGCTTCATCACCGCCGGCAACGCCAGCCAGCTGTCCGACGGCGCCTCTGCCTGTGTCCTGATGGATCGCAAGCTGGCCGAGCAACGCGGCCTGCAGCCGCTGGGCATTTATCGTGGCATGGCGGTGGCCGGCAATGCGCCCGAGGAAATGGGTATCGGCCCGGTCTACGCCATTCCCAAGCTGCTCAAGCAGCATGGCCTGAGCGTCAACGACATCGGCCTGTGGGAGCTGAACGAAGCATTCGCGGTACAAGCTCTGTACTGCCGTGACCACCTGGGCATCGACCCGGACAGGTACAACGTCAACGGCGGCGGCATCTCCATCGGCCACCCCTACGGCATGACCGGCGCCCGCCTGGTGGGCCACGCTCTGATCGAAGGCAAGCGCCGTGGCGTGAAATACGTGGTGGTCACCATGTGTATCGGTGGCGGCATGGGTGCGGCGGGTCTGTTCGAAGTCGCCTGAGGCACCTGTATCTCACCAGGGCATTGCGCCTGGTGACCGTCAATAAAAACGGGGGCTCAGGCCCCCGTTTTTATTTCTACGCCTAGGCCCAAGACCGAATCAGGCCGCACTCACATCCCGCTGCTCCAGCCCCAGAC
>JAEZAA010000076.1 GCA_023430625.1 Pseudomonadota bacterium
CCCGAGGAGTAAAGGAACCACGTCATACTGGCAACATCCGCCCGCCGCGAGCGCCGGGGTTTGTGCGCCATCCGCCGCCGGCTGGTACAATGGCGCAACCTCCACGTCAGGAATGATGTCCAGCCAATGCCCGCCGAGTCCGTCACGACCAAACCCCGCGTCTGTATCCGCTACTGCCCGCTCTGCGGCTGGCTGCTGCGCAGTGCCTGGATGGCCCAGGAACTGCTGACGACCTTTCAGGACGAGCTGGGCGAAGTGGCGCTGCAACCGGCCGGCTCCGGCACTTTCGAGATCCTGGTGGATGACCAGCTAGTGTGGTGCCGCAAACGCGACGGCGGCTTTCCCGACGTCAAAACCCTGAAACAGCGCGTCCGCGACCAGGTCTGCCCGGACCGCTCGCTGGGCCATTCCGACCAACCCTGAGGCGGCACCGCATTTGCCCATGGAGCTGACTCCCGAACAGCAGGCCATCATCGAAGCCGAACCCGGCCACTGTGTGATCACGGCGGTTGCCGGCAGCGGCAAGACCACGACGCTGGCCTGGCGCATCCGGCATCTGCTGGAGCAGGGGATCGACCCGCGCCGCATCCTGATCCTCATGTTCAACCGGGCGGCGAAAGACGACTTTTCCCGCAAGCTGCAGGATATCTGCGGCACCGGTCGGCCCCTGCCGGAAGTGCGAACCTTCCATGCCATGGGCTATCGCCTGTACCAGCGCTTTATCCAGCAGGGCTATCTGCCGCCGATCAAGTCCAACATCCTCAGCGAGCAGGAGGTTCATTTCCAGCTCTGGCAGCTGATCCGCCAACTGGTGTCGCCCGAGCAGCAGGACGAGGTGCAGCGGGACAAGAAGGACCACATCGAGATCGCCGCCAGCTTCATCGAACTGGTCAAAAGCTCCCTGCGCGATCCCGAGCAGCTCTTTGCCGAACTCGACTACGGCACGCGCCACCGCTACCTGATCGACCTGTTCGATGCCTTCGAGGACTGGCGCAAGCACGAACGCCGCATCAGCTACGCCGACATGCTGTACGAGCCGGTGCAGGCGATCCGCCAGCACCAGGAGCTGCAGGCTCTGGTGGGCAACAAGATGGACATCATCCTGGTGGACGAGTACCAGGACACCAACGAAGTGCAGCACGACCTGCTCACCTACGTGGCCGGCACCCGCGCCCAGGTGACGGTGGTGGGCGATCCGGACCAGACCATCTATGAGTTTCGCGGCGCTCGCCCGGAATTTCTGCTGCAGCGCTTTCGCCACCAGTTCCCCAACGCCCAGGAGCTGACCCTCACCTACAGCTTCCGCTATGGCCACCGGGTGGCGCTGCTCGCCAACCACCTGATTACCCACAACCGGGAACGCAACGACGTGTTGTGCCGGGCCCATCCGGACAATCCGGCTACCAGCATTCAGTTGCTGGAATGCCAGGATGAACCGCAGGCCATCCTCGGTTTCCTACAACAGCAGATCGACGCGGGCGTCCCGCTGCAGGACGTCGCCGTGCTGGTGCGGGTCTGGAGTCAGGCGGTGAACATCGAGCTGGCCCTGCTGGCCGCCGACATTCCCTACAGCATCGGCCAGAACAAGGGCGCGCTGTTTACCCGGGAGTTGGTGGCGTTGCTGGATCTGCTGGCGTTTGCCGACGACCGCTTCGGCGACTATAGCGAGACGGAGCGCACCCTGGCGTTTCAGCGCCTGCTGCGCTTTCCCCATGTGGGCCTGAAAGAATCACGCCTGCATGAACTGGCGGCCCAACTGGGCGCCCAACCCGATGACTGGAGCCACTGGCTGCTCGATGAGCTGCCCGACAACCTGGCGCCGCTGCAGAAACGCAAGCTGCGCCAGACCGCCCGCAGCCTGGACCGCCTGCGCGGCCTGCAGGGCGACGCCGCCCGCGCCATTACGGCTTACATCGAGGAGTCGGAGCTGTTCAAGAACCTGCGCGACCTGGCGCTGACCCATGACATCGCGGAAGACCGGATCGACCGGGTACGCGGCCTGCACCATTACCTGAGCACCCTGAAGCTCGATTGCGGCGGCGCCCTGGATCATCTCCAAGGCCTGCGTCAGCGCGCCAGCCAGCCGACCCAGGCCCAGGGCCTGACCCTGACCACCATCCACCGCAGCAAGGGGCTGGAGTGGCCGGTGGTCATCATCCCAGGGCTGAACGACCGCTACCTGCCCTATCTGGCGAAGGACGGCAAGGATGGCGAGGATTCCCAGGCCCAGCTGCAAAGCGAGCGCCGCTTGCTGTACGTGGCCATGACCCGCGCCCGCCAGCAGCTTGCCCTGCTAATGCCGCCCGCGTCTGCGCGCCTGGGTGAGCCCGAGCCGAGCTGCTTTGTGGCGGAGCTGCACTTTGCCGAATCCGAGCGTCTCGGCCAGCAACTGGAACAAGCCCAGCCGCCCGCCCCGGATGCGGCCAGCCTGACGCCGGTGGCCGCGCGTTATCTACGGGCGCTTGCCGATGACGTGGCACCCTGATTTGTAATCCTGGCGGTTATCAACTATTACTGTTCCTTTCGTTTTTACTGCTCCGATCGTTTTAGCTGATCCTCTCTCAACCCTTGACCCTTTTTGTTTATTTTGTCGTTCAAACAGATGGAAGCCGTATAAATGCGCAAGAATCTTCCCGTAACGCAACGGGAAAAGGACTTTCCGGCTCACTACGACCTCATTTCGACCACCACGCCCAAGGGCGTGATCCAGTACGTCAACGAAGAATTCAGCAACATCGCCGGCTATCGGGCCGACGAAATGTTGGGGCAGGCTCACAACCTCGTGCGCCACCCGGACATGCCGCCCGCGGCCTTCCAGGTTATGTGGGACCACCTGAAGTGCGGCAAATCCTGGATGGGAGTCGTCAAGAACCGCTGCAAAAACGGCGACCATTACTGGGTCAACGCCTTTGCCACGCCCATCATGGAGAACGGCCAGGTCACGGAGTGCCAGTCGGTGCGGGTCAAGGCCACGCCGGAGCAAATCAAGCAAGCGGAAGCCTTGTATACAAAAATCAACCGTGGCACGCGGATTTGGGCACTCTCCCTGCCCGTCCCGCCACTGGCACTACGCCTCTTTGGCTACGGGTTAGTGGCCTTGGCGCCCTTGGCCCTGTTCCAGTTGAGTCAGGGCTTCTCGCCCAGCCTTCTGGGTGCCTGGCTGGCAACCCTGGGTTTGCTGAGCGCCGGCCTTTGGTTTGGAACCCGACGACTGCGGGCCCTGGTGGCCCAGAGCAAACAGATTGTGAGTGATCCACTGGCGCAACTGGTATACACCCGCCGGGTGGACGACATCAGCCAGTTGGAACTGGCACTGCAAATCCGCAGTGCCGAGTCGCGCGCCGTGATCGCGCGCGCCCTGATTGCCAGCCAACCCATTGCCGAGGCCGCCAACCAAGGCGCGGCGCTGGGCGCCATCAATCTCGAGAAGGTCCATCAGGAGCGGGAGGAAATGGAGCTGGTGGCAACCGCCGTCAACGAAATGTCCGCTTCCGTGCAGGACGTGGCCCAGAACATTCATGCCACGGCGGAAGCCTCGCGCCAGGCCCAGGTGTCGGCGGAACAGGGCCGTGCCGTGATCGATCAGTCCATTGACGCCATCCAGATGCTGACCGACGAGCTGCAGCAGGTTGCCGGCCAGATCCGGGATCTGCATGCCCGCAGCGGACGCATCGACAGCGTGGTCAGCGTCATCGGCGAGATTGCCGCCCAGACCAACCTGCTCGCCCTCAATGCCGCCATCGAGGCGGCGCGGGCCGGCGAACAGGGCCGCGGCTTTGCGGTGGTGGCCGATGAGGTCCGGGCGCTGGCGCGCCGTACCCAGGAATCCACCTCCGAGATTCGCACCCTGATCCAGGAAATCCAGCAAGGCACCCAGCAGGCCGTGGAGCTGGTCGGCCGTGGGGAAAGCCTGTCGCAGGGTTGCGTCGAGCAGAGCAACAGCGCCCAGCAGGCGTTTTCGGAGATTGTGCGGCAGATCGTGGCAATCAGCGATCGCGGCCAGCAGATCGCCTGCGCGGCGGAGCAGCAATCGACCGTGGCCGAAGAGATCAACGGCAAGATTCACGCGCTCTATGAACTGGCCCGGGAGACGGCGCAGATCAGCAGCGACACCAAAGACGTCAGCGACCGGGTCAACGAAGGCCTGGACAGCCAGCGCAGGCTGCTCCAGCAATTGCTCCACCACTTCGACCGGACCACGTCCTAGGTACGGAATAGCACTCGCACGCCGGTCCAACGACCGGCACTAATGCTGATGCTCGCCGTAAAGGCGGGCATACAGCCCCTGTCGCTCTAGCAGCTCCTCGTGTGCCCCCTCTTCCGCCACCCGGCCATCCTCGAACACATAGACCCGGTCCGCCTGTTTCACGGCGCTGAGGCGGTGGGCGATGATGAGCGTGGTGCGCCCCGCCAGAAAAGTCTCCAGGGCCCGGTGCAGGCGAAATTCGGTCTCCGCGTCCAGCGCCGAGGTTGCCTCGTCCAGCACCACCACCTGGGGATCCGCCAGCACCAGGCGGGCGATGGCGAGCCGCTGGCGCTGACCACCGGACAGGCGAATGCCCTGGCGCCCCACCTGGGTATCCAGCCCCTTGGGCAAGGCCCGCACCACGTCCTCTAGCTGAGCAATGTGCAGGGCGCGCCAGAGTTCTTCATCCTCATGGCTGCGCCCCATGCAGAGGTTGGCGCGAACGCTGTCGTTGAACAGAGCGGGCTGCTGCAACACCGTGGCCACATGGTCGCGCACCACCTCCATACCAATCTGCTGGATCGGCACGCCGGCGAACAGCACGGTGCCGCGGGTTGGCGGGTACAGCCCCAGGATCACCTGCACCAGGGTGGACTTGCCGCCCCCGCTGGCCCCCACCAGCGCCACTTTCTCACCGGCGCGAATGTGCAGGCTGACACCTTTGAGCACTTCGGGGCCGCTGCCGTAGGCGAAATGCACATCCTCCACGGCAATCCCGACGGTGCGCTGGTTGGCGAACGGATTCTGCAGATGAGGGTAGGCCGGCTCGTTGTGCAGGGCCAGCAGCTGGTTGATCCGGCCCAAGGCGGCGGTGGCCGCGTAATAGCTGTACTGCATGCCGAGCAGTTCCTGCACCGGCGTCATCATGAACCAGAGATAGCCGAACACGGCGAACATCTGGCCAATACTCAAATCGGAGAAGATCACCGTCAGCATGGCCGCCGCCCGGAACACGTCCACGCCGAACTGAAACAGCATGAAGCTGGAGCGGTTGGCGGTGTCGCTGCGCCACTCGTATTGCAGCGAGTGGTCCCGCACCTGACGGGCCTTGTCCACCAGGCGCCCGATGTAGTGCTGCTCACGGTTGCCGGAGCGGATCTGCTGGATGGCGTCCAGGGTCTCGGTCAGGGCGCCCTGGAACATCTCGAACGCCGCGTTCTCGCGTCCTTTCAGCTCCTTGACCTTCTTGCCCAGGCGGGTGGTGAAGTAAATGACCAGCGGATTGAACAACAGAATCAACAGCGCCAGGGGCCAGTGCATCCAGAGCAGGATGGCGGCAGTCCCCACGATGGTCAGCAATGCCACCAGAAAGCGGCTGGTGGTGACGCCAATGAACTGATCGAGGGTGGCAAGATCGGTGACAAAGCGCGACGCGACTGCGCCGCTGCCCATGACCTCGTATTCCGCCATGGAAATGCGGCGCAGCCGCTGGAGCAGATGGGTGCGGATGCGGAATACCACGTCCTTGGACAAGACGGCGAACTGCCGCCCCTGCACCACGTTCAGCAACAGTGCCAGCAGGCGTAGCACCAGGGCCGCCAGCACCGCGAGCCCCACGTACAGCAGGGGGCCATGCCAGGCGGCCGGGAACAGGGAGTCGATCTGCGGCAGAATCGGCCCGGGCTGGTGCAACAGGACTTCATCCACCAGCAAGGGCAACAGCAAGGGAACCGGGACGCTGGCGAGTGTCGCCAGCAGGGCAACAATGTGCGCCTTGACCAGGGCCGGCCGGTGGCGCAGGGCCAGGCGGCGAATCACTGCCCAGTCGTAATGGTCTACCGCGACGGTCTCTTCATTGGGCGGCGAGACTTCATGCTTCACCCCATCCTCCCCTGCGGATCAACGCTTTGGTGTCCAGGCCCAGATCATTTCAGCGATGATGGGCTCCTTGTTCTCGCTGTCGGTGATGCGCACCCGCACGCTGGTTTCGCCCTTGTCCTGGGTTTGGAGCAGTTCAATCTGCTCCGGCGTCAATTCCGCCTCGGCGCGCATATCACCTTTGCTGCGCTTGACGAAATCAGCCTTGATGGTCTTGATCACCGGCACCCGTTGATCCGGCAGGTTGATACCGATCAGGTAGCCGGTGGCGGACTCGGCCAGCAACAGGTTGGCAATCGCGTGGACCGAGCCAATGTGGTTCTGCACCGCCTTGTGGTTTTTCAAGGTGATGACGCAGCGGGTCGGCGTCAGTTCTTCCACGGTCTGGCCCACCGTTCCGGTGAGGCGGACGGTGCGCCCAAACAGCAGGGTCAGGGCACGCGAGCGCACTAGTCCTGGCATCTTGTTGATCGTATCGACGATGATTCTTATCTGGTTGGGCTTGCGTTGGTTGGAATTGCTCATGCCGCTGGCAACCTCGGGTCAGGCGGGTTTTGGATTTCCCGTTCGCACGCGAGCTGGACTGGCGCAAACGGAACAACTAGAAGCAGATCACTAGGCCGATGCCGGGAAACGAGTATAATCGATGCCGTTTCGTCAGCCCCACTGGGGCCTTCAGCTCTCACGCAACCTACAGGAAGCCGAACATTATGAGCGATCTCCAACAACAATTCGATGACGCCGTCAATTACATCCAGAACGCGGAAGGTGACTTCAAGCCGTCCAACGAGATGAAGCTGGAATTCTATGCCCTGTTCAAGCAGGCGACCCAGGGCGATGTCAGCGGCAGCAAGCCGGGCATGCTGGATATCGTTGGCCGGGCCAAGTACGCCTCTTGGGAAAAGCTGAAAGGCATGTCGAAAGACGACGCCATGAAGACCTACGTGGCCAAACTGGCAGACCTGAAAGCCAAGCACAGCTGACAGTGACAGGGGTCCGGCCCCGAGCCGGACCACGTCATGCACCACATCGCTCTGCGACCGCCAAGGACAACCGGTCCACGCGATCAGCCGACCTGTACAAAAATTAATGACCGCTGTTTTTGCAAGCCCGTACCCCCTGTACTAGACTCCGGTCACGATAACAACAAGTAGATGTACAGACCACTGCTATGAAGACCACCGATTGTCTGGAGCACAGCGCTCCGGACCTGCTGCACAAACTGCAGACCGCCATCCACGACCAGCGTTTTTCTCCTCGCACCGAGCACAGCTATCGCCACTGGATCAGCCGCTACGTATTCTTTCACGGGCTGCAAAATCCGGCGGGGCTGAACGAACGCAATGTGCAGGAATTCCTGACGTATCTGGCGGTGACCCTGAAGGTATCGCCTGCCAAGCAAAACCAAGCGCACAGCGCCCTGGATTTTCTCTATTCCCAGGTGCTGAACCGGCCATTGGCCAACGTCAAAGGTTTTATCAAGGCACATCGCCCACGCCGGCTACGTCTGTTGGTGAACCGGGAAGGCTGCAGCCCCTCGCCACTGGACAAAGCGCTCGACACTGGTGCCGAGCGCCGGACCGGCGATCAGCGCTGCGTGGTGTTGAAGTCCCAACTGTAGGTGCGTCCTTCCAGGGCCACCGGCTGGGTTCTGACATGAATGGTCGTCGGCACGTTGTGCCGACCCAGGTCCGACAGGTCCTGAGGGGTGTCCATCTCCTTGGGCAGCAAATCAATGACCGACAGGTCTACCTCTTCAGCCCCGGCAGCGGGCACATCCAGGGTCCCGCCAATCACTGCGTTAGACAGATCATCCGCTTCCAGGGACTGCAGCGGAAAGGTTTCCAATGTGCTTTTCTCCCTGGCTTGCAGCAATGGCAGGTCATCGCTGCCGTCAGCCAGCACCGGCAGGCTGGCCACCAGCCCCAGGTGGAGTAGAGCAACCTGAATCAGTCGCAATGCTTGCATCGCCTTCTCCCTTGGCGCACGAGTTGCGCTCACTTGTTGCAGCTCATTCACTGAACTGATCAAACTGATTTCGCCCGATCCGGGGCAAATGATGCAGGCGCTCGAACGTCGCCTGGCACAGACAGACGTATATTAATGCCAATGACGGCAAACGCGGAAAGAGCCGAAGTGGTTTGTGAAGGGTTTCACACGCGGCGGCAGGGGGTTAATGCCTGTTTCGGCCGAAGCCAAGGCCCGCGATCACAGCGGTTAATGTTTCTCCAGCCGGATATCGTCCAGGTACAACGAGGCTTCGCGCCCGAGGTCGTGGACATAGAACCAGACCGCCCACACCTGACTCATGTCCATCAGGCGGGTCGCCGGACCCCGCTCGATTTCCTCCAGCGGTACCGCAAAATGATTCCAGCCGGACTCCAGCGTCAGGCGCAGGTTGTAGCGGTCGCTGTACACCATCTCCGTGCGCACGTAAGGATAGTCATGGATTCGCAAGTTGATGTCGAAGGCTTCGCCATCGTTGAACACGGAGAACCGCAACCAGTCATAGTTGCTCCAGTCCCGGGGAAAATCCCAGAGCGACAGCCACTCATAACCCTTGCCTTCGAAACGCACCCGTAGTGCATAACTCTGGGCCGCGGCGTTGAAACGCACCCGCTCATAATCCACCTCACCTTTCCAGCGGGTGGTTTCCGTGGGCTGCTCAAACCCCACCAGGACCGGGAACTGGCGATGGGACAGAACGTGGTCATAGGTTTCAGCGGCCAGCGGCACCAGGGCAAACCCGAGCAGGACAACAAGGCTACTGCGCAACAACCACTTGAACCACTTGGACGATTGGCGGTGAATGGGCATGTACAGGGCACAGACGATATAGGCACCCACGAAGTCGCTGTACACGTCACGCATGCTGACGCTGCGACCGACGTACATCTGAATAAACTCCACCATGGCCCCCAAGAACAGGGCGCCACCCAACAGGATCAGCACCCAGGACAAGCCGCTGAGATTCAGCCGGGTACGAAGCACCCGCACCACCACATAACTTGCCAGGGTGAAAAAGGGAATATGGCCCAAATCCCAGAGCGCGCGATACAGGCGGCCACTGTAATAGTCAGGCCCGACCTTGGCGAATAACAGGGGAATGATGCAGATCACCAGCACCAGGAGCAGGCGCCATTTCAGGGCTCCGCCGGGTTTGCGCTTGGCATCGGAGCTGAGAGACGTGGAAAGCGATGTCATGCCGGATGAAAACTTCTTTTAATAGGGATAAATATCCAGCTCCGATGGTCAGGCATCGGCAGGCGGCTTATAGGCAATGGCAGTCACATCATACTGTTTGATCCCGGTCGGCGTTTGGACCTAGATCTCATGACCACCATACGAAAAACAGGCGCCAAGAATAGTAGCATAGACCAGTTCACATCTCTGTATGGGTCTTGGGTATGCCCCCTCCCTCGAAGAACCTTCGTCCCGAGATCTCTCTGCCACGCTTCCCTCTGTCATAGCCCAGCAAGAAACCGACGGTTTCGCACCGATGGGCGAATCAGTAGTATCCTCAGCAACCAATGACGCTCGACGTCTCTACAGTCACCAGATTGCACAGTACCCATGAAAGCAAAACTCATCACAAGAAGCGGCTATGAGGCCTTAAGAGAAGAACTGGATCGCCTGTGGCGAGTGGAGCGACCCGAGGTCACGAAAAAGGTGACTTGGGCTGCGAGCCTTGGCGACCGGAGCGAGAACGCTGATTATCAGTACAACAAGCGGCTCCTAAGGCAAATCGACCGGCGGGTTAGGTATCTACAACGGAGCCTGGAAGAACTCCGTGTGGTGGATTACGCCCCAGAACAGGAAGGCCGTGTTTTCTTCGGAGCATGGGTCGAAGTTGAGAATGATGAGGGAATAATCAAACGCTTTCGCATTGTCGGTTACGACGAAATCTTTGATCGGAAAGATTACATCTCGATTGATTCGCCCATGGCCAGGGCGCTGCTGAAAAAGCAGGTGGATGATGAGGCCGTCGTAGAGACGCCTACGGGGCCGGCTCATTGGTACATTACGAACATTCAGTACGACAAGTAGCCAGCAACGCTCGCTACTCGGGCAGCGGCCACAAAAAAAGCCCCGTGCGGGGAGCACTGGGGCCTTAACAGGGCTGGGAGCCCGTTGGCAGTTAAGGAGACAGTAAAGCAG
>JAEZAA010000104.1 GCA_023430625.1 Pseudomonadota bacterium
GCTGGGAGGGTGGAAGGGCTATCGGAGCGAGGCGAAGCCTGGGCCGATCACCATGCTTCGAGGACAACAACGCCTCGCCACCATCCTGGAGGGATGGCGGCTGGCGAACTTATGTGCATAGATTAGCCCCCCGGGAGAGGGTTAGGGTGAGGGGTCCCTCAGGCGGGCTTGTGACCCGACCTCGTTCCGCGCTTGCTAAACCCTCACCCCCTGCCCCTCTCCCGCAGGCGGGAGAGGGGAGCACCGAGTGCTTCGACGGTAACCTGTGCTAACAGCCAACCTCGACACAAAACCAAAGGCAGAAAAGAGTTTGGCCGGCAAATCCCGGCTACCAACTTACGGTGTGGTCCTTCTCGCCGTAAACCGAAGCCTGAGTCCCCCGCCCAGGCTTCATTCCTCAGGCGCCTTCGGGCGCCTTTTTTCTTCTCCCCGCTACCGTCACCCAAAGCCCGACAAACCAACGCTCGCCTCCTCGCGGTTTACAACACATGCGCCATTCCATATATTCGAAAGCCCATATATATCCAATATCACCCTGACCTCCAGAGCGCATCCCATGACGCCCCCAGCCCTCTTCAAAGCCCTCGCCGACGAAACCCGCGCCCGTATCGTGCTGCTAATCACCCACGAACAGGAACTCTGCGTCTGCGAGCTCACCTGCGCCCTCGACCAGTCCCAACCCAAAATCTCCCGCCACCTGGCCCAGCTACGTGCCTCGGGCCTGCTGGCCGACCGCCGTCAGGGCCAGTGGGTTTACTACCGCCTGCACCCAGACCTCCCCACCTGGGTCCGGGACCTGCTGAACACCACCAGTGCAGCCAACCAAACCTGGCTCACCGAAGACAGCCATCGGCTGGCCCAGATGGGCGACCGCCCGGCCCGCGCCGCGGCCTGTTGCTGATGTCCTCTTTTCAGTTTTCGAATCTCTACTTTTCACTGCCCGAGGTTTAACGAATGAATGTCTTATTCGTGTGCACCCACAACCGCTGCCGGAGCATCCTCGCCGAGGCCATTTTCAACCACATGGCGCCAGCCGGCATCCAAGGCTTCAGCGCCGGTAGCGCGCCCAGCGGCCAAGTTCATCCCGGTTCCATCGCTCAGCTGCGCCTCCACGGCATCGCCACCGATGGGCTCTACAGCAAATCCTGGAATGAGCTCGAAGCCGTCGCGCCCGACATCGTCATCACCGTTTGCGACAAAGCCGCCGGCGAAGCCTGCCCGGTGTTTCTGGGCCGTGCCATCAAGGGCCACTGGGGCATGCCGGACCCATCCCAGGTCACCGGCACCGAGGCGGAGATCGAAGCGGCCTTTGAGGCGGTGTACCAGCAGTTTCACCGGCGCATGAGCCAGCTCATCGAGGTGCTGCAAACCAGTCCAAGCGCCGACCAGATCCGCGCCACACTCAAACATCTGGAGACAGTCTGATGGCCTCGCCGCTCGGCTTTTTTGAACGCTACCTGACCCTCTGGGTCGCGCTCTGCATCGGTGCCGGTGTACTGTTTGGCACCTGGGCGCCGGCCATCTTCCAGGCCATCGCCGGCATCGAATACGCCCACGTTAACCTGGTAGTAGCAGTGCTGATCTGGGTGATGATTTATCCGATGATGATCCAGGTCGATTTCGCCGCCCTCAAGCACGTGGGCCAGCGCCCCCAGGGGCTGTTGCTGACCATCGTCATCAACTGGCTGATCAAGCCCTTCACCATGGCCTTTCTCGGCTGGCTGTTCTTCCGCCTGATCTTTGTCGATCTGGTCGAGCCCGAGACCGCCAGCCAGTACATCGCCGGCATGATCCTGTTGGGGGTCGCCCCCTGCACCGCCATGGTGTTCGTCTGGAGCCAGCTCACCCGGGGCAACCCCAGCTACACCCTGGTGCAGGTGTCCATCAACGACATCATCATGATCTTCGCGTTTGCTCCTATTGCCGCCCTGTTGCTCGGCGTCAGCGACATCAGCGTGCCCTGGGAGACCCTGCTGCTGTCCGTGGTGCTCTACGTGGTGCTGCCGCTGGTGGCCGGCATCATCACCCGCCAGTACAAGCTCGCGAAAGCCGGTGAAGCCGGCGTGCAGCAACTGGTCCAGCACCTCAAACCCGCCTCGGTGGTGGGCCTGCTGGCCACCGTGGTGCTGCTGTTTGGCTTTCAGGCGGAAGTGATTCTGAGCCAGCCGTTTCATATCTTGCTGATCGCCATTCCGCTGTTGATCCAGACCTACGGCATCTTCGCCATTGCCTATTACGCCGCCAAGAAGATGCGCCTGACCCACGACATCGCCGCCCCCGCCTGCATGATCGGCACCTCCAACTTCTTTGAACTGGCGGTCGCCGTGGCCATTTCCCTGTTCGGCCTGCACTCCGGCGCGGCCCTGGCCACGGTGGTGGGCGTGCTGGTGGAAGTGCCCGTGATGCTCTCGCTCGTCGCCTTCGCCAACCGCCCCCGCCACTGGTTTGCGCCCACCCCTGGAGACAACGCCCATGTTTGACGACGCCCTGCCCAACATCGAGCCCGAGCTGTTCGACATCCCGGATCACGCCAAGCTGGGCCAGCCAAGCGCCACCCACAAGCCGCGCATCCTGCTACTCTACGGCTCCAACCGCCAGCGCTCCTACAGCCGGCTACTGACTCAGGAAGCCGCCCGTCTACTGGAGCAGATGGGCGCCGAAACCCGCATCTATCACCCCGCCGGACTGCCGCTGCCGGATGACGCGCCCGAGGATCACCCCAAGGTGAAGGAACTGCGCGACCAGGTGCTCTGGTCCGAAGGCCAGGTTTGGTGCTCGCCGGAACGCCATGGCGCCATGACCGGCGTGCTCAAATCCCAGATCGACTGGATTCCCCTGTCCATGGGCGCCATTCGTCCCACCCAGGGTAAAACCCTGGCGGTGATGCAGGTGTCCGGCGGCTCCCAGTCCTTCAACGCCGTCAACCAGATGCGCGTGCTCGGGCGCTGGATGCGGATGTTCACCATCCCCAACCAGTCATCGGTGCCGAAGGCGTTTCTGGAGTTTGAGGAAGATGGCCGTATGAAACCCTCGCCCTACTACGACCGGGTAGTGGATGTGATGGAGGAACTGGTGAAGTTCACGCTGCTATTGCGGGATCGGGCGGAGTATTTGGTGGATCGGTATTCGGAGCGGAAGGAGTCGGCGGAGAAGTTGGCTGAGAGGGTTGGTCAGCGCGGGATTTGAAAGTTTAGTTAAACGGTCAGGTTGAATTTAATTTGACCAGTGCATATTGAAGTAATTGGCAGAAAACTGAGCGATTTAATTCGATCTGACCCCTTTAATCCGTAATCCGAGTTCCCAATAGATAGACGAATTCGCACCAGAGAGATTATGGAGTTTGCAAATGGTTAGCGAGACAAAAGTTTATTCTCTCCTTGTCAATTACGACGACTTCAAGAGCTTCATCCCGAAGGACCTTTCTGCTTCAGTCAGATGTAAAGGGAAGCCATTAAATTGGGACAAACCACTCGAAATCGAGATCGATGAGGAGGACATGGGCATGCCTGAAGCCGATATTTCCATGCTTAACATCGGCTCTCTCGTGATTTCTGAGAGTTTATACAACGAAGCTTTCAGAGGTTTTATAGAAGGCTGCGAATTTCTTCCCCTTGAGATGGGCGACAGAAAATTCCGGCTGGTCAATGTCATCAATGTGGTTGATTGTATCGATAAAAATCAAAGTTCATTTAATGAGTTTGGTGGCGTTTCTGACTTGGTTTTCGATAAAACGAAGCTGCCGACGAGCGGCTTTTTCAAGATTGCTGAAGATAACTTCTCTTCCATATTCTGCGTCGATGATGTTCGTGAACTGATCCAAAGCCACAAGATAAGCGGCGTTGAATTGGAAGAGTTTCCGACTAATTAAGGTACAAGCTAATTTTGCAAAAAGTCGCCCGCCTGCTGGAACAGATGGGCGCCATTCGTCCCACACAAGGCAAAACCCTGGTGGTGAGGCAGGTGTCCGGCGGATCTCAGTCCTTCAACGCCGTCAACCAAATGCGCGTGCTGGGGCGCTGGATGCGGATGTTCACCATCCCCAACCAGTCATCGGTGCCGAAGGCGTTTCTGAAGTTTGAGGAGGGTGGCCGTATGAAACCCTCGCCCCACTACGACCGGGTGGCGGATGTGATGGAGGAACTGGTGAAGTTCACGCTGCTACTGCGGGATCGGACGGAGTATTTGGTGGATCGGTATTCGGAGCGGAAGGAGTCGGCGGAGAAGTTGGCTGAGAGGGTTGGTCAGCGGGGGATTTGAGTGATCTGCAGGAATGGCGGAGCAGAGTCTGCTTAGACTCGGAATTTTGCTCGTGCGGCTGAAAAGGATGCCATTGACGAAGGACTCGGTACATATTTTACGTGCGACGGAACACTCGCTCGCGATGAAAGTTCATATAGTCCTGGTTCTCTGGCTTCAGTTTCACCGCCATGGCGGCAATGATGCCCAGCTTTTCCGGGTCTTTCAGTTGCGGAGATATCAGGATCGTGCCGCTTTCATCAAATGATATAAGGCCAGAATCAAACGCCTTATCAAGGGTAGGCAGCAGCAGTAGACCGTTATAGCCATCGAGCCTTTCGAGATTCGACGACACGCGCCAAGGTTTTATGTGTGATGCGACCAATAATGCAGGGTCTTTGTACCCCGTAACAGCACAACCACCCCAAAGTGCAATTAACTTTTGGCGAAAACTCCCCTGGCCAATTCGAATTGTTAACAGTAAAGCCTTCTCTGTATCTGTGACATTGGCTTGCGCCATGATTGACTCTAGATCGATTTCGATATCAGAGTTAAAGCCCTCTTGTAAGTATTCCGCGTACTTGTTTAACGCGCTGCTGTACATATTGTGGCCACGGTCATTCTGATTTTGGAAGACCTGAAGACTTCGCAGGCCAATGGCGATAACATCGAATCGACTTTGGCTCTGAACCGAGGTCAGCGGTCCGTCCGTCAGCCCTGCGCTAATCGCCCATTCTGACATTACGCCATTGATCGCTCCCTCATATTTCTTAACGGAGGATTCGGATAAACCGCGGTGCCTCATCCATTGTTCAAAAGTCACAACTTACTCCTGTTGATACTTAAAGCTACTAGCATGCGCGCCACTGATGAGGGAATGAGTATCGCCGTGCCTGCTCTTGTTAGAGCACTTTCCCAAAGCTTAGCATTATCCGCCCAGCGAATTGCGACCGCATGCCATTAGGCAGCAGCGATAAAATGGGTCAGATTGAAGCAAAAGGAGTCAGATTGATTTATTTTAGAAACACTGTGACCAATCTTCGATTAACCCTGCACACCCCTTGCTCCTTGTGAACACCCTAAGTGACAATTCGCTTTTAACTTGGCGTTTTTTCTACCGTTTGGGAAGTGCTTGAATCCAAAGGTAGGGTGTTATTATTTTTGCATCGGACACGGAACCATGTCAGACAATGATTCGCTAAATGCGATTCGCGCACGACTCAGAGCTATTTTTGGGACGCCATCTTCAATTAACGAGGTTGATGAAGCAAAACGCAAAGCATCGCCTGCCCGCCCAAAAGAATCCGCTCCCTCTCTACCACAAGTTAATGAAGCAGAGAAACCCGGGGGCAGCACTAGTGCACCAGATCCTCACCCAGAAGAAAAGGGACCGAATACTCCAAAAGCGGTTGACGATATTCGAGGCAGTGTAGAACAACTGCGCTCGCATTTTTCTGGAACTCCATTACCCTTCAGCCAGATTGACACGCAGAATACCTCACCCCAATGTAAATCCGACGCCATAGGGGGGATCACAGGAAGATCTAAGACAAGTCCTGCTGACAACCTAACAGAGAGAGAGCAACGCCGCCGAATAGCTCTCCAAGAGCGCAAGCAACGACTGAAACGACAGGAGCAAGAACATCAATCCCGTATTAGGCGGGAAAAACAGTTTGCACTTACGCAGCCGGGACTCGCTTGGGGGCGAAAAGCAAAAAACGAAGGGGTTTCGCTATATGGTCCTGCTGGCTTTCTCGCTCTTAGTACAAGCCACACGGGATCAGCAGCGCACACCCATCATAAAAACCCAGACTCCCGCCCTCCATATCAGCATGCCGGGCGCCTTTATGCCGAATACGAGGAAATTTGTAGTCAGGCAGGAATATCGCCAGAGCCGTATTATCCCTTCCTCATTGACACATGTAGTAGTTGCCAGACGCAATACCCCCTCAGGCTTACAGCATCCATACACGGATGTTGCTCTGGGTGTAAGAACCTACTGGAGCAGTGGGCAGAACAAGTTGCTGTAGCGCCAGAACCTGCCGCAGCTAAAGCACGACCCACGCCAGCTATAGATACAAAATCCGTCGGATACATTCCTCTTGAAGGCCTAATCCAAGACGACCGAAGCCAGATGAAGTCTATCTGCCCTCGATGTAACGGTGATGGAGCATTTGGAGCCTGCAGGAATTGTGGCGGAAATGGTTTCGCCTGATCCTGCTCAACTCTACAAAAGCCAGTACACACAGTAAACGCGATAAAAGGGGTCAGATTGAATTTAATTTGACCAAGGTTAATTCAATCTTGTAATTCAATATGCCCCCTTTAATCGCGTTATTATGCATGACCGCTACCCCCCCCTAACCCACAGCCAAACCGACAAACCGCCGACCGCCAGAAACCAACCCAGAAAAAGCCAGACCTGCCATGCAGCCAGCGTCGCGGCAGAGCCCGCCCTGAAGTGATCCTGCTTCGCCGGCCGCACGCCTGGCCATAGGACAAACAGGCTGCCTAAGAGCATGCACCCGAATAGCAATATGCAGCCAGACACCGCCGCCCAGGACTGATCGGACCGGCCATAGGCTGCCCATGAAACCGCGACGGAAAGCGCGACGAAGCCGATCAGCAAAACGGGTTTAACGGGTGACACGACTTTCACACCAGGCATGATCAATAGGCTTGGTTTGGCTCTGCTCAATCAAAGCATCAGCCTTGGGTGCGCCCCATAGCGCCAATGCAATAAACAGGATTGGAGAAAGTACATGTGCCCACCCGATCAGAACCGCCGTCCGGCCTCGCCGGATTCGGGTCGGCCGAAAGACCTTTTCGCGTTGGTAGGGCACCTGCTTGTCTCGCAGAATCTTGAGGCCCCGCCGGGTTGCAAAGACAGCCGTTGCGAGCGCGAAAAGTAAGGGGAAGCCCACGAACAGCGTGTAAAAGAGCACCGCTGTGCCGCTCAGGCCCCACACCTCCACACAGGGAGACTGTTCCGCAAACTCGCGCCAACGTGGCAGCGCCCACTGGTTCCACAGCAACAGGAAAGCGCCACCGACCGTCACGCCAATAAGCACGAACCGCAGGCGCGCTTTAAAGCTGTAGACTTCCGCGTATTCTGGCTCTGTTTCCATTGGTTGTTCCAAACACTACGCGTCTTTGAGTAGATTCGTGATTTCTTCCGGCCCTAGTTCCCTTCCCGTCCAGAGCGCGACTTTTCGAGCGCCGGCACCTAGCGCCAGCTCCCGAAACACGCGCTCCTCGACTTCGCTCAGGCCACCATCGATGAGTTCCAGTGGATGCAGAACCGCGACCACCGTAGGCGGAAACCAGCCCTTTCCTGCCATGGACTTGATCGCTTGACGCAGACAGTCCTGCGCGACTGTGAACTGCCCGACCAGCAGTCTTTGCGTGGTGAAAGGCTGCTTGGGCGTAAACGCCTGCTCCATACCGGGGCTGGTAGCGGATGAAATCCTAAACGTATTCCGGCTGACTTTGATGTACAGCTCGTGGGTGAAGAGTTTCTTCAAGGCCTGGCTTCCAGTGAGTAATGCTGCTGTATTTAGCTAAAGTGAAGCAGCGGCTCACTGGCTTTACCAGTAAAAACAAAATCCTCTACGAATGCGCGCTAAGCGAGGGTCGTGCGGAACGCTCTGGCTTGCGGCTCAGATACATATGAATATGCGCGCGGGACACCATTTCGCCCCGAGCGTCCAAAACCTCCACCAGCACCGGCAAATCGCCCTCGAACTGGTCATTGATATCGCTCACCCGACAGCGCGCCGTCAGATCCGTTTCGGCTTTTTTCAGATACTCAATGTTCATGGATTTGGGAATCCAGCGTAACCGCGCCGGCAAACTCGCCTCCATGGCCGTACCGGCCGCGAGCTCGCAGAGGTTGCCCATGGCCAGGGCATGCACGGTGCCCAGGTGATTCTGAACTGCGCGCCGCTTCTTCATGCGGTACTCCGAGTAACCTGGCTTCAGCGCCACGACTTCCGGTCGGATGCTGCTAAAATACGGCGCCTTCAGGCAGAGCGCGTGAATGAACAGACGCTTGCCTCCGGGCAGGCGGGCCAGTTGGTTGAACGCTTTAAGCGTGGGATTCACTGTACCTTGCATGAGACGGTCTCCTTGAGTTGTGCTGGTTACAGGTAGCGGCAGAAGCGGAATTAGAATAACTTTCTAGAATATTATTCCGGAGATAAGCGGGTGTCTATGCGGAGTTCGAAACGTAAGCAGGAAATTTTGGCCGCCGCCTTGAGCTGCTTTAACGAGTTCGGTGTTGAAGGAACCACCATTGAGCAGATCCGGGAACGGTCTGGCGCCAGCGTGGGCAGCCTGTATCACCATTTCGGCAACAAGGACCGCATCGCCGCGACGCTGTTTATCGAGGGCATGGAGGACTATCACCAAAAGCTGTCTGCGGCGCTCGAACAGGCGGTCGAAGCCGAAGCCGGCATCAAGGTGATGGTTCGCAGCTACATTAACTGGATTGTCGATAATCCAGAGCTCGCCCGCTTCGTTCTGAACACTCGGTCGAGGATTGCCAGCTCCGAGGCGGGCGAGGAACTAACCGAGCATAACCGGCGCCACTACGCGGACCTGCGAAGCTTCCTGCAACGCTGGATCGACAGCGGCGCCATCCGCCTGCTACCAAAACCCTGCTATAGCGCAATTATCATAGGCCCCGCCCACGACTACGCACGTGGCTGGCTATCGGGTCGGAACAAGACGCCGATTCAGGACTTCATTGAGGTGTTTGAAGATGCTGCGTGGCGGGCGTTGAAGCAGTAAAAAGGGGGGGGCAGATCGAACAAAAACAAATCAATCTGCCCCCTTTATACTGTCCAGCGCTCGAACCCTTAGCCGCTCAAGCTCGGTAAAGCGGCTGTCGATTAGCGTATCCAACGCTGCTTCGCGTTCGGCGTGACTGAGGCCAGATTGGCGAATGGTCTCCCGTTCACGCGCATAGTCAGACAATCGCTGTTTCCACTGCGCCCGTTCTCGATCCAACTGCGCCAGGTTGGCTGCAGCTTCGTCGCCCAACGCTTCGGCTCGTACCTTGTATATCTGCTCCGCGCCCGCTCCGGCTTGCCGCATGGCCTCTGTGACGGCATAGAGCTCTGCATTACGGGTTACACGCTTGCGCAGGGTACGAATTTCTTCCGGTAGTGTTTGTTCCAGAGCGGCTAATGCCTGCTGACGCTGTTGTTCGTTGAGCAAGGAATTTTGCTCTATCGCTAGACGTTGCAGCATGTACTCATCCTGCACATTGTCCAACTGAAAGAAAGCGACACTCTCCTCCGACGAGAACAAGTCCTGACGCAAGGCTGTCATTGCTTGGAAACGTTGGCGTAGGTCCGCGACCGATAGTTCGCCTTTAGATGCGACGCCCACGGCCGTATCCTCAACCTCGGCGAGCGCTATTTTGTAATCTACATAGCGACGCAATAAATCCCGTGCTTGGGATAATGCCTGGCCGTCCAACTGGTCGTCCAACGAATGTTGAATTCTCGCCAACAATAGCTCCAGTGATTCCTCTCCAAGCGCGGACAAATAGAAATCGAATAGAATCATTAAATCCTGCTCCGGCACTAAGTTGCCCTGCTCGTCTGTTCTCAGCACAACTTCGGGTTCAGCACCTCGTAAAGAGGCTGGCAGCGGCCCCAGATCTGGAAGCTGGGCCAGAGGGCGAGCATAGGCCTGGCTATTGATGGCACGCGCCTCTGAGACCGTCGCAATGGCTGAAAGATTCGATAAGCCGGCTTTGCCAGAGGCTGAGGCCGTTGTCTGCCGATCGGCTTGGCGCAAGAATTGCGCCCCCACCGCAACGGTAAGAATCACGATAATGGCGATGGTGTAGCGAACGACTCGATGTTTAAGCACTGACATAAAGGAGCCCTCAAACTCCCGCTTCACCGTCCGGCGAAACGGGAGGTTTCGGTTAAAGACCGGCGTTTTTTAGACGGTTAGCGTGATTTTGAAACAACGTCTCGGGTTTGGTTTCAAACAGCGAAACCAGCCCCAATACATGGTTGTTCACGTCGAGATGGTTCATTCTGTAATCATCCTTCACCACTTGTCCGAAGTGGCTTGAACACCTGCTGGTGACTCCATCGTTCGGCTCATCGAAAGCTGCGCTGGTAATGGCAAAAAGGCCATCCGACAAATCCAGCCCCGTCGTTATGGTCGACGTACCACTCCATGAATACATTCGTACCCTATGACCGTTCAAGGTGGCGCTACCTTCTCCCTGGCCACAAGCATCGGTCGGAATTCCGACCGGGAACAGCTCATTGAATGCGGCGGACCCAGGCTGGTTGAACTCTGCCAACATGGCGTTGATATCGGCTTTATCCTGCTTGTTGTCCGACATTAGATTGATCAAATCACCGACGGCATTGCCGAGCGCCTCGAAGGAGACTCCTTGCAATGTGCCAGGCTCCGCTACACCACTCAGCTGATCGGCGAGCGGAGAACCTTTGTGCGGAGAATGCATGGTAGTAACGGAGGCCACCAGATCAGGTCGCGCGTTCATGACGTAGCGTGCGGTCAAGCCGCCCTGGCTGTGCCCCATCAGATTGAATTTCTGAATCCTGCCATTGGAGGCGGCTTTAATGTTTTCCAACTGTTCTATCAGTCTTTCTCCGCGATTTGCGGAGCTGTCAAACGCGTTTATTTTTGGTACGAAAACTGTGGCGCCTTGAGATTCCAGCGCGGCAGGAATCTTGTACCAGTAGTCGACACCCGCGATGCTGTCGAACGCAAAAATTCCAGGAACCAGCACAATGGGGTGCTTGGTTTGGGATTTACTCTTGTTCCAGAAATCAAACAAGCCAGCTTGCGCGGAAACAGTGCCGCCTAGCGTAAACGCCGCCACTGCGGATAAAAGCAACTTTTTCATGAGGTTTTCCTTAGAAGTTCAATTATTTTTGTTTTGGCTACAGCGCAAGAACGTATACCTGTAACAGGTTTTCGCAGTGAGCCTCGACGCTGCAGCCACCCGCAAAGTCAAGCAGCTACATGCGGAAGTAACTTGTAAGATCTGATGACGGACGTCTTTCGTAATCGAATATGAGTCATTAATCACGAATACCGCATCTAGCCAGGACGCTTCTGCATAAAACTTTCTAAGATCACCTGACCTCATTGAGGCTTTGGCAAAACAACAAAAACATGCGAGTACGACAGCCGGCCCAAGGGCCTCGCCAGCGTCATAGTTTTAGCCGCACGGGATCAATCAGTTGTGCCATCGCTACGCCAGAAAGGTGTTGTCATGGATATTACATCGCCCGCGAGTTTGCTTTATCTATGGGATCGAAGAACATTTTTTTTGGGTGTGTTGACGGAACCGCTTCAGTTCTCTCAGGCTGCCGCCATGTTAGCCGTCAGCCTTGACCGGCCTATCCGCGTACGCACTAAAAGTCGTGGTCGGGATATGTTTTGCCACAGCGTGCTTTTCAGATCGGGACAACATGTCCATGCCGATACCGGTGATGCCGTCGTTGCCACGTGCTATTTGGATCCTTTCGGGCAGGACTATGCCAACTTGGCTGCCGTCATGACTGAAGTTCGCGCAGGCATGTACGTACAGCTTCGGGAAGAGCAATTCTTTCAGCGGGTTTTCACAGAGATGCTATGGAACACGCCAACACCGGATGCGGCCTACACCACCTTGGATCAGCTCTTTGGGCAGCGTGCTGCTGTCCCATTGTCCGTGGATCCGAGAGTGGTACAGGTGGTGCACCTGATTAAAGCGTCAGTTGCAGACAACTTATCGGTGGAGGACTTGGCGCATCGGGTCAATCTATCGGTGCCACGCCTAGTGCAACTGTTCAAGCAACAGATCGGAGTGCCGATTCGCCGCTACCGACAGTGGCACAGGCTGTACGTTGCAGCGGTGGAGGTGGCCCGTGGAAACTCTTTGACCGACGCGGCCATCGCGGCTGGATTCACCGACTCATCCCATTTTTCCCACACGTTCCGCACCATGCTCGGGATGAAGCCATCCACCATACTGTCGCATCTTAATCGCGTCCGTATTTTTGCGCCCGCTCGGCCGGACCTGGACGCCTCGCTGGCGGGAAACCACTTGCCTCCGCCGAACCAGGGTGAGAATTAAACAACGGCCCACGCGTGAGGTTACGCACACGACAGGGAAAGCGGCAATAGCCCTCGCCACGTTCATTGACCTTGTGCCGCTTGCCTGTCAACGCTCTACCGCCCGCCTTCGTCGGTTGTCCCCTTCCTTTACCGCTCAAACAACAACCTGCGAAATCCCCCCACACCCTGTACAATTGCCCATTTTTCGGCCCGTTTGGCCGCCACGGACTTCCTCATGACAGAACCAACCCAACAACCCCACCTGCACCGCGGCCTGACCAATCGCCACATTCAGTTGATCGCCCTTGGCGGTGCCATTGGCACCGGCCTGTTTCTCGGTTCGGCGGGGGTGATGCAAAGCGCCGGGCCGTCCATGCTGCTGGGGTATGGCATTGGTGGGTTCATTGCCTTTCTGATCATGCGTCAGTTGGGCGAGATGATTGTGCAGGAGCCGGTGGCCGGGTCCTTCAGCCATTTCGCCCATAAGTATTGGGGTTCGTTCGCCGGCTTTCTGTCGGGCTGGAACTATTGGGTGCTCTATGTGCTGGCGGGCATGGCGGAGCTGACGGCGGTCGGCAAGTATGTGCAGTACTGGTATCCGGACATTCCCACCTGGGCCACGGCGCTGGCATTTTTTGCGCTGATCAACCTGATCAACCTGGCCAATGTGAAGGCCTTCGGCGAGGCGGAGTTCTGGTTCGCCATCATCAAGGTGGGCGCCATTGTCGGGATGATCCTGCTGGGCCTGTATCTGCTGGTGTCCGGCGCGGGCGGTGAGCAGGCCAGCGTTAGCAATTTGTGGAGCCACGGCGGGTTCTTTCCCAATGGCGTCGGCGGGCTGGTGCTGGTGATGGCGGTGATCATGTTCTCCTTCGGTGGACTGGAGCTGGTGGGGATTACCGCCGCCGAGGCGCAGAACCCGCAGAAGGTGATCCCCAAGGCCATCAACCAGGTGGTGTACCGGATCCTGCTGTTCTACATCGTCGCCCTAGGCATTTTGCTGTCGCTGTATCCCTGGGACAGCCTAGTGGAGACGCTTACCTCCGGCAACGATCCCTATGCCCGCAGCCCCTTCGTGCAAATCTTCTCGCTAATCGGCAGCGACACGGCGGCCCATGTGCTCAATTTCGTGGTGCTGACGGCGGCATTGTCGGTCTACAACAGCGGCGTGTATTGCAACAGCCGCATGCTGTACGGTTTGGCGGAACAGAATGATGCGCCGAGGATGTTTCTCAAACTGAGCCGCAACGGCGTGCCGGTGGCGGGGATTTTGGTGTCTGGCGCCATTACCCTGCTCTGCGTGGCCTTGAACTACCTGCTGCCACAAGGCGCGCTGATCATCCTGATGGCGCTGGTGGTGGCAGCGCTGGTGCTGAATTGGGCAATGATCTCTTTGTCGCACCTGAAGTTCCGCCAAGCCATGCAGGCGCAGGGCGTGGTGACGAGCTTCAAGGCGTTGTGGTCACCTGCCGGAAATTATCTGTGCCTGGCGTTTGTGGGCTTTATTCTGGTGGTTCTGCTGCTGGATGAAGGGACCCGCAATTCGGTGTTTGCCCTGCCGGTGTGGGTGGCGTTAATGGGGCTGTGTTACTGGTTGAAGAACCGCCGGGGCGGTAATCAGGGACGCGCAGGTTGAACCGACATCCCGGACTTATTTACGGGTTCTTCTTTCCAGCCATCCTTGGCAATGCATTGCCGCCTGACTTCAACGGGCGACGAGCTTCGTCGCAAAGTCCAGTTGAAGCTGAATATTCCCTTCAAACCAGGGCTCTAGATAGGGGTCAAAGTGGTTGGCGTCGATCGTACGGATTTCAACACTTTGTGAAGACATCTGTTTGACTTTCGCTTCATCAAATGGCGCGACGGTATCGCGCGTTGCGCCGATGACCAAGGTGGGAATCTGAATCGACTTCAGGTATTTGAACGGGCGATAAAAGGCCATCGTGGCCAGGGATCGGGCCGCGACCCGGTTGTCCTGAAGCCGCTCCAGATGGGTCCGTATCCATTCGTCAACGCGCCAGGCGCCGTCGCGATCCATTGATGAGTACCCGCCAGCCTCGGAGATAATGGGGATGTAGTGGGTGCGGAATGGATTGATGAGATCCAGCATGATGTCCAGGCCGAATCGCAGCATACGCGTTAGCGGCACGGCTTTGACGGCGAGCATACCGTCAAGCATGGGAACCTGAGCAATGGCACCACGCAACTCCGGGTGTTCCGCGGCGATCCTGACGACATGCCCCCCGCCGAATGAACTTCCCCACAGGATGATCTTGGTGTGATCGACCTCAGCCAGTGACTTGGTGTAGGCCAACGCACTTTCTACGACTTTCTCGCGCGTCCAGGGGCTGATGACATTGCGCGGGAGGCCCTCGCTGTCTCCCCACCCGGGGTAGTCGAATGTGACGACACAAAATCCGGCGTCATTAAACGCGGCGATGTAGTTTTTGACAAGCGTCAGCTGAGTACCGCCCCATCCATGGACCATCAGAATGGTCGGACATGGCGCATCAACATTCCGCGGCTTATGCAGTGTTGCTGCACAGCGTGCTTGCTGATGCATAAATGAGCCTTTCTGGCTGTTCGCTTTCGTCATCTGTTTAGACCTCTTTTTCCGCAAGCCTCTTTTATCAGCAAGCCCCTGTCTTCCGACAAATTCAGGTTGCCCACTTCTTGAATGGCGTTCAAGATAACCTCTGTGTATCTTGAACGTCAATCAACAATTTGTAAGTCATCCCCCGGGAGAGCGCCCTTGGCCCGCAACAAACGCCATTTGGAAGAGAAGGTTAAAAAGGAGGAGATCGAGCTTGTTGCCATGGCACTGCTGAAGGAAAAGGGCTACGACAACACCTCCATGGCAGAAATTGCCAGAAGCGCGGGCGTGGCCGCGAATACCATTTACTGGTATTACGAAAACAAAGACGACGTGCTGATTGCCGTGCTGAACCGGGTGGTGTCGCAAGCCATGGCTGAGGTGATGGCGCGACAGGAACAGCCGCTCAAAACAAGGCTACTGATGCTAATTGCGCAGGTGGAGACTTCCGGTTCATTGATGACGGATGTTCATTCCCGCGTCAGCCACTCGCCCAAAGTGCGCGCTTGGCACGATCAATTTCATACGATGGTAGAGCAGCTGTCGGTGTCGGAGTTGGTCAAGGCCGGGGTGAATCTGGGTGAGGCGCTACTGGATGCCCGATTGCTGATTTATGTGGTCGAGGGGCTGCTTGCACACCCGCATAAGTTGCAGGAAAGGGAGCAGATCATCGATCAGGCTCTGAAACGTGTTTTTGCCTGATTTGGATGTTAAGGGGCGTGATTGGCGCTAAGAGGTCGGGTGGATTTGTTTTTAATCGCCGCCTCCTCTATCGAATCAACGGTTAGCAGCGGCTGGCATCTGACGTGTCGCCTGCCTGCAGGAGTCCGAGAACGCGCTCACTTATAGGTTGACCGCAAAGATCGAGTGCACTCTAATCAGAACCGGAAGTTAGCTCAAGGACTGTCAGCTTCCGTCTGCAACCAGCTGTATCTCATAAGTTTCACGGCCACTCTAAGGAGAGAGAAATGCCTACGAAAACTTCCTTCTATGCACCTGTTTTATCCACGTTACTTGCTGCTTCACTAGCCACCGTTTCACCGGGCGCCGTTGCCGCGGTCATCTCTCAAAGCGACACTTACTCCACCTCCTTATTCCTGGGTGGAGATATGACTTCGATGGATGAGCAATATGAAACCGCCTTTGGCTTCTCGGCGTTCGATTCGTCCCTCGGAGTACTAAGCCAAGTCATCATCGACATCAGCAGCTCCCAAAGCCTGAACGTGACGCTCTTCAATGAGAACACGACTGGTGGCGACTACAGCTTTAACTCCAACTACGGGAATGTCGCCGGTAACTTTTCCAATGGCTCAGCCGTTGAAACAACGACATCCTTCACAGACTCTGCAAACGGTTACCTCGAAGCGGGTGAAAGCATCGACGTTGCTTTTGGCCCACAGAGCAGTTCCAGTAATGTTGTTTTAAGCGGCGCTGATTTACTGCCTTTCATTGACTCTGGACTGTTCACACTGACCGTCGGCATCTTTCAGAACACCAGCTTCTACGTTAACGCACCTTCAGCTGAGTTTGCGGGCTTCCAGGGTAATACTGACTTGGAAACGACGGTGAGCATCCAGTATGTCTATGAACCATCTTCCGTGACAGTCCCGGAGCCGGGTCCGCTAATGTTATTAGGGATGGGACTGTTTGCGTTTCGGATGTTCAGGCGCAGCTAACGGGGGCGTTACTGAAGACGCTAGGTTAATTGTCCACGTCAAGCGAGGCATACCAGTCTGCGTAGGGCGTGTTTTTGACCAGATGGCGATTGAAGTCCTTGGCGCCATCGGTCCACCAGACGGGGCCGCGCTCACCCAGTGCGATTTTGGCTTGGTCGACGGCGGCTCTGGCGGCTGTTAAACGGTCCTGATCGCCCTGTTGCCGGGCAGCCTTCACCGCACGGCGCGCATCCATCAGCTCACCAATCAGTTGCGTGCGCACTTCGGCCGGGAGATGAGGGTTGGCGGCGCGCCAGAGCCGGCCTCGAACAATGATGTAACGTTGATCTAGGGTGAGAACGGGCTCCATCAAACGATATCCCTTCTGCAATACCCCTGTTAAAGGGTCAAACTGATCGGGGTGCAATCACCCCGAGCCGATAACCTCCGCCTCCCCGTTCAACGTCAGCATGGGCGACGGCTCAATGTCCTATCGATAACCAGGCAGCCACCGCAATGTAGGTCAGCGCCAGCAGCGGAATGTTGGACAGGACAAACAGCAGGAACCTGACTTCGATCTTGTTCAGCAACGCCTGTACCAGGCTATGCACCACTCGCAGACCCACATAGGTCCAGGCAAGCGCTAAACTGGCCTGGGTTTGCACGCCGAGCAGCGCCAGTGAAATCACCAGCGCATAAAAGATCGTGGGCTGTTCCATCAGGTGGTTGTAATTGTCGGCCTTCCAGCGCACCTGGGGCGGCAGCTGGGACATTTGCTCACCACGCGGGGCGGTCGGGTCGGGTTTCATGTGGGCGGCACGCATGGCGGGAAGGCGCGTGGCGTACATCCAGACCCACATCACCATCGACCAGGCGATCAACGCGATCACCGGGCCCAGCAGTTGCACAGCTATCGTCATCTCAAACTCCTATTCCGTATAAACCGTCTCGTGGTACGGGCTCCTTGGGTTAAGCCGCCGATGCCTGAACAGATTGAACGCCGCCCTGCAGCATCTGCTCAATCACTGGCCAGATCTTGTCCCGAGAGCTCCGGAACATGTCGATATGGCCAATGGAAGCATAGCCGAAGTCCCGCGGATTCAGGCTGATCGCCTGCCGGGGCGCGTTGGGGTAGAGCCGCAACAAATCCTGTACGTTGGTGCTGGTGGCGATCCAGTCGTCTGCTGCGTACAGCACGGAGATGGGGAAGCGGATGTCCTGGTGGAAATCCTGCTGAATTGTCTTGCCCAGCGCGTTGAAGATATAGCCGGGCCGGCTGCACCAGTCCCGCCACTGCAGGGCCACGCCCCGGGGCAGGTCCTCACCGAAGCCAATGGCCTTGGAACGCCCGTAACGAAACAGCTTCACGCTCAGGGGCAGGTAGCCCTTCATCAGCAGGTTGGCGGTGAGCCTCATCTTCGGCGGCATGCCGGCAAAATAGCCGGTTGATCCCGAGACGCAGACTGCACGGGCGATGCGCCCGTGGTTGGGCAAGATGCCCATCATCTGGCCGCCGGCACTGTGCCCGAGCAACAACGCCTGGTCTTGCCCGGTGCGCTCCAGCAGCCAGTCCAGGGCCGCCACTTGGTCCCGTTCGCCCCAGTGCTGCAGCAGGGCCTCGCTGTTGCGCACATGGCCGTGCAGGGACTTGCCGATGCCCCGGTAGTCGAACACCAGCACGTCATAGCCCTGCTCGCTCAGCCAGGTGCAGAACTTGAAGTAAAACTGTTGGAGCACGCCGGTGGCCGGACACAACAGCACCGGAAAATAGCCGCGCTCGGCTTGGCGCTGGAAAAAGGTGCCATGCAGTTGATAGCCGTCCGCACAGCGCATGCTGATTTCTTGGGTTCGCATTGTCCCCTCTCCTCTCATTCGTTGAATTCCTGCCGCACCTGCTTCAACCAGCGTTCGACGACTGCTAATTCCTCACGACTGAAGCCCTGGCTGAACTTCTCCTGCGCCTGAGCCGTGACCTGATGAAGCCGAGGCAACATCGCTTGCCCCTGATCCGTCAGCCAGACCCGCTGCGCCCGGCCGTCTCCAGCGCAGGCGCGGCGTTCCAGTAATTCCAGTTTCTGCATGCGCTCCACCAGTCCGGAGATGGCGGACGGCACCAGGTCTAGTTGCTGGGCCAGCTCGCCCATCAGTTGACCATCCTGGCGCTCCAGCAAAAACAGCACGGCGGCCTGGGGGGCGCTGAGCTGGAGTCCGTCCTGTCCTTGCTTGGCAATCCACTGCTGGACCCGCCTCTGGCTGCTGTTGAGCAGATAGATAAATCGGGGTTGAGACACCGGTTCGACCTCGGCCATTTATTTCACATGCGAAATAAATATCAAAGATTCTGCCGAGGCACAAGAAAATTCAAACAAGCGTTTGAGTTGCTAAAGAAGAGAGTCAGAGGATGCCGGAAACCAGAACTAGATAGCCGCCAGCAAGGATGCCAACGATTCCAATCAGTTGCGCCAGTACACCGTCCAAGACGAAGGCGGTATCATTCCCTTGCCAATCGCCCAGATCCACGACTCGGATTCTGACGATATTCAGGCCATCGACGATCAGGTAGGCACCGATAAAGGCCGTGGCGGCTTCCTTGCTCTGCAGCACTGCCAGCAGCAAGGCAATGACGATGGCGATCCAGATAAATGGACTTCTATGTAACATCGGCGGGTAAGAACCTGGGTGATTCGATAATTCGGTAATTCGACAGCTAGGCGCCGCTCGACGCCCGCTCCCATGATGCCACCGGCCCCGGTTGCAGACCAAATATAGGGTGACACTCTGGCGTTTCTACCTCGCTCCACTGTGCCAGCAGCACCGGATTGCGAGTCGCCAGCTTTTGCTTCAGGTGCTGCCATTCCAGCACGAGCTGACCCGAGTTGAGCAGGATCGGCGCCACTGCCCGCACCGGCCCGAGTTTGGACTGATCAAAGCAGTAGCCGCGCCGACAGGCGTCGTCATGGACGACGGCCAGGTAGGCGTTGATCGCCTGCTCCGGCTCAGGGTGTTCCCTGAAACGATCCAATTGAGGGTGACGGGTATAACCGCGCGTGTCGCCGCGAAGCACGGCCCTCGCCAGCAAGGCCTCGCGCCAGAGCGCAACCAGCCCCTGCGGATCGAGATACTTCGGATGCAATGACCAGAGACGCATGCAGGACACCTGAGTTTGATTGGAAGCCATACGGCTCACTGTGAATCCCTCCCCCAGAAGCCTAACGTAATTATGGACAACTGTTCCATTCTCGGCTTGAGGGGACCTGCATCCGCAGCGTTCTCCCAGGGCCCACCGTCGACCAGGAGGAACCATGACTCAGTTCGCCTCATTCTCACGCCTGATGTTCGCCCTGCTGACCCTGCTGGCTGTCGCAGCCGGTTCAGCCACCGCCCAGACCGCAGCCCCCGGAGATTACGAGCAACAACTGACGGATGCGCGCATCGTGGCAATTGTCATGGCGCTCAACGAACTGGAGATCCAATCCAGCAACTCTGCGCTCACCCGAGCAATCAACGAGGACGTGAAAAATTACGCGCAAATGATGACTGACGCGCACAACCGAAAACTGGAAGCGTTGCGGCAACTGGGCATTGAGCAGGAGCCCAATGAAGTCAGTCAGACACTGCGGGATACCGCAAAGGGCGTGCAGGCAAAGCTGGGCGAACAAACCGGGGGCGGTTTCGACGCCCAATACATGCAATTGCAGATCTCGCTGCATCAGAACGCGCTCAACCTGCTGGACTACACCTTGATTCCGCAAACCCAGGAGAACAACCTGCGCCAGCAACTGATCGAGACGCGTGCCGAGGTCGACAACCACCTGCAGGAGGCCTGGACACTGTATCAACGGGTATCGCAAGGCCAGTAGGGTTAGCAATTACTTTATAAAGGCCCGTCGGCACCTGATCGACGGGCCGGACTTTCAGGCATTGACGCGTCAACAGGCGGCAGCCACGCCCATCTTCGCCCCCTCCCATTAGCCAACCCTGGTGATTGATCCCGCACACCTTTCTCTAAAGACTAATGAGTCCTTCGATTCCGGCACCTGCTTTCCGTCGGCATCAGGCTCTAGCGACACCCATGCGTAGTTACAACCATACGTAGTAACAACAATAAATAGTAACAACAATAAAACGGAGACCCCCATGTTTTCAGAAACAACCTCACCTCGCCAAGGAGCGGTTCGGAGAGTGCTCGCACTCACCGCCGGCTTGTTTTTATCCGTTACCGCAGCCACGGCCTCAGCGGCCGATACGCGGCCGGTCATTTTCGTCGGCAATAACTGGGAAGGGATGATCGACGTCATCGACGCCGAAACCTATACCACCATTGGGCGCATCGACGGCGTCCCCGACAAGCGCAAGCGCACCACCGAAATCCTGTTCAACCCATTAAAACTACTGGCGTTCCAAGCCATTCGTATCTTCATCGGCGAAGGCAACGACCAGTTCGTGGATGACATGTACAGCACGCCCGATGGCCGTCTGCTGGCAGTCTCCCGCCCCAGCTTGGCCGACGTCGTGGGCATCGACATCGAAACAAACAAGATTGTCTGGCGCTTCCAGGTCGACGGCATCCGCTCCGACCACATGGGCCTGTCGCCCGATGGTAAACACCTCGCCGTATCCGCCTCCACCGGTAACGTGGTGCACATCCTCGACATCAACACCGGCAAGGAAGTCGGCCGCTTCCCCAGTGGCGACTCCCCCCATGAGAACGTCTATTCCAAGGACGGCTCCAAGATCTACCACGCCAGCATCGGCACCGTTTACTCCCCGCTCGATGCCTATTACCTGGATCCCACCAAGGGTGAGCGGGTCGTTCAGGTGGTCGACGCCAAGACCTTTCAGATCCTGAAGAAATTCGACATGGGCGAGAAGCTCAAGGCCGCCGGCTACACCAAGCTGAGCCCAGCGGTTCGCCCCATGGCGCACACGCCGGACGAGCGTTTCTTCTACTTCCAGCTGTCCTTCCTGCATGGCTTCATTGAGTACGACATGCAAGAAGATCGCGTTACCCGACTGGCCGAACTGCCCAACCTGGTGCCGGACCTGCGCGTCCAGAAGTACGTCAACGATTCCGCCCACCATGGCATCGCCATGAACAGCGCTGGCGACACCCTGTGCGTGGCCGGCACCATGAGCGATTACGTTGCCATCGTTTCGCGCGAAACCTTCGAGTACAAGATCCTCACCGGCCTCGGCGAGAAACCCTACTGGGTGACGACCGATAAGTCTGGTGAGAACTGCTACATCTCCTGGAGCGGAACGGACCAAATATCCATCGTCAACTACGCCTCGGGTGAAGAAGTTGCACGCGTGGACGTGGGTGACCACCCGCAGCGGATCCGGGAAGGTTTTGTGCCGGTCAACTGGACGCGTTAAACCAATCGACATCCTGTAATGGCAAAGGCCCAATCCCCGCGAGGAGGTTGGGCTTTTGTTTTTTGGCCCTGCCAGCACCGCTCAGCTCGTCACAGCGTCAGGCTTATCCGCAACGCCACTTCAGCACCTTCCCTATCAACCGTTTACGCTTCTTTACGCATCTCCCGTGGCAGGCTCTTGCGGTCTGAACTACAACTATTTTTTGAGCTATTTCACATTAGGGAATGCAATGGACTTTGATTCATACCTCAAGACGCTTGCCACCAACCATGGTTCCGACCTTTACCTCAGTACCGGCGCGCCGCCCTGCGCCAAGTTCCACGGCGTGTTGAAGCCGATCAGCCAGACGCCCATGCAGTCCGGCGAGATCAAGGACATTGCCTACAGCATCATGGACGACCAGCAGAAGGCGGATTTCGAGAAGGATCTGGAGATGAACCTGGCCTACTCCATTCACAAGGTGGGGCGGTTTCGAATCAATATTTTCCGCCAGCGCAACGAGGTGTCCATCGTCGCCCGTAACATCGTCACCGAGATTCCCAGTGCAGACAGCCTGGGGCTGCCGCCGGTGCTGAAAGAGGTGATGATGGCCAAGCGGGGCCTGGTGCTGTTCGTGGGCGCGACCGGTTCCGGTAAATCCACCTCGCTGGCGGCGCTGATCGATCACCGTAATGCCAACAGCAGCGGCCACATCATCACCATCGAGGATCCGGTGGAGTTCATTCACCGCCACAAGAAATCCATCATCAACCAGCGCGAGGTGGGCATGGACACCCGCAGCTTCCATAACGCGCTGAAGAACACCCTGCGTCAGGCGCCGGATGTGATCCTGATCGGCGAGATCCGCGACCGCGAGACCATGGAACATGCCCTCGCCTTCGCCGAAACCGGTCACCTCTGTATTTCGACGCTGCACGCCAACAACGCCAACCAGGCGCTGGACCGGATCATCAACTTCTTCCCGGAAGAACGCCGGCCCCAGTTGCTGATGGATCTGTCCCTGAACCTGCGGGCCTTCGTATCGCAACGTCTGATTCCGACCGTGGACGGCAAGCGTTGCGCGGCCATCGAGATCCTGATGGGCACGCCCACCGTGGGCGAGCTGATCCAGCGGGGCGAGATGGACGGCATCAAGGAGATCATGGAGAAATCCACCAACCTGGGCATGCAGACCTTCGACCAGGCGCTGTTCGAGCTGTGGAAGAGTGGCAAGATTACCGAGGACGAAGCACTGAAGAACGCGGATTCCGCCAACAACCTGCGCCTCAAGATCAAGCTGCAAGGCGGTAACGCGGGACGTAGCGGGGGTAGTGGGTTCTCGTTGAGCCTGGAAGAGGAGAAGCCGGCCAAGCCTAGTTGGGAGACGGATTGATCGCTGTATAGTCCCTCCCCCTGCCAAGGGGGAGGTTAGGAGGGGGTGCCTGCCCCACAAGGGGCGGGCGTGGTGTGAGTATCGGTTGGATCCGTACCTGAAAGAAACCTCACCCCTAGCCGGGCGCCCCAACCCTCCCCTTTCCAGGGGAGGGAGCTTTTACACAATCGTTGGTTCAAACTTCCCGCTGACGCCGCCGCGCCGACAGTCCAAACGCCGCCAAGGCACTCACCATCAGCCCCAAGGTCGCCGGCTCCGGCACGGACACCGCCGACTGAATCACCTTCAGACTGTACTGGTAGCTGTCCTCAAAGCTGAGGAAAGACTCCCCACCCACCGCGATAGTGAACAAACCAGTGTCCGTCAGGACGATATCCAGCAGGCTGGCGTCGTTTCCCGCCGTGCCGAATGGGCTGGTGCCGGCAATGAACTTGGCGCTGCCCACATCGCCGCTGTTATCGAACAGGCCAACCATCAGGTCCATGCTGTCGATGGCGCCGTAAAACAGGCTGAAGGCCGCATCGAACATGCCGTCCAGGCTGTTGATGACGATCGACAGGCTGTCGCCTGCCGTGCCATTGAAGGTCCAGAAGTTGACCTCGTTGCCGTCAATCGGGTTTTCACTGGCCCAAGCGCTGTTGCTGGTCGTGGTGCCGGCGAAGGTACCGCCGCCGGTTACGTCGCCATAATTGATGGGCGCCGCCTGAGCCGTCACAGCCAGTCCAAGGCTGAGAACCGCCGCTGAAATCAGTGCTTTCATATCCATTCCTCTCATCATTCTGTGGCAAAAGCAGTGGGCGCAATTCACTCACCCACCGCGTCGCGTTCGTCCGTGTGATTACAGGATGCCTTCGTTCCAGGGGCCGGTGATGGCAAAGGTGATGCCCGGCGTCTGGATGTTGACGAACAACCAGCGGTCGTAGAAGCAGGCGCCGCACCATTCCATGCCGGAGTAGCTGCGGGCGGATACCGACACGCCCGGGAACCGGTCTTTCAGCAGGGCCACGTCGCCAGCGCTCAGGTTCATGATGTTGCGGGCGAACTCGAAGGATTCGCCGGCGGTATTGATGCCCATCATGCGCTGCTGAGGATTGGAGCCGTCCTCGCACAGGATGATGCCGCCACGGGGGCTGACCGCCATGTTGTCGGGGTTGATGGCGTCGTTCATGGAGCCATCGGATTCCTGGATCAGAGTCAGGATTTCACGGCGCGGGTCATAGCGGAACACCTGCCCTTTGCGAGCCGCGCCACCGTCGGTGGAGACGAAATAGACGTAGCCGCTGTCATACCAGCAACCTTCGCCACGGCTGAAGGTCGCGCCACCCAGGGCCAAGCCACGGTTGTAGCAGCCAGTCTGCTCGGGCGTGGCAACATCGACCCATTCGGTGTCCCAGGTCATGCCCTGGGCGAAGCTTGGATGTTGTCCTCCCTTGCCGCCGAAGTTGAACTGGAGCTGGCCCTTGATCGCCAGCATCTGCAGCCGGCCACCCTTGGCCAGGTTGCCGTACTGGTTGGGGATGAAACGGTAGAAACCGCTGGCGCCGGTATCTTCGGTCTCATAGACAATGCCGGTGACCGGATCGACGGCGACCGCTTCGTGGGCGAAACGCCCCATGTCCTTCAGGGGAATGGGCTTGGCGGCGCCATAGCCGGGCACCTCGAAGACGAAGCCATGGGGCATGCCGGCGACGGTAGCCGTGGTTTCTTCACAGGTGAGCCAGGTGCCCCACGGAGTCAGGCCGCCGGCACAGTTGGTGGAGGTGCCGCTGATGCTCATATAAGAAGCCAGCCACTTACCGGAGAAGGCATCGAACAGCAGGTTACTGCAGCCGCCGGGAGAGCTTGGGTTGTATACGGCGGGAGACGGCACGGCCGCGCCTTCGCCACGCAGTTCGTGGTTGCGGACCAAGACGATCTG
>JAEZAA010000105.1 GCA_023430625.1 Pseudomonadota bacterium
CCTCTATCCCCCCTTGGCAGGGGGGAGGTAAAGAACGCTCCTCGCTAATCCGGACAATTCCCTGCCACCCGATAGCCTGCCCGCTCTGCCTCCGCCGGCGTCGCGAATTCCACGCGGTTGCGGGGGCTGACGCTGTCATAGCTGGGGCAGTCCGGGCGGTGGTAGACCTTGCTGTTCTTGTTGCCTCGAACAGCATGGGCGTCTATTGGTGGTGTGGGCTTGGTCTCCTTATGTGGCGTCGGTGACGGCTGCACCGCCGGTTTGGCCGGCACTTGCGCCCGGCGATCCAGGCTCCATTGCTGCGCACCGGTGACAAAAGGATTGGAGTGCCCCATGTGCTGGGCGATGCGCCGGTCGCGGGTGCGTTCCCAGTCGTCCACCGGGTCCAGCTTGTCCCAGGCCAGAAACAGCTGTTGCTGCTGGCGTGACAAGCGCAGGTTGTAGCGGTCCGCCATGTAGAAATAGATGCGGGCAATGTCGCCTTTCACGCCGTCCCGTGGTTCGGCGAGCCGGGCCTTGAAGTCGATCTCGATGGGACAGGCGCCGTAGCGGCTGGGCTCGCCGGGCAGCACGCCAAACTCGAAATCGCTGCGGTCGCTGTTGACCTCGCCGACGGCCGGCACCAGGTTATGCATGTCGCCTTCCATCTCTCGGAACTCGGGGTCCGTGGACTTGCAGTTGCTGCGTCCGCCGTCCTTCCAGCATTGGCGTTGGCGACCCAGCACGGAGGCGGGCACCACGTGTTCCCATTCGATCCAGCTGGCGCGCTTGGCGCTTTTGCGCACCTTGTAGCCGCAGCTGGCGAGATCGGGCTTGTCGCCGCCCGAGCGGTTCCACTGGATCCGGCAGCCGCAGTAAAAGCTCTCGGGATGCTCGGCGTAGATCCGTTCGGCCAGACGCTTGGACTCTTCGAAACTGGCCGGCGCGGCCTGGACCAGCGTGGCGCAAGCCAGCACGATCCAGAGGGTACGCAACCAGGGCCTGACGTTGTTGTGCCGACGATGAACCGAGGGAGTGGACATAGGCACCTCTGCGGAGATTGATGCCTGAATTTTAGAGCAGTTGCCTGAAAACGCGCGGTCCGGTCCAGTACGTATGGCGAGTGGATGCTTCAGGTATTAGTGCTCTTCAGGTATTAGTGCGCTTCAGGTATTAGTGCTCTTCAGGAATTAAAGCGCTTCGGAAATCAGCGCGCGCGAAAGCTGCTGGGCGCCGAGCGGCCGCGCAGCACGGCGGTGAGGCTGTTGAGCAGAAACAGCCCAATGGCCAATGCGTTGAGTGCGCCACCCCAGCCGCGCCACTCCGGGCTGGCGGCGAGATCGCCGGCCACCCGCACCAGCAATGAGATCTGGAGCAGGGCGAAGTGCAGGTAGAAGCGCGGCCGGTAGGCCAGGTTCACTTTCAGCACGCTGGGCAGGATGATGGGCGCGTGGCCGAATACCATGCCGAAGACGAAGCCCAGGGTAATGGCATGCAGGGCGGCATCGAAGTAGAAGCCGCCCGGTTGCAGACCGCCATCCACGACTATTAGGACCCCGGCCAGCGCCAGCCAGCCATAGGCACTCAGCAGGCAAATGGCGATGAAACGGGTCAGACCGGCCATGCGCACGGTGCGTTTGGCGATGTCGTAACGGGCGAGCCAGAGGCTGAGCAGAATCAGCAACATCCCGAAGACCCAGGAGCCGGCCTCGGGCCAGCGGATGCTGGCGGCGAGGCTGGCGAGTAAGAGTACCAGCAGGGCCGCGAATTGCCGTTGCACACGGGGTGGGGGCGCGAGAAAGCGGCTCAGTTCCAGCCGTTCGCCGGCGATGGTGAGAATCAGGAAACTCAGCCACCAGAGCCGGATTTGCATGGGTGCTCCGCCCAGCAGCCAGATCAGGGTACCCAGGCTCCAGCAACTGGCACCGAGGGCGAGGGTGGCGGTAAAGAGGGCGGGATGTTGGCGATAAACCTGCCAGGAGGCCGCGCTCAACACCAGGCTGGCGCCCAGATAGAATCCGGCGGCGCCCGCGATGGGAAGATCCGTCAGCAGGAGCAGTGTGCCGGCGCCGGCCAAGGCTGGCCCGGCATAGACCCAGAGGCGACCCAGGGCGACCGCCCGCTCCAGGCTGATGAGGGTGCCGAAGAAGCCGCAGATCATCAGCGCGCCGTGCTGCACCAGCAGGCTGGATGCGGCCTGGGCAAACCAGGGCCAGCCGAGCAGCCCCAGGCCCGCCGTCACCCCCAGCGCCAGGGCGAGAAAGCCCAGCAGCAGGAATGGCGCACGGTGCCTGGGATTGGTCAGCATGGCATGGCCTCTTGTGTCCTCAGGCGCAGGAGCCGCAGCAGGACTGGCGGGTCAGTTTGACCTTCCAGAGCTCCGGCCCTTGCTGCAGGTACTCCCAGGCGACCTTGTGGCCGAATACATCCTCGAACTGATGCTTGAGCGGTCTGGGATCATGGTCGTTGACCAGGATTAGGGTATCGCCCGTGTCCAGCGCGCGGAAGCGGTCGAAGATCAGCGCATGGCGCTGAGCCGGTGGGATGGTCCGAACGTCGATGACATTGTCCGGAACGGATGGTGCGGGTTGGCAACCACAGCCACAGCCACTCATAGGTCACTCCTCAGTGCATGGTGTAATGAACGCGTTTGGTTGAGACAAATCGGTGTAAAACTTGGGTTAGTGCCCTGGTGTATCCGTCAGAACAGGCCCAATTGCAGGCGCGCGCGGTCCGACATCTTGGCGGGTGACCAGGCCGGCTCCCAGACCACGTCGATGCCGATGGGAATGTCGTAGCCCACCAGTTCCTGCAGGCGGGCCTCCACCTCGTCCTGGATATAGGGGCCCATGGGGCAGGCGGGGGAGGTCATGGTCATCACGATGTCCAACTGGGCATCACCAAGTTTGACGTCATAGATCAGCCCCAGATCCACGATGTTGATGCCGACTTCCGGGTCGATAACATCCTGCAGGGCTGCACGCACGGTATCGGTGGAAATCTGGTCGAGGCGGAGTTGGGACATGGGGATAATCTCTTTAAGGCGCATATGATCTACATCTTTTATAGCACCGGTAGACAGGTATAATCAATAACTCAAATGCATCTTTAGTTGCGCTAGATCAAGCAGCGCGAAATCAGTTTGTATAAAGAAAAAGAGGGGGAGGCCGCAGATGCGGTTGACGTTATTTTCCGACTACACCTTGCGCGTGTTGATGTACCTGGGTGTGCATCGGGATGGCCTCTCGACCATCCATCAAATCGCCGAAGCCTATGGCATTTCCAAGAACCATCTGATGAAGGTGGTTCATTACCTGGCGCAGAATGGTTATCTCGAAACTGTGCGCGGCAAGGGGGGCGGTATCCGGCTGGCGCGCTTGCCGGCGGAGATCAATCTGGGGCAGGTGGTGCGACAAACCGAACGGGATACCGTATTGGTGGAATGTTTTGGCGGCGAGCCGTCCTGCTGCCGGATCGTGTCGGCCTGTGATCTCAAGTTCATCCTCCAGCAAGCCGCCGAGGCCTTTTATGGCCACCTGGATCGTTTCACGCTGCAGGACCTCCTGGGGCGCGAGCGGGAGATGAAACCCTTGCTCGGTCTGATTGCGACATCTGCTGGTTAGACCTGATGGCGGCCGGGTGGTAGATTGTCCGCAAATCGTCACCAGTTCCGGCAGTTCCGGCCGGAAGTGGGCGGATTTGGATCATCGGGCGCGTTCACTATGCTAGGCTTGCAGAAGACGTTTCCGCATCGGAACTGCCACTAACCTGTAGAGATGTTATCTATGTCGACCCGTTCGCAGACGGCCATCCCCGACTTTTCACTCAAAACGCTGAAGGCGGCCTGTTCCAACTGCAGCCTGAGTGAGTTATGTCTACCGCTGGGCCTGGCCGAGAACGATCTGAGCCAACTGGATCTGCTGATCAACCAGCGTATTACGGTGAAGCGTGGGGAGCATCTGTATCGCGCCGGCAGTCCGTTTGAATCGCTGTATGCCATTAAGCGCGGTTTCTTCAAGACCCATGCCTTGACCGAAGATGGCCGCGAACAGGTGACGGGCTTTCAGATGACCGGCGAGATCATGGGGGTTGATGCCATCAGCACCGACAAGCATGCCTGCCACGCCACGGCGTTGGAAGACAGCGAGGTGTGCGAGATTCCCTTTGCGCGCCTGGAGGAGCTGATTCGCCAGATGCCGGCATTGCAGCGTCATTTTCATCGCATCATGAGCCGCGAGATCGTGCGTGACCAGAGCGTGATGATGTTGTTGGGCAACATGCGGGCCGAAGAGCGGGTGGCAGCCTTCCTGCTGAACCTGTCCCAGCGCTATGCAGCCCGTGGCTATTCCCCCAAAAGCTTTTACCTGCGCATGACCCGGGAAGAAATCGGCAGTTTCATGGGCATGAAACTGGAAACCGTCAGCCGCACCTTCTCCAAGTTGCAGGAGGAAGGCTACATCTCGGTGGAGCGCAAGCTGGTCACCATCACCGAGATGGACCGGCTGAAGTCACTCCTCTCCCAGTGTTCTCCTAAGCACCTGATCTGACGTGATCGCGCCAGCCTGCTGCTGGCGCTGTTGCCCCGGTACGTAGTTCCCGACATCCGCTCACACCTCAAGCTTGATTTAGATCAAGAGTAAAAATTTATTTTCCATCTATCTTTACCTCAAGGACTCAATGCATGCAGTGGCATGCAACCGACGCTTTCGTTCCCATGAGGTAACCGCTATGAAACGCTCGCCCCTTCGCAATGCCATTGCCGCTGTTCTGCTGGGCAGCCTGGCCCTAGGTTCCACCCAGGTATTCGCCGAACATGATGGCAAGCACAGTGCCGCCACCTACCGTCCGGATGTCACCTTCACCCTGCGCACCGATATTGCCGAAGGCAAGCTGGTGTTCGTGGGCGAGACCGGCGATATCAAGGGCCAGATCAACCCGCAACTGAATGTGGCGGAAGGCGCGGTGGTGCAGATCAACCTGGTGAATGGCGATGGTGCGATCCACGACATCGCGGTGCCGGAATTTGGCGCCGATTCCGACAACGTGACTGGCAAGGGCGCCAGTACCACCATCGTGTTCCGTGCTGATAAGAATGGCGAGTTCACCTACATCTGTACCCTGCCGGGCCACGTGCAGGCGGGCATGATCGGCAAGATCGTGGTCGGTGGCGCGAAGGCGGCGAAAGCGGAGCCGAAGGGCATCGACGTGGCGCAGGATCCAACAGCGGTCGGCAAACCCGTGGGCAAGCGGGGTCCGCAGAAATTGAAAGTCGATCTGGAAACCACGGAGGTGGTGGGCCAGCTAGACGATGGCACCACCTACAAGTACTGGACCTTTAACGACAAGGTACCGGGACCCTTCATCCGGGTGCGGGTGGGTGACACCGTCGAGGTGAACATGGCGAACCATAAGGACAGCCAGATGATCCACTCGGTGGACTTCCACGCGGTAACCGGCCCCGGTGGCGGTGCGGCGGTGACCCAGGCGCCTCCCGGCCAGACCAAGAGTTTCACCTTCAAGGCCATCAACCCCGGCCTGTATGTGTACCACTGCGCCACGCCGATGGTGGCCCAGCACATCTCCAACGGCATGTACGGCATGATTCTGGTGGAGCCCGAGGGTGGCCTGCCGGCGGTGGATCGTGAGTTCTACGTGATGCAGGGCGAGCTGTACACCGCCCAGCGCCACGGCACCAAGGGCGACCACGAGTTCTCCCTGGAGAAGCTGCTGAACGAGCATCCCGAGCACATGACCTTCAACGGCACCATGGGCGCGCTGAGCAAGACCCACAAGATGGAGGCCAATGTGGGTGAGACCGTCCGCATCTTCTTCGGCGTGGGTGGTCCCAACCTGACCTCCAGTTTCCATGTGATCGGCGAGGTGTTCGACCGAGTGTTCAGCATGGGTGACCTGACATCGCCGCCGCTGAACAACGTGCAAACGGTGTCGGTGCCTCCCGGTGGCGCCACTATGGTGGAGTTCAAGACCGAGGTTCCCGGCAAGTACATCCTGGTGGATCACGCCCTGTCCCGTCTGGAGAAGGGACTGGCCGGCATCCTCACCGTCAACGGCAAGGAAACCAAGGCAACGAAGGAGATCTTCCACGCCCACGGGCCGATCGATCCTAATTCCGGCCACTAAATTCCGGCCAATAATAGACCCTCGACACCCCTTCCGGCCCGCGCAAGCGGGCCTTTTTGCTTGGGACGTTCCCGCCGGGAACCTAATCTTCCGCCTTCCATCGTCATTGGTTAGTGGTCGCTCAAAAAACCGGTCTGTAGAGTTCTTCGAAAGTGCTTCCGGCCTGCCCGGAGCCAATCTGCTCGCTTTACTGCAACTGGAATCGCTGATGGCACAACAACTCGAGACATCAACAGAACAGTCCCCGAGCAAGAAGCGCGAGTTGAGCGTGTTTCTGTTTCTGGCGGTGGTTCTGGCGCCGATCCTGGCGGTCATGGTGGTAGGCGGCTACGGGCTGCTGGTCTGGATCTACCAACACTTCACCGGACCACCCACCTATTAACGAAAGCAGTCAGTAAACCAAGCCGCCCGGTCGCGGCTGGCTGCTCAGACCGCAAGCGAACCGGGCACGTCAGCTGTACCAAGGCGCTCTCTGTCGATCCCCGAGAGACGAAAGGACAACCTATGACGGCTGTGGATCAACATAAGCGCGCTCTGCTGTTCGGGCGCGGTCACATCCTGCCCGGCCAGGGTGCGGCGGCAGACAGCGAGCCTGTGCTGCGTCCACCCTGGGCGCTCGCCGAACCCGCCTTCCTGGCCGCTTGCACCGCCTGTGGCGACTGTATTCGTGCTTGCCCAGAGGCGGTGCTGACACGAGGCGCCGGCCGCTATCCTGAAATCGACTTCGCCCAGAA
>JAEZAA010000228.1 GCA_023430625.1 Pseudomonadota bacterium
CTACCGGTCCTGGCGCTCGGAAACCGTGTGGTCGGAGGCCAAGCAGGTGCTTTATTGCTGGTTTGCCAGCTTCTCGGTGTTGCTGCTGTTTGGTGGCTTTTTGCCGCTGAACAATCAAGTGCTGGAATGGCCGGCCTTCATGCAGTGGTTCTCGTCCAGCCTGTTGTTTCTGCTGGGTTGGCGGCTGCTGGCCCGGAGCCTGTTATACCGCCTGCGCGCCAAGGGCTTTAACACCCGGCGCGTTGCCGTGGTCGGCAACAGCGATCTGGCCAAGGAGACCGCCCGTCGCCTGGTGTCCTGTACCTGGGGCGGCTACAGCTTTGCCGGATTCTACGACGATCGCCAGACTCAGGCCCAGGCGCGGCATAAATATCTCGAGAAGCGACGCTGTAAGCGCTCGATCAGCATCGACGAGTACGCCGGCGAGCTGCGGGACCTGATCCGGGAGACCCGCGCCGGCCGGCTCGACAGCGTCTTCATTGCCCTGCCCATGAGCGCGGAGGCCCGCATCCAGAAACTGATCCAGAAGCTGAGCAATTCCACTGCGTCGGTGTATGTGATTCCGGACCTGTTCACCTTCGAGCTGCTCCATTCCCGCAGCGTCAACCTCAACGGGATCCCCGCCATTGGGGTCATTGGCGAGCCGCACCGGGGCGTGCAGTCCCTGCTGAAACGGGCGGAGGATGTGATCGGCGCACTGCTGATCCTGAGCCTGATCGCGATTCCCATGTTGTTGATTGCCTGCGCGGTCAAAGCCACGTCCAGGGGTCCCGTGTTCTTCCTGCAACTGCGTTACGGGCTGGACGGCAAGCCGTTCAAGGTGTGGAAATTCCGCACCATGACGGTGTGCGAGAACAATCCCACGGAGATCCGTCAGGCGCAGCGCAACGATAAGCGTCTGACACCGATTGGGGGATTCCTGCGACGGACCTCGCTGGATGAATTGCCTCAGTTCTTCAATGTGCTGCAGGGCAGCATGTCGATCGTCGGGCCGCGACCCCATGCGGTGGCCCACAACGAGCTTTACCGGGAACAGATCCAGGGCTACATGCTGCGCCACAAGATCAAGCCGGGCATCACCGGCTGGGCACAGATCAACGGCTGGCGGGGTGAAACCGATACCCTGGAGAAGATGCAGAAGCGCATCGAATACGATCTGCATTACATCCGGCACTGGTCGTTGCTGTGGGACATCAAGATCGTGTTGAAGACGATCTTCAAGGGCTTTGGCGGCAAGAATGCCTATTAGCTGAAGACTTCTGTCTGCATGGCCTAAAACCGCTGCCCCTTGGTGAGGGGGCGGCGCCGGGACCTCGCCGAGGCCTCAGCGCGTGATGCGGTAAATGGCGATCTGGCCCAGCAGATTGGGCCAGTGATTGATCGACCAGCGGCGCCGGTGGGCGTTGTCCACCACGCGCCGGCTGATGATGCGGATGTTGTGCTCGCGGCAGAACGCCTCGAAGTCATTCACCGTGCACAGGTGAATGTTCGGTGTGTTGTACCAGGTGTAGGGCAGGGCGCTGGAGACCGGCATCCGTCCCTTGCGGGCCAGGTACCAGCGCAGCCGCCAATGGCCGAAGTTGGGGAAGGCAATGACGCCTTCCTTGCCGAGGCGCAGCATCTCGCTCAGGATGAGGTCCGGGTGACGCACCGCCTGCAGGGCCTGGGTCATGATCACGGTATCGAAGCTGCCACTGCGGAAGTTGGACAGGCCCTTGACGTCCAGATCCTGCTCTATCACGTTCACGCCCTTGCGGATACAGGCGGTGATTTTCTCGCTGTCGATTTCCAGCCCATAACCCTGCACCTGCTTGTGCTGCTTCAGGTGGTGCAGCAGCACGCCATCGCCACAGCCCAGATCCAGCACGCGCGAACCGGGCTGAATCCACTCTTGAATGATCTCCAGGTCGGGGCGCACGGCTAGAGCTCCTCCGCGATACGGTTCATATAGCTGCCAAACACGTCCATGTAGCGGGGCGAGGGGATCAGAAAGGCATCGTGGCCATGGGGTGATTCGATCTCGGCATAGCTGACGTCCTTGCGGGCCTCCACCAGGGCGTTGACGATTTCCTCGGACCGCTCCGGCGAGAAACGCCAGTCGGTGGTGAAGGCAACCACTAGAAATCCGGCCTGGGCGCGCTCCAGGGCTGCCGCCAGGTTGTTGTCATAGGCCCAGGCGGGGTCGAAATAATCCAGCGCCCGGGTCATCAACAGGTAGGTGTTGGCGTCGAAATTCTTGGAGAAGCGTTCGCCCTGGTAATGCAGGTAGCTCTCCACCTGGAACTCGGCCTCGAGCCCGAACTTGAAGGCCTGGTCGCGCAGCTCGCGGCCGAACTTCTCGCCCATGGACAGGTTCGACAGATAGGTGATGTGACCCACCATGCGGGCAATGCCGAGGCCGCGGGCGGGCACGGTGTCGTGCTCGTAATAGTGGCCGCCGTGGAAGTCCCGGTCCGAGGTGATGGCCTTGCGCGCCACTTCGTTGAAGGCGATGTTCTGGGCCGATAGCTTTGGCGCCGAGGCAATGACCAGAGCATGGGCCACCCGCTCCGGGAACTCGATGCTCCACTGCAGGGCCTGCATGCCGCCCAGGCTGCCGCCAACGACTGCCGCCCAGCGCTGGATGCCCAGATAATCGGCCAGTCGCGCCTGGCTGCGGACCCAATCCAGCACGGTCACCAGGGGGAAATCCGGCCCATAGGGCTTGCCCGTGGCCGGGTTGATGCAGTTAGGGCCAGTGCTGCCATTGCAGCCGCCGAGGTTGTTCAGGCACACCACGAAGAAACGGCGGGTATCGATGACCTTGCCGGGGCCGATGGCGGAGTCCCACCAGCCGGCCTTCTTGTCGTCGGCGCTGTGGTAGCCGGCGGCATGGTGATGGCCGCTGAGCGCGTGGCAGATCAGCACCGCGTTGGAGCGGTCCGCATTCAGTTCGCCGTAGGTCTCATAGATGATGTCGTAGGCGGGCAGAGTCTTGCCGCACACGAGGTCCAGAGGGGTGTCAAAGTGCACCTTCTGCGGGGTGACGATTCCAACGGAATCCGGCGGGATGACATCTGGCATTTCAGTCTGTGCACAATCCTGGCAAGGAAACGGAACCACGCAGTGTAAACAGCGCCGTAGGGGGACGCAATATGTGTGAGGCCTTACCCGACGCGGAGTTGGTGAAAGCCGGCGCTTCGAGTTGTCATGCGTCCGCCAGACATTGCTCGGTTGGCGATTGCTCCGTGGGCGACCGGGGCAGTAAAGTGTTGGGCCGCCCGATTTCTGGGCCGGATTAATATCTTCCGCAGAACCAGTGCAGCAGGCTCCTATTCCGACATGACCACTCCAGCCGTGGCCTCGCCGTTTCAGGCCACACTCCCAGTTCTTTTTGGCTATGTGCCCATGGGCATGGCCTTCGGACTACTCATGGCGAATGCCGAGTATGCCTGGTATATCGCGCCGCTCATGGGGCTTCTGATCTACGCGGGAGCCGCCCAGTTCCTGGCGGTGGGGCTGCTGGCCGCCCAGGCCGGCCTCTTGGAGGTGGCGGTGACCACCTTGCTGCTGAACTCGCGCCATCTGTTCTACGGGCTGTCGCTGATGCACCGCTTCAAGGCCCATGGCTGGCGCCGCTTCTATTTGATCTTCGGCCTGACCGACGAAACCTTCTCCCTGCTGTCGGCCCGGCCGTATCGACCGGACGCCGATGAAACCGCTGCGCAGGTGCGCATCACCGCCTTGAACCAAAGCTACTGGGTCCTTGGCTGTGCGCTGGGCGCGTTGCTGGGACAGGCGTTGCGGATCGATACCACCGGCCTGGAGTTCACGCTGCCGGCGCTGTTCATTGTGCTGGTGATCGAGCAATACCGCAGCGTCCGGCGGCTGTTTCCATTTCTGGTCGCGCTGCTCGCCGCAGCGGTGACCTTTCTCGTCGGGGCCACCGACCAGATGCTGCTGGTCTCCATCAGCCTGGCCCTGAGCCTGTTGCTGCTGTCGCACAAGGCAGGTTTAACCCAATGAGCAGCTACCTGATCGGCTTTATTCTGGTGATGGCGCTGGCCACCCTGCTGACCCGCGCGCTGCCGTTTCTGGTGTTCCGCCGCGGTGGCGAGCATCCGCTGATCCTGTATATCGGCCGTTACCTGCCGCCGGCCATCATGTTGCTGCTGGTGATTTACTGCCTGCGGGACGTGAACTTCGCCGATGCGCCCCATGGCCTGGCGGAGATCCTGGCCTCCGCGCTGGTCGTTGGGCTGCACGTGCTCTGGCGCAATGCGCTGATCAGTATCGGTGGCGGCACGGTTCTCTATATGGTTCTGGTGCAGACTGGCTTCCTGAGTCAGCTATTCGTCTAGAGGACGGCGCAGAACGGGTGTGGCGGTTTTGGCTGGTTTTGTGTCAAAAACGCCAATTCTTCTGCGAGTGGGGCTCTGCCATGCTAGGGACTGGTCGTTCTTACGATTTTTCCGCAGGCAGACTCCATGACCGATACCCTTATTTCCCGCCGTGATCTGGACTTCTTGCTGTACGAGGTCCTAGGGGCCGAACAGCTCTGCGCACGCGCGCGCTACCAGGAGCACAGCCGCGAGACCTTCGACGCCGCCATCAACACGGCGGATCAGCTGGCCCGCAGATATTTCGCGCCCCACAACGCCAAGGCGGATGCCCAGGAGCCCAGCTTCGACGGGCAGAAAGTGACGATGATCCCCGAGGTGAAGGAGGCATTTGGCGCCTTCGCCGAAGCCGGTTTCCTGGCCGGGGGCATGGACTTCGAGCAAGGCGGCATGCAACTGCCCGCAACCGTCCTGGCCGCCTGCATGGGGCATTTCACGGCGGCAAACCCGTCCACCGCCGGCTATCCCTTCCTGACCGTTGCCGCCGCCAACCTCATCAATACCTTTGGCTCGGAAGATCAGAAACAGCGCTTCCTGCGCCATATGCTGAGTGGCCGTTTCACCGGCACCATGGCCCTGACCGAGCCCCAGGCGGGCTCGTCGCTGGCGGATATCACCACTCAGGCCACGCCCACCGATGACGGTCATTACCTGATCGCCGGCAACAAGATTTTTATCTCCGGTGGCGATCACGAACTGTCGGACAACATCGTTCATTTGGTGCTGGCGAAGATCAAAGGCGCACCGGCAGGCGTGAAAGGCATCTCCCTGTTCATCGTGCCCAAGTTCCTGGTAGACGCCGAGGGTAACCCCATCAGGCGCAACGACGTGGCCCTGGCCGGCCTGTTTCACAAGATGGGCTATCGTGGCACCACCTCGACCGCGCTGAACTTCGGCGAGAACGGCCACTGCGTGGGCTATCTGGTGGGCGAGCCGCATCAGGGGCTGAAGTACATGTTCCACATGATGAACGAAGCCCGCATCGGCGTCGGCTTCGGCGCGGCTCTGATCGGCTACCGGGGCTACTTGCATGCCCTGGAATATGCCCGCTCCCGCCCGCAAGGCCGTCTGCCTTCCAGCCGGGACCCAATCGCCAAGCAGGTTCCCATCATCCAGCACGCCGACGTCAGACGCATGCTGCTGGCCCAGAAGGCCTACGCCGAAGGCGGCGTGGCCCTTTGCCTGTATGCCTCCAGCCTGGTGGACGACAGCGAAACCCTGGCGGATGCCGAGGCGCGAACCGCCGCCCTGGACCTGCTCGATCTGCTGACCCCCATCGTCAAGGCCTGGCCCTCCGAATACGGCCCCAAGGCCAACGACCTGGCGATCCAGGTACACGGCGGCGCCGGCTACACGCGGGAATATCCGGTGGAGCAGTGCTATCGCGACAACCGCCTGAACCCCATCCATGAAGGCACCAACGGCATTCAGGCGCTGGACCTGCTGGGCCGCAAGGTCTGGCAAAAAGACAGCGCGGGCCTCAAACGCCTGTCCGCCGAGATCCAGGCGAGCATCAAGCAAGCCGCCAGTCTAGAGCGCTGCGCGTCCCTGGCCCAAAGCCTCGGCAAAGCGCTGGCCACTGCCGGCCAAATCACCCTGCACCTGGGCCAGTCCCTGGCCAAACAAGGCCCGGACCTGACGTTGGCCAACGCCAGCTGCTACCTGAGCCTGATGAGCAAGGTCGTCGTCGGCTGGATCTGGCTCCGCCAGGCCATCGTCGCCGAACAGGCCCTGGCCGGCGCCACCGGTGAAACAGAGCAAGCCTTCTATCAAGGCAAGCTGCAAGCGGCTCAGTATTTTATGGGCTGGGAGCTACCAGAGATCGAACGTGATGCGGCCATCCTGTCACGGCTGGATCGTACATGTTTCGATATGAAGGATGAGTGGTTTTGATATGGGGGGCTGACTGCGTCAGGGCCTTAGAGTTTGTGGTTTCGCCCACTAGGGCGAGTCACTTTTTGTCTTCAGCGCCTGCGCGGCCCGGACAAAAAATAACCAAAAAACGCTGTCCTGCCAGCAAAGCTGGCGCTGTTGCTCTTTCCCCTTCTAAACCGTCGAGGAACGGAGTGAAAAGCGGATAAAGGCCGAGGACTGTCTGAGCGAAGCGAGTTCCGCAGGCCCCGCTTTTCGCGAGTACCGCAGAGGACCCCGCGCAGCGGGGCGGTTTAGCAGGGGTGCCTTTTTCTTGGTTACTTCTTTTGGGCAAACAAAAGAAGTGACTCGTCCTAGTGGGCGAAACCACTAATCATCAGCCCCGAATGCAGTTCCGATAAAAGTAAAGGACTTAGGGGCAGTGCCAATACAAATCAAAAGGATCACATCATGACAACCAAAAACCGCCAATTCCGCCTAGCCTCCCGCCCAATCGGCACCCCCACCGCCGACAACTGGAACCTCGCCACCGACGAAATCCCAACCCCCAACGAAGGCGAAGTCCTCCTAAAAACCCTCTACATCTCCCTGGACCCCGCCATGCGCGGCTGGATGAACGAAGGTAAGTCCTACATCAAACCCGTCCAGATCGGCGAAGTCATGCGCGCCGGTACCCTCGGCAAGGTCATCGAATCCAAGGACCCCAACTTCAAGCCAGGCGATTATGTATCAGGCAACACCGGCGTGCAGGAGTATGCCGTGGCCCCCGGCAAGACCCTGTACAAGGTGGACCCACGCCTGGCACCTCTGCCGACCTACCTGGGCACCCTGGGCATGCCGGGCATGACCGCGTATTTCGGCTTGCTCAAGACCGGTCAGCCCAAAGAAGGCGAGACTGTGGTGATCTCCGGTGCCGCCGGAGCCGTGGGAACCGTGGTGGGCCAGATCGCCAAGATCAAGGGCTGCCGCGTGGTGGGCATCGCCGGCGGTGAGGAGAAGTGCCGCTATCTGGTGGAAGAGCTGGGCTTCGACGGCGCCATCGACTACAAGGCCGAGAACGTGAAGGCCGGCCTCAAGCGCACCTGCCCCCAAGGTGTGGATGTGTTCTTCGACAACGTGGGCGGCGACATCCTGGATACGGTGCTGACGCACATCAACCTGCGCGCGCGGATCGTCATTTGCGGCGCCATTTCCCAGTACAACAACACGACCGCGCCGAAGGGGCCGAGCAACTACATGTCGTTGCTGGTCAATCGGGCCCGCATGGAAGGCATCGTGGTGTTCGATAACGCACCGCATTATGGCGAAGCCGCCCGTGAAATGGCCCAGTGGATCATTGAGGGCAAGCTCAAGAGCCGCGAGCACGTGGTACAGGGCTTGGAGACTTTCCCCGACACTTTGTTGATGCTGTTCAAGGGCGAGAACTTCGGCAAGCTGGTGCTGCAGGTTGCTTCGGAAGACGAATAAGCCATTTCGCCGAAATATAACCATAACAATCGAGGAATCATCATGAATCAGTCGCTACGGGATAAAGTCATTTTCGTGACCGGTGCCAGTTCGGGCATCGGTCGGGAAACCTCACTGGATCTGGCGCGCCAGGGTGCGGTGCTGGTGCTGGCGGATGTGAACGAGAAAGACGGCCTGTCGCTGGTCGAGGAGATCCAGGCGGCGGGCGGTCGCGCCCGTTTCGTGAAGCTGAATGTCTGTGATGGCGCAGCGGTGGCCGAGGTGATGGCGGGCATCGCCGAGACCGAGGGCCGTCTGGACGTGGCGATCAATAACGCGGGTGTCGAACATACGAACCAGCGCCTGGCGGACATCGATGAGAAGGTGTGGGACCGGACTCTGGACGTGAACCTGAAGGGTGTCTGGCTCTGCATGAAGTATGAGATTCAGCAGATGCTGAAGCAGGGTGGTGGCCACATCATCAACCTGGCGTCGGTTGCGGGTCTGAAGGGCGCGCCGACGCTGGCGCCGTATGCGGCGAGCAAGTTTGGTGTGGTGGGTCTGACCAAGACGGCGGCCATGGAGTATGCGCGCGAGGGGGTTCGGGTGAATGCGGTATGTCCGAGCTTTATTCGTACGCCGATGGTGCAGCGGGTGTTGGATATGGATCCGAGCATCGAGAAGAAGCTGGCGCGTTCTAATCCGATGCAGCGGTTGGGGGAGACGCAGGAGGTGTCGCGGGTGATTGCCTGGTTGTGTACGGATGATTCTTCGTTCATTACGGGGCAGGCGATTGCTATTGACGGTGGGTTGACGGCTTAAACATCGCAGCCTGTGAGCTCTCGGGTGCTGTGGAGTCTTTGCTACACCGGCCACGACGGCACTTCCCTGTGCCGGCGTGGCCTCCGCGACATCCATGTCGCTGTTCCGCAAAGCCTCCACCGCACCCTGACGGAAGCTCTTGGGCCGCTCAGCCTAGATGATTCAAGAGGGCTTTTATGTCAGACGTAACCATTACGCGGGATGGCCACATCCTGTTAATCGCGCTCAATCGGCCGCAGAAATACAACGCCCTGACCGTGGATATGTACAACCAGATCGCCGATGCCTACGGCGAGCTGGAGCGGGATCCAGAGTTGCGTTGCGCGCTGGTGTACGGCGAGGGCAAGCATTTCACGGCCGGCCTGCAACTGGACGATTGGGCGGCGACATTCAGCACGGGCAAGCCGATGCCCCTCAAGGAAGGGCAGGTGGATCCGTTCGCCGTTGCCACGCCTCGGGTCAGCAAGCCGGTGGTGTTTGCGGTCAAGGGCATTTGCTACACCTGTGGTGTGGAGATGATGCTGGCGAGTGATGTGCGGGTGGCGGCCAATGACAGCCGCTTTGCCCAGCTGGAGGTGAAGCGGGGGTTCTATGCTTGTGGTGGTGCAACCATCCGCCTGGTGCAGGAGATGGGATGGGCCAACGCCCAGCGCTATCTGCTGACGGGCGACGAGTGGAGCGCCGAGGATGCCTATCGCATGGGCATGGTGCAGCAGGTGACGGCGCCGGGTGAGGAGTTCGAGGCGGCGTTGGCAATTGCGCGCGGCATCGCCAAGGCGGCGCCGCTGGGTGTGCAGGGTAGCCTCAAGTCGTCTCTTATTGCCCGGCAACAGGGTGAGCAGGCGGCAATCGAGCGGCTGTATCCGGATCTGGTGCCGGTGATGGCGGCGGAGGATATGCAGGAAGGGATTCGCTCGTTCCTGGAGCGGCGCGAGGCGGTGTTCAAGGGTCGCTGATTCTCTGTGTTAGTCCCCTCCCCTGGCAAGGGGAGGGCTAGGGTGGGGTCGTTTTCAGGCAGGGACTGTGACGCCTTCGGCGGCCGAAAAGCCGCGTGAGCGGGTAGCATGCCCGGATACTCATCTAGCAAGGGACGCTTCCCATGGAATTCATCACCTGTGACCGCGACGGCCATATTCTCCTCATCGGTCTCAATCGACCCAAGAAATACAACGCCATGAACCGCGCCATGTATCGCGAGCTGGCAGACGCCTATGGTCTGCTGGAGCGGGATACAGAGCTGCGCTGTGCCCTGGTGTTTGCCCATGGCGAGCATTTCACGGCCGGCTTGCAACTGGACGAGTGGGCAGAAGTATTCGGCTCCGGCGAGCCTCATCCACTGACGGAGGGGCAGGTGGATCCCTTTGGTGTCTCCAGCGAGCGAGTCAGCAAACCGGTGATCTTTGCCGTCAAAGGCATCTGTTTCACCTGGGGCGTGGAGCTGATGCTTTGCGGCGATATCCGCGTGGCGGCCAGCAACACCCGCTTTGGTCAGCTTGAGGTGAAGCGTGGGATTCATGCCTGCCTGGGCGCAACACTGCGTCTGACCCAGGAGATCGGCTGGTCCAATGCCCAGCGCTATCTGCTCACCGGTGACGAGTGGAGCGCCGAGGATGCCTATCGCATGGGCATGGTGCAGCAGGTGACCGAGCCCGGGCAGGAATACAAGGCCGCGTTGGAGCTGGCGCGTCGGGTGGCGAAGGCGGCTCCGCTGGGTGTGCAGGGCAGTCTGAAATCATCGCTGGTGGTGCGTCGGGAGAGCGAGAAGACCGCGCTGGCGGCGATGTACAAGGATCTGGCGCCCATCATGCAAAGCGAAGATGTGGCGGAGGGCGTGCAATCGTTTCTGGAGCGGCGCGAGGCGGTTTTCTCCGGTCGCTGAAACGATCAGGGCGCCTGTGGGCGCCCTGTCTTTTTCTGTGTTGCGGTCTTAGGTTCCGGTTAATCCCGTCAGATTCACCACCCGCTGAGCCAGCAAGGCTGGTGCCGGTTTGCGAATGCGGCGCTGGATCTGCTCAGCCATATAGAGCTGCTTCTCGGTTTCGCTGATCAACTGCTCCAGCTTCTGCAACTGCGAGCGGCTGTCCTTGGCGGTGCGTGCCAGTTCCTTGAGACGCTGGATCTGGTGTTCCAGCATCTGCTTCTGTTCCAGGGTGTGCTGCATGATCGGCAGCAGCGCTTCCTGGGGCCAGCGTTCGCTTTCCAGGCGGATTTCCTCATACAGCCGCTGGGCTTCGCTCACCACGGTGTCGAAGAAGCGTTTCACCAGCAGCGTCTGCTCTGTCACCAAGGTCTTGGGATGGCGTTGCAGCTTGGCGGCCTGTTCCCGCAGGGCTTTCAGGTCGCGGATCTGGCGGCCGATATTGAACGGGCGCGGCTTGAGATGAGCAGTTCGCTGATCGCTGGAATAGCGGTCGTAGATGGAGCTGACCATCTTCTGGGCCAGCTTGGCCTCATGCAACAGGTTCGCCGCGTCGTCGCCCAGGGCGTCGAAAAAGCCGCCCATGGCGCGGTACATGCCGGGTGTGGTCCAGCTGTTCATCAGCCGCTCGCGGGTGCGTTCGGTGTGCTGGGCGAAGCGCTCGGTTGCCACCAGCTTGTCGAGAATCTGCGCCTGGGATTGCATCAGGCGACGGCTGGACCGCAGGGTGATGAGTTTCTTGTGGTAGTGGGCGTAATCTTCCTGGGTGCGGGCGGTGAGTTCCTGCAGGAATTCGCGGCTCACGCCGTGCTCGGCGATCTCGTCCTTCTGCGCCCGCAGGGTTTCCAGACGGTCGCCCAGAATCGACTGGCTGCTCTGCAGCATGCCGATGATGTCCGTGACCAGGGTGCGGGTCAGCAGCTTTTCCTTCTGGGCCAGAATGCGGTTGCTGATCAGGTTCTCCAGATCCGGCAGCTGGCTGCGGGTCAACCGCTCGGGCTCCTGGCGGATCTTGGCGGCCAATGCTTGCTTGGCCGATACCAGCATGACCTCTTCCGGCTTCATGCCCAGTTGTTCGGCGGTTTGCCGCTGGACCTGGCGGATGGCCTTCTGTGTGTGCTGCTCGCCCTGGATGTCGTCCCACAGCATGTCGAGCTTGTTCAGCACGGCAAAGCGGCCGGCCCGGTGATCGCTGTCATCGGTGGCGATGTAGTTGTTCCAGATGGCCAAGTCGCTGGCGGTGACGCCGGTGTCGACGCTGAGCAGGAAAATCACAGCGTGGGCATTGGGAATCATGCTCACGGTCAGTTCCGGCTCGGAGCCCAGGGCATTGAGGCCGGGGGTGTCGAGAATGCGCAGGCCCTGTTCCAGCAACGGGTTCTGCAGGCTGATCAGGGCGTGGCGCCAGGCGGGGATGATCACCTGGCCCGGTTGTTCGGGGTCGTGGTCCAGCGCTTCTTCCTGAAAGCCCAGTTGGCGTGCCTGCTCAATGGGGACGCTGCGGGTGCGGGAGACCTGCTCCAGGCACTGCTTCATGGCGTCCGGGCTGGAGACATCCAGTGGGTGGTGAACCCAGTGTTCGGGGTTGCGTTTGAATTCGGCGAGACTGCGCTCGGAGGTACGGGTGTCGATGGGCAGCAGGCGCAGGTAGTTGGCGCGGCTGTCCTGGTCGAAAAAGACTTCGGTGGGGCACATGGTGGTGCGCCCGGCCTGGGACGGCAGCATGCGCTGGCCGAAATCGGCAAAAAACAGTGCGTTGATGAGCTCGGTCTTGCCGCGGGAATATTCACCGACAAAGGCAATGGTCAGCTGGTCTTCGTGCAGCAGATCGATGCTGCGGACCAGTTTGCGCTCCAGGTCTTCGGACTGGAGCTTATTGGCCTTGAGCCAGCTCCGATAGCGTTCGATCTCGTTGACGAGATTATGCTTCCATCCATGATAGGCCTCGACCTGTTGGGTCAACCGACTCAGGCTCATACTGTCCTCGCTCCGTCCAATCTCGCTTGATGCATATTGGGATGCAACGCTCTAACCGACATCGGATCCAGCTTTCAGGAGGCCTGTCAGGTTTGGCATCGCTTATTTTGTATACAGCTTGCCTCAGCAAAAACGATAGGTGAGATAGAGTGAAAGCGCCAGACGGAAAAAGTAACAGGATTTTACGTCAGGTAGCTTTTGAGTGTTTCTGGGAGCTGTGTCACATTATGGATGGCAAGCCGTTTACTGCGGGAGGTTTCTCCGCTGAGCAATTCCACGTCCTGCTGGCGAACCTGGAACAGCTCGGCGAGAAAGCGGATCAGATGCTGGTTGGCCTTGCCGTCCACCGGCGGGGCGGTGATGCGGATCTTGAGCGCGTCGCCATGCAGGCCGACGATCTCGTCGGCCCGGGCTTTGGGTTGCAGGTGGCAGTTCAGCAGGACGCACCCATTCTGAACTTGAATGGCGGCCGCCACGGCTTAAAACCAGAAGCGGCTGAGTCCGACGGCGTTGCCCAGGTAGGCGACCACCACCTGCACGACGTTAATGGTCAGAAACAGCAGGATCGGCGACAGGTCCAGGCCGCCAACCGGGGGCAGCAGGCGGCGAAACGGCCGCATGACCGGCTCGGTGATCTGGTGCAGCAGTTGTACCGCCGGGTGATAACTGCCAGGCGCCACCCAGCTCAGGATGATCATGGCGATGGCGGCCCAGAAATAGATCTGCACCAGCAGGTTCAGCACTACCACGGCCGACCAGGCAATGTAGGTGACCAGATGCAGGGGCGCGCCAGCCAGAGAGGCAATGATCACGAACACCAGGGTCTGGATCAGGATCGCCAATACGAGCGAAGCGCCGTCGAAGCCGCCGATGCCCGGTACCACCTTGCGCAAGGGGGCGAGCAGGGGATTGGTGGCCTTGACCACGAATTGGGAAATCGGGTTATAGAAGTCGGCACGGGAAATCTGGAGCAGGAAGCGTAACAGCACGATCGTGATGTAAAAGGCCGTCAGCAACCGCAACGACGAAACCAGAATGTCGGTCAGCATGTGCGAAGTAATTCCTTAGGTCGGTTACACGCGGCGGCCTCTGTGTGCCGCCGGTCGTGATCAGATAATGGGGTGTTTGAACCCGATTTTCCAGTGGCGTTTTTTGTCTCTACTGATCGCCCAGGATTTGTGCCAGTTCGCTTGAGCGGTTGGCGGCCGCCTGCACGGCAGTGGCGAAGAGATCGCGCAGACCGCCGTCCTCGAACGCCTGAATGGCACGTTCGGTGGTGCCGCCAGGCGACATGACCTTGCGCTTGAGGGTGGCTGGGTCGTCCAGGCTCTGCTGGGCCATGGTGGCGGCGCCGAGCATGGTCTGGATGCTCAGGCGGCGGGCGCTTTCCGCCGGCAAGCCGGCCTGCACGCCCGCGGCTTCCAGCGCTTCCAGAATCAGGAAGAAATACGCGGGCCCGCTGCCGGAGATGGCGGTAACCGCATGCATGTCCGTCTCACTCATGACCCATTGGGTGACGCCAATGGCGGCGAAGATCGCTTCCGCCTGTTGGCGTTGGGAGATGTCGACCCGGGCATTGGCATAGAGGCCAGAGGCGCCCTGGCCAACCAGAGCCGGGGTATTGGGCATGCAGCGCACCAGCGGCAGGTTGCCGCCCAGCCAGCGTTCGATGGCATCGGATTCGATGCCGGCGGCGATGGAGATGATCAGGGGGCGACGTTGCTGCACGCTGTCGCGCAGCTCCTCACACACGGCCTTCAATATCTGTGGTTTGACGCAAAGCACCAGAATGTCGCAGGTGGCCACCGCCTCGGGGTTGCTGGCGGCGATGAGAATGCCGTGCTCGGTCTGCAGCTGGCGGAGCTGCTCCTGGTCCGGACTGGTGGCGGTCATCTGGGTTGGGGCGATGCCGGTGCGGACCAGGCCGCCAATGATGCTGGTCGCCATGTTGCCGGCGCCGATAAAGCTGATTTTCTGTACGAGGTTCATGGCGGTCTCCCTGGTCTGTCAAAGTCGGTGCGGGCGCCGCGTCGATTACGGCACCGGCGGGTGATTAGGTGGATTTGGCCGGTCGGGGCCCGAACAGCGCCGTGCCCACCCGAACCAGCGTGGAGCCTTCGGCGATGGCGAGTTCCAGATCGTCCGACATGCCCATGGACAAGGTATCCAGCGTGGGATAGTCCGGCTGCAGGCGCTCGAACAGCTCGCGCATGGCCGTAAAGCTCTGGCGCAGCTGGGTGTCGTCCTGGTCCGGGTCGGGAATGCACATCAGTCCGCGCAGCTTAAGCTGCGGCAGCCGGGCCACCGCGGCTGCCAGTGCCGGGACTTCCGCGGGCGTCACCCCGGACTTGCTCGCTTCCTGATTGATGTTGACCTGCAGGCAGACGTTCAGCGGCGGCAGCTGTGGCGGGCGCTGGTCATGGAGTCGCTCGGCGATCTTGATTCTGTCGAGACTGTGCACCCAGGCAAAGTGGGCTGCGATTTGTCTGGTCTTGTTGGACTGGATCGGGCCAATAAAGTGCCAGGTGACCGCTGCCTGGGCGAGCGCCTGGACCTTGTCCACGCCCTCCTGCACATAGTTTTCCCCGAACTGGTCGACACCGGCCTGAATCAATGCGTCCACTTCGGCCGCACTGCGGGTCTTGCTGACCGCGAGCAATGTGACGGAATCCGCAGGACGCCCAGCCTGAGCCGTGGCTTTTTGTATACGTTGCCTCACGCCCTGAAGGTTGTCTGCTATGCTGAACATGAAGTTAGGCACCTAATTAACCAGTCGGACCTTACCGCGCTGTCCCGTTACAAGAACAGCTGCCGGGAACGAGCGCCCGCCAATTCCGCCCCGCTTTGCCACAGGCCATTCGGGTACGTGCCGGGTCAGGCGCGGGCGCATTATACCGCGTTCTCCGTGCCCGTGCCGTGGCAACCGACTGGGATTTCAGGGCATTTACTGATTCAACAGACTGTTTTTACCGACTGACTGCTTCTTGATTGAGGTCAACGATGGATATCACTGAATTGCTTGCGTTTTCCGCCAAACAGGGGGCGTCCGACCTCCACCTGTCGGCTGGGCTGCCGCCCATGATCCGGGTTGACGGCGACGTGCGGCGGATCAACCTGCCGCCCATGGAGCATAAACAGGTCCACTCGCTGATCTACGACATCATGAACGACAAGCAGCGCAAGGACTACGAGGAATTCCTGGAAACCGACTTCTCGTTCGAGGTGCCCGGCGTGGCCCGCTTCCGGGTGAACGCCTTTAACCAGAACCGGGGTGCCGGCGCGGTGTTCCGGACCATTCCCTCCAAGGTACTGACGTTCGAGGACCTGGGCCTGGGACAGGTGTTCCGGGACGTCTCCCTGGTGCCGCGCGGCCTGGTCTTGGTGACGGGGCCGACCGGTTCCGGTAAGTCCACGACGCTTGCGGCCATGATCGACTTCATCAACGAAAGCCGCTACGACCACATTCTCACCATCGAAGACCCCATCGAATTCGTGCACGAATCCAAGAAGTGCCTGGTGAACCAGCGGGAAGTCCATCGCGACACCCACGGCTTCAACGAAGCCCTGCGCTCGGCCCTGCGGGAAGACCCGGACATCATCCTGGTGGGTGAGATGCGGGACCTGGAGACCATCCGGCTGGCGTTGACCGCCGCCGAAACCGGTCACTTGGTATTCGGCACCCTGCACACCACCAGCGCCGCCAAGACCATCGACCGTATCGTCGACGTGTTCCCGGCGGAAGAGAAAGCCATGGTGCGCTCGATGCTGTCGGAGTCGCTGCAGGCGGTAATTTCCCAGACCCTGCTTAAGCGGATTGGCGGCGGCCGGGTCGCGGCTCATGAAATCATGATCGGCACACCCGCGATTCGGAACCTGATCCGGGAAGACAAGGTGGCGCAGATGTACTCGTCCATCCAGACCGGTGCGTCGGTGGGCATGCAGACCCTGGATCAGTGCCTGCAGGGCCTGGTCAGCCGTGGCCTGGTTTCCCGCGAAAGCGCGCGTTCCAAAGCCAAGATGCCTGATAATTTCTAAGCGATTAGATCAATATTGCTCTACGGCCGGCCTGATGAGGGGAGCGGCCGCGCAGAACCGGTAATCGAGGAAGCAACATGGAATTCGAAAAGCTGCTGAAGCTGATGGTAGAGAAGGGAGCATCCGATCTTTTCATCACGGCTGGCGTGCCGCCCAGCGTCAAGATTCACGGCAAGATCGTGCCCGTGACGAAGAACGCGATGTCGCCGGAGCAGACCCGGGAAACCGTGCTGGGCGTGATGGGAGACAAGCAACGCGCCGAATTCGAGGAAAAGCACGAGAGCAATTTCGCCATCAGTGCCCGGGGGATCGGTCGTTTCCGGGTCAGCGCCTTTTACCAGCGCAACCTGTGCGGCATGGTGCTGCGGCGGATCGAAACCAATATTCCCAAGGTGGAAGAGCTGGGCCTGCCGGATATCATCAAGGATATCGCCATGACCAAGCGCGGCCTGGTGATCTTCGTCGGTGCCACCGGTACCGGTAAGTCCACCTCGCTGGCGGCCATGATCGGCCACCGCAACCGCAACAGCAAAGGCCACATCATCTCCATCGAAGATCCGATCGAGTTCATTCACCAGCACCAGGGCTGCATTGTCACCCAGCGCGAAGTGGGACTCGATACCGACAGCTTTGAAGTGGCCCTCAAGAACACCCTGCGTCAGGCGCCCGATGTGATCATGATCGGCGAGGTGCGCAGCCGCGAGACCATGGATTACGCTGTCGCCTTTGCCGAAACCGGTCACCTCTGTCTCTGTACCCTGCACGCCAACAACGCCAACCAGGCGCTGGACCGGATCATCAACTTCTTCCCGCCAGAGCAGCACAACCAGATCTGGATGGACCTGTCGCTCAACCTAAAGGCGATCATCGCCCAGCAGCTGGTGCCGACCCCGGATGGCAAGGGCCGGCGCGCGGCGATTGAAGTGCTGATCAATTCGCCACTGGCGGCGGACCTGATCCGCAAGGGCGAGGTCCATAAGTTGAAGGACCTGATGCGCAAGTCCGTCGACATCGGCATGCAGACTTTCGACCAGGCGCTCTACCAGCTCTACAGCCAGGGCGAGATTACCTACGAGGATGCCTTGGCCTATGCGGATTCGGCGAACGATCTACGTCTGCTGATCAAACTCGGCGCCGAAACCAGCGCCAGCAAGCTCAACGCCCAGGCTGACAAGCTGCGCTTGAGCGACGACATGGACTTTTAATCCCGCCCGATCCTCTCAGACAACATCGGCGGCGCACGGCGTGGATTGCGCCCGCCGCCGATCTCGAGAGGTTTTATCTTTTCAAAATCGCCAAATCAGGCCGGTGCTGACGCCAGACTGGCGCCACTTGACTTCGTTCAGACGGGATTTCTCGGTGTGTACAACCGGTGAAACGAGATGAAGTCGGTCAATACCATTGTCGATTTCAAAACACTCCCAAACCAGTTGCAGGGCCAGCGAAAGGCTGGACGTGAGCTCGGTACGGTAATGGGCATGCAGGCGCACGCCTTGGCCGTGACTGGCGGTATGATCGAAACTGTCCGGTTGCGCGAAGCTAGGGCGCAGGTTCCAGGTGGCCTCCGCTTGATACCAAAGATGGTGATATTGAACGGCTGCCCCCAACTGGTGGCCGTCCATAAAGTCCCACATGGTCTCCAGTCCAAGCCAGCCGCTGTGCCAGTCGGCATTGTAGCGATTGTGCAGGCCCGGAATCGGCGTGTTGTTTCGGCTGGGACGAGCTACATCCAGAATCTGTCTGCCGTTGGTAATCCGCAGGTGCTGGCGGTTCCATTCGTATCCCAGGTAGGCGGTGAGCGAGACAGGTTCTGCTGAGAACCAGGTATAACCGAGAGCGACCTGGGCCTGATCGACGCGGTGGGACTTTACGCGAGCCCGGGAATAACTGATCAGGTCGGTGCGGTTTGAGCCGTCCCAGTCGCGGTCATGCTCGTTGCCATCCTGGATGAGGCCGGCCCGGCCGGAGACACGAAATTGCAGATCGCGCAGGGCTGTGTTTGAGAAGCGGAAACGGGCGCCGGCTTCCAGCGTCAGGGTGCGGAGGTTATCGAAGATGAGCTCGGATAGGACGTTGGGCGAGCCGTCAGACGCTGCAATGTTCCAATCGAGCTTGCCGGTGGCCATACCAGGCATCAGCCAGGCCTCAAGCTCCCCCAGGCCGGTCATCCGCTCAGCGGCCTGCGTCGCGCTCATCGACAGGACGCTCGCCAGGAGGGCCGCATTCAAGCGAGACAAAGTGAGCAGCAGGGGCTTGAAGCGCATCAAACGAGTCCATTCACAGGCAGGCCAGCGCATTATAATCAGTTAGCGGTCGCTTGCCAGGCACGAGGCTTCTTTTTCTCGCCCACTTGACTGCATAATCCCGAAAAATCGGCGTGGCCGCGCGCTGGTGAAATCGTCGTGGAAAGGATCCTTTATGACCGAGTTAACGCAGTGGCTGCTGATTCTGGGCGGGTTGCTGGTCAGTGTTGTGCTGGTCTGGTTCATTGCCCGCCAGGTTGGGCTGCTGCGCCAGGCGCAAAGCGACCAGGCGGCACGGGATCAGCGCTGGTCGCGCCAGCATGAGCATTTGGTGGAAAGCGTGCGGGTGCTGGCGCGCTGCATGCTGGACGACCAGATGGAGTTGTCGGAAGGCTGTATCCGGGTCAAGGTGCTGCTCGACACCCTGGCGCCCGAGCTGATCCAGGAGCCCCGGTTTCAGATTTTTGCGCAGATGTATGAGTCGATGGCGCACATGCCGACCCATGCCGCGCGCCTGCAGACCGACAAGCGCTTCGTGCGCAAGCTGGATCTGCGCCGCTATCAGTTGGAGCGGGAACACCGTGAGGCCATTTTGCAGGCCGCGCGGGACTTGTTGCAGGTGCGCTTTGACCCGGTCACGGGCACGACGCTGCCACCGCTCCCTTGAGGATGCGGTGGCGAACGGATTAGCCCAGGCTGTTGGCCATGGAGGTGAGGGCATCGGAGGATTCGAGAATTTCTCGTAGGGCGTCCTCGGCCTCCTCCGGGTCCAGATGCAGTTGCTGGTAGAGCGCGGCGGGTATGGGCAGCGCCGGGCCATCAACCAAACCCTGTTGACGCAGCATTTGCGTTGCCACGAACAGCAGGCCGGCATAGGCGGCATGCTCACCCTCATAGAACGGGCTCTTTTGCTGGCGCAGGGCCACCACCACTTCGTCCGGCATGTTCCAGAGTGCCATCAGCTTGCTGCCGATCTGTTCGCGGGTGATGCCGAGCAGGAAGTGCTCGATGTAGGCCGGGTCCAGATGCGGATTGCATTCGGCATAGCGGCACATGAGCGAGAAATGAGGCGGGAAAATATGCGCCAGCACCAGATAGCCGAAGTTATGGAGCAAACCGGACAGGTAACAGAGCCCAAACTCCGGGCGGTGTGCCCGGGGAATCGTCGTGCTGAGGGCGCTGACGGTGGTGGCCATCCACACCGCCTGCTGCCAATAGGGGGTGAATCCGGCGGGCGCGTCGTTTGGCTGCTTCAGGGTGCGCCCGAGCGACAGGCCCATGGCCAGGTTCATCACCAGATCGAAACCCAACACCCGCATGATGGCGTCATAGACCGAGCGGATTCGTCCGGGCGCGGCGTAATAGGATGAGCTGGCCCAACTGACCACCTGGGCCGACAGGCTGGGATCGGTCTCGACGATGTCGGCCAGTTCGGCAATGCCGGCATCCGGGTCGACTCGCAGCTTCATCACGCGGTGGGCAGTTTCCGGCAGCGGCGGCAGTTCCAGGGTGTCCTGCAGGCGTTGTTGAATGCGCAGGCGGGTGAACTGGCTGATGGCCCGGTTGATCTGCTCCAGATCCTGGGCCGGATCGTCGCGGTTGATGTCGATGGAGCGAATCGGGACGGCGTATTTCAACGGGCGCGCCAAGCTGGTCAGGGCCTGATACAGCGGGCCGCTCAGGCGCAACAGGTGGTCGGCCTGGCCAATCTCCAGATAAGCCTCACCGGCTTGTTGCAGGCGCTCGTCAAGAACGGTCGGCAGACCGGTGAGGCCGGGAATGGCCGGCAATTCGGTCATGCCATGGCGCTGCTGCAGTTTGGCGAGTTCAGCGTCCGGTAGAATGACCAGCTCCCGGCCCAGTTGGCCGTTCAGGGTGTCGATGTCGATCAGGCAATGGGCCGGGAACAGTACCTGCAGGCGCCCCAGGGAATCCTGAACCACCAGCATCTTGACGATCCGGTCGCCGGAAACGGCTTTGCGGTCCACCAGGCTCAGGGCGCCGATGTCGGCCGCCAGCTCGGGGTGTTGTTGCTGGAACTGATTGAAGAATGTACTAAGGGCAGTCGGAAGCATGAGGTTGCTCGTATTCTTTGAGATTCGTCAGGAAAGGGTAGTCGATTTCAAGCGAGACGCGGTGGGATCAGTCGATACGTGAGGAAGAATCGCGTAACCGGTCACAGATGATTGGCTTCACCTGACTCCGGGTATCCGGCTATACCTGCCCATAGCGGACATTGTGGCCGAGCCAGCGCCGGATCAGGGCGTCGACCCGGACCCGGTCGCCCTCGATCTGTTCCGCCGCCCAGCGCACGCTGTCCAGCCATGCCTTGTCGCGCTCCAGGTCTGCCACCTTTAATGACAGTAAACCGGTCTGGCGGGTGCCCAGTACTTCGCCGGGGCCGCGCAGTTCCAGGTCCCGCTCGGCGATCTCAAAGCCGTTGTTGGTTTCGCGCATGACCTGCAGCCGCTCCCGGCCCAGGCGCGACAGCGGCGGCTTGTACATCAGCACGCAGAAACTGGCGGCACTGCCCCGTCCCACCCGGCCGCGCAGCTGGTGGAGCTGTGCCAGGCCCAGGCGCTCCGGGTTCTCGATGATCATGAGCGAGGCGTTGGGGACATCCACGCCCACTTCGATGACCGTGGTGGCCACCAATAACTGGATCTCGCCTTGTTTGAAGGCGGTCATCACCTCGGCTTTCTCGGCCGGTTTCAGCCGGCCATGTACCAGGCCTACACGCAGTTCCGGCAACTGTTCCCGCAACTGCTCGGCGGTGGCTTCCGCCGCCTGGCACTGGAGCGCTTCCGATTCCTCGATCAGGGTGCAGACCCAGTACACCTGGCGCCCCTCCAGGCAGGCCCGCCGCACCCGTTCGATCACTTCCTGGCGCCGGTTGTCCTGGATCGCCACGGTTTCCACGGGCGTGCGTCCTGGCGGCAGTTCGTCAATGACGGACGTGTCCAGATCCGCATAGGCGCTCATGGCGAGCGTGCGTGGAATGGGAGTGGCGGTCATGATCAACTGGTGCGGCACCAGTCCGCTGGCCGAGCCTTTCTCCTTGAGCGCCAGGCGTTGATGCACGCCAAACCGGTGCTGCTCGTCGATGATGGCCAGCGCCAGGCGGGCGAACTCGACGCCTTCCTGAAATACCGCGTGGGTGCCGATCAGAATCTGGGTTTCGCCCTGCGCCAGGCGCTCCAGCACCTGCGTGCGTTGGCTGCCCTTGCTGCGGGAGGCGAGAAAATCCACGCGCACGCCCAGCGTCTGCATCCAGTTGGAGAAGCTGCGGTAATGCTGTTCGGCCAGAATCTCGGTGGGTGCCATAAGCGCCACCTGAGCACCGTTCTCCACCGCCTGCAGGGCGGCCAGGGCTGCGACGACCGTCTTGCCCGAGCCGACGTCGCCCTGCACCAGGCGCAGCATGGGTTGCGGTGCCCGCAGGTCCTGGCTCACTTCAGCCACGACGCGGCGCTGGGCGTCCGTCAGGGCAAACGGCAGCTGTGCCAGGAACTGGCGCGATAAGGTCTCCCGTGGCGGCAGCGGCAGCGCCGGATCCAGGCGAATGGTTTCCCGCAGCCGGCGCAGACTCAAGTGGTGGGCCAGCAGCTCTTCAAAGGCCAGGCGTTGCTGGGTGGGATGAATGCCGAGGGCAAACTGATCCAGCTCGGCTTCCGTCGGCGGATGGTGCAGTTGGCGCACCGCATCATTGAGGGGCGGCAACTGGATTTTATCGAGCAGAGCTGGTGGCAGGTAATCGGGGAGCGGATGACGGGCCAGTAATTCCAGGGCCTGATCACACAGTTGCCGCAGACGGGGCTGGGTGATGCCATCGGTCGTCGGATAGAGAGGCGTCAGGGCTTCCTGAACCGCGAGCGGCGTGCCCTCTTCGACGCGCTTGTATTCGGGATGGTAGATTTCCAGCCCGGACCGGCCCAGGCGGGCCTCGCCAAAGCAGCGCAGGCGGGTGCCGGGTGTGAGCTGGTTTTTCTGGGCGGCGGTAAAGTAATAAAACCGCAGGCCGATCCGGCCGGTGTCGTCCTGCAGTTGCACCAGCAGGCTGCGGCGGCGCCCCAGCTCCACTTTGCTGTCCAGGACCTCGCCTTCGATGAGGCAGCTGTAGCCCGCTCTCAGCTCCGCCAGTGGCGTCAGGTGCGTGCGGTCCTCGTAGCGCAGGGGAAGATGAAACAGCAGATCCTGCACCGTCAGAATGCCGAGCTTCTCAAGCTTCTGCGCCAGTCCAGGCCCGACCCCATTGAGGTCGGTGGTCGGCATCGCCTCCAGTGCTACCATCGCTGCCTCGTCCGGTGCCTCAAGAGGCGGGTGTCTGGGTTTTTTCAATCAGGCGGCATTGGCCGGCGGCGAGCGACAGAATATCGATCGCTTTCGGTCGCGGAAAGGTGACTCGCCAGGCCAGCGCGACAGTCCGAGTCGGCGCCGGTGCCGCAAATGGCCGTGTGGTCAGCAGGCCGTTGCTGTAATAGGGACTGTTGGCGGCGGACATGGGCAGCACGGAAATCCCCAATCCCGAGGCAACCATGTGGCGGATCGTTTCGATGGAGCTGCCTTCCGTCACCAAACGCTGGGAGCTTTCCGGTCGGGCGTGGTCTTTATGCAGTTTCTCCACCAGTTGCGGGCAGGCTTCCAGCACCTGTTCCCGGAAGCAATGCCCGGGGCCGAGCAACAGAAGATCATGGTTGAGCAGGTGGTCGCCGGTGATCTCTTTCTCCTGCGCCAGCACGTGATCCTGCGGCATGAGCACCACAAAGGGCTCGTCATAGAGCGGCAGGGTGACGACTTCCGGTTCGCTGAAGGGCAGCGCGATGATGATGGCATCCAGCTCGGAGTGGCGCAGCTTTTCCCGCAATACGGAGGTGTAGTTTTCCTCGATGTAGAGCGGCATGTCGGGTGCGGCGCGGTGCAGTTCCGGCATCAGGTGAGGGAACAGGTAGGGGCCGATGGTGTAGATGGCGCCGACCCGCAAGGGGGAGGACAGCTGATCGCGGCCATCCAGGGCCATGTCCTTGATGATGTTCACCTGGGTCAGTACGCGGCGGGCCTGCTCAATGATGCGATGGCCGATGTCGGTCACCGTGATGTGGCTCTTGCTGCGCTCGAACAGGGTTACACCCAGTTCTTCTTCCAGTTTCTTGACCGCCACGCTGAGGGTGGGCTGGCTGACAAAGCAGCGCTCGGCGGCGCGGCCGAAGTGCTTCTCTTCGGCCAGGGTTACGATGTAACGTAATTCGGTCAACGTCATGATGAGCTATCCGCTTCTGTCGTCCCGGCTCTACAATCCACAGCGGCCGGGAGCTTGCGATAGGGGGAGCTGCGCACAATTACGCAGACAGCCCCGCTTCGAACGAGTTTCGATAGAATAAATCTATGAAAGGTACAGCGCAATGCAGCCAATAGGTATTCTCGTGGTGGGCGCCGGTAAGCTGGGTTTGCCCCTGGCACACCGCTTGGCCGAACAGGCACCGGTGGCCGTCTTGTCCCGTCGCCCGGCGCCGCCCGCCGCGAACCTGTGTCCTCTGGTGGGCGATGTCACCCGACCAGAAACGCTCACCGCACTGCCACGCACCATTGAAGTGCTAATTTACTGCGTCACGCCTGGCAGTCATGAGGATGCGGCCTATCGAGCCGTGTTCGTGGAGGGGCTGGCCAATGTCCTGCAGGCGCTGGACCGGTCAGTGCTGCGGCGCGTGATCTTTGTGTCCAGCACCGGCGTGTATGGGCAGGACGACGACAGCTGGGTGGATGAGGAGTCAACCACCGAGCCAGTCGGTTTTTCCGGTCGGCGCCTGCTGGAGGCGGAGCACTTATTGAAAGCCCAAGGCCTGCCCGCAACGACCGTGAGGTTTTCCGGTATCTATGGGCCAGATCGCATACGCCTGCTCACTCAAATCCTGGCCGGCGAACTCGCCCCGGAGACGGATGGCCCTTATACCAATCGCATTCATGAGGCGGATTGTATCGGTATCCTGGAGCATCTTGCGCGCAAAGCGTTGGCAGGCGAGGCGCTGGCGCCTTGCTATCTGGCGTCGGACTGCGAGCCATCGCGGATTCAGGATCTGGTGGATTGGGTGCGTAGTCAGGTGGGTGAACTGTCGTTGCGGGAGGATGCCAAGCCGCCCGTGCGTCGCGCGGGGAGCAAGCGGTGTTGCAATCGTCGGCTGCTGGAGAGCGGTTATCGCTTCGAGTACCCAACATTTCGGGAAGGGTATGGCGAAATCATGCGGCAGCTGTCGACTCCCTGACAGCCGCCGCCGGCTCTCAGCAGAGAACCATGATGCCGTCCATTTCCACCTGCGCCCCTTTCGGCAACTGCGCCACGCCAATCGCGGCACGTGCTGGATAGGGCTGCTGGAAATAGGTGGCCATGATCTCGTTCACTGTGGCGAAGTGGGAGAGATCGGTGAGGAAGATGTTGAGCTTGACGATATCCTGCAAGCTGCCGCCGGAGGCCTCGCACACCGCCTTGAGGTTCTCGAACACGCGCTTGATCTGCTCGCCGATGTCACCCTGGACCAACTCCATGGAGGCGGGGTCCAGCGGGATCTGACCGGACAGATAAACGCTGTTGCCCACTTTGACGGCCTGGGAATAGGTGCCGATGGCCTTGGGGGCCGCATCGGTATGAATAATGGATTTGTTGGTCATGTCCGCTCCTTCGAGTTTCGGTGCAACGGTGAGAGTCGCTGTGTAAAGGGGTTGTTGCCCTGAGACTGGAAACGCATTGTAGGCGGGGCAGGCGGGCTTGCCAACCTGCTTACGGACTGAGGCAGTAGGCTGTAAAGGGTGCGCCGTTAATGGCGAATACGCTGAATGTTGGTGACAGCCTTCATGTTCCGGATCCGGCGCATCACCCGCGCCAAATGACGGCGGCCTTGCACGTGAATCACCAGGGTAATGGTGCTCAGGTGAGCATCCTGCTCTTCCACGCTGATCTTCTCGATATTGCCGTCGGCCATGGTCACGGCACTGGCCAGCTCGGCGATGACGCCCCGCTGGCGGGCCAGCTCGACCCGCAACTCCACCACGAACTCGTCGGTAATGTCCTTGGCCCAGTTCAGGTGGATGCTCCGATTGGGATCGTCCAGGTAACGGGCAACCTTGTCGCAGCTCTCGGAGTGGATCACCATGCCGCTGCCGGAATCGATCATGCCGACAATCGCGTCGCCGGGAATGGGCTTACAGCAATGGGCAAAGGTCACGACCAGCCCTTCGGTGCCCTTGATGGTGACCGAGGGCTTGCTGAGCATGCGGTGCAGCTCAATGGCGGGTGCATTGTTTTCGTCGTCCGGCACCAGCTGGCGCGCGACGATATAAGCCATGCGGTTGCCCAGGCCAATGTCTTCCAGCAGGCGTTCGAAGTTGCCCACCTGGTTGTGCTGAACCACGCGGTCCATTTGTTCTTGGGTGAGCTCGTCCAGATTACGGCCGAAGCTGTTGAGGGATTTTTTCAGCAGCAATCGTCCCAGATCCCGGGATTCGGTCTGGCGTTGATGCTTCAGATAGTGGCGGATGCTGCTTTTGGCTTTGCCGCTGACGACAAAATTGAGCCAGGCGGGATTCGGCTTGGCGCCGGGTGCCGTGATGATCTCCACGGTCTGCCCGCTCTTCAGGGGCTGACTGAGCGAGGCCAGGCTCTTGTTGATACGACAGGCCACGCAGGCGTTGCCGATATCCGTGTGGATGGCGTAGGCGAAATCCACCGGGGTCGAGTTCGCCGGCAGTTCCAGAATCTTGCCCTTGGGCGTAAAGATGTAGATCTCGTCAGGAAACAGGTCGATCTTGACGTGCTCGATGAACTCCAGGGAATCCACCGCGCGTTCCCGCAGCTCCAATAGTTCGCGAACCCATTTCTGCGCACGCAGTTGCTGGCGGTCGGCCAGTTCCGGCGATTGGGTCTTGTAGATCCAGTGCGCCGCAATCCCATTGTTGGCCACCCGCTCCATGTCCTCGGTGCGGATCTGGATCTCGATGTTCATGTGCAGGCCAAACAGGGTTGTATGCAACGACTGATAACCGTTGGCCTTGGGTAGGGCGATATAGTCCTTGAAACGTCCTGGTACCGGCTTGTAGAGCGTGTGCATGGCGCCGAGGATGCGGTAGCAGCTGTCGACGCTGTCGGTGACGATGCGGAAGGCGTACACATCCATGATTTCATGGAAGGAGCGCCGCTTGACCTTCATCTTCTGATAGATGCTGTTGAGGTGCTTCTCGCGCCCGATGATGCGTCCGCAGATTCCCATTTCGTCGAGCCGCTGGCGGATGCGCTCCTGGATTTCCTGGATGATGCCGAGGTGGTCGCCCCGCAGCTTGCGCACGGCTTCCTGGATGTAGCGGGCCCGCATGGGGTGCAGGGCGGCAAAGCCGAGGTCTTCCAGTTCGACTCGAATCGAGTTGATGCCGAGGCGGTTGGCGATGGGGGCGTAGATGTCGAGGGTTTCGGTGGCGATGCGGCGGCGTTTTTCGGCGTTCAGCGGACCCAGGGTGCGCATGTTGTGCAGGCGGTCGGCCAACTTGACCAAAATCACGCGGATGTCGCGAGACATGGCCAGGGTCATCTTCTGGAAGTTTTCCGCCTGGGCCTCGGCTTTGGAGCGAAATTCGATCTGGGTCAGCTTGCTGACGCCGTCCACCAGTTCCGAGACGGTTTCGCCAAACTGCTGGGACAGGGCTTCCTTGGGAATGCCGGTGTCTTCGATTACATCATGAAGCAGTGCTGCCGCCAGGCATTGATGATCCATGCGCATGTCCGCAAGGATTTCGGCGACTGCCAGGGGATGGGTGATGTAGGGTTCGCCGCTGCGGCGCTGCTGGCCGTCGTGGGCCTGCTCGGCGTAGTAATAGGCGCGCTTGACTAGCTTAACCTGCTGGTCGTCCAGGTAGTCGGACAGACGTTGGGCGAGCCCGTCGATTGTCAGACCTGTTTCCGGAACAGTGTTCATCGCTAAGGTAGTCACGCGTTCCTCCAGACAAAAAACCCGAATGGTGGTGACAGCATTCGGGTCTTGAGTGCACCAGTGCCAGCCCGCTTAGGCGGGTAGGGCTTATCGTGCGTTTGAGGTGTTCGGTGCGTCCTGTACCGCGAAGGACTTACTGATCCTCGTCATCCTCATCAATAGCGTGCGGGTTGATCAGCCCAGCTGCCACTTCCCGGAGGGCAACCACGGTGGGCTTGTCATTTTCCCACGCCACTTTAGGTTCTTTGCCTTGAACGGAAATCTGCCGTGCCCGCTTGCTGGCCACCATCACCAGTTCAAAGCGATTTTCCACGTGATCCAGGCAATCTTCAACGGTCACTCGAGCCATCTTTCACCCCAAATACTGTAACAATCTACCCTGTTGCACACAATCGGTGCGTCCGCAAAAACCGTGACGCACCAGTAGTGCCGAAGAACTGTGCAGTTTAACGAACACCGGCCAGCCGGCACAAGCGTTTACCGTCAGGCCAGCAAATTTTGCAGCAACTCCTGGTGGCGATGTTGTTGCACGTTGGTTAACAGGCGGCGTGCGCGCACGATTGCGCGCAGATCGACCAGGGCGTGATCGAAGTCTTCGTTAATGACGATGTAGTCATATTCGCCATAGTGAGAGGATTCCGCCGCCGCTTCGCTCAGACGACGCTCGATCACCGCCGGGTCGTCCTGGCCGCGGCCGGTGAGGCGCTCGCGCAGGGCCTCCCGCGAGGGCGGCAGGATGAAAATCGAGACGCAGGGTTTCAGTTTGCGCACCTGCTGGGCACCCTGCCAGTCGATCTCGAGAATCACGTCCACGCCTTGGGCCAGTTTCTCATCGACCCAGCGTTCCGAGGTGCCGTAGTAATTGCCAAACACCTCGGCATGTTCGAGAAAGGCGCTGGCGCCGGCCATTTCCACGAATTGTTCCCGGGTGACGAAGTGGTAGTTCACGCCTTCTTCTTCCGCCGGGCGTTTCGGCCGGGTGGTGTGGGAAACGGAAACCTGGAGGTAGGGATCGGCCGCGACCAGGGCCTGGACCAGGCTGGTTTTACCTGCGCCGGATGGCGCCGAAATGATGTAGAGGGTACCCAAGGCTTTCATATTGACGGCGACTCTTGTGGATTCTTGATTGGCGCGACCTTTTGCTGGCCGGCCTTCACTCGATGTTCTGGATCTGTTCGCGCATCTGCTCGATCAGCACCTTGAGTTCCACCGCGCAGCGGGTGGTTTCGGTGACGATCGATTTGGACGACAGGGTGTTCGCCTCGCGATTCAGTTCCTGCATAAGAAAGTCTAGCCGACGCCCAACCGCGTCGTGGCTATTGAGGGTGGCGCGCACTTCCTTGACATGGGCATCCAGTCGGTCGAGTTCCTCGGCGACGTCGGCTTTCTGCGCCAGTAATACCATTTCCTGCTCAAGGCGGTTGGGGTCGAGTTCGACGCGCAACTCCTCAAACCGCGCCAAAATGCTCTCGCGCTGACGCTGGAGAATGTCCGGCATGTGCTCCCGCACCTGGGCGATAATTAATTTGATGCGATCCAGGCGGTCGTCGAGCAGGGGACGCAAGCGTTGACCTTCGCGCTCCCGCGTTTCCACCAGGGAGGTCAGCGCATCCTCGAACAGTCGCAGGGCTTCTTCCTTCACCGGATCCAGATCGGTTTCCTCGGCTTGCAGGACGCCCGGCCACTGCAGAATGTCGAAGGCGTTGACGTGGGCCGGATTGTCCAGCATCCGGTTGATCTGGTTGACCGCGCGGTTAACTGCCTGGGCCAAGGTTGGGTTGATCTGGAGCGAATCCTCGGCATGGGACTCGGGCTGGTAGCGCAGGCTGCATTCGATCTTGCCGCGTTTGATGTAGGTGCGGATCAGCTCGCGCAGATCCGACTCCAGATCCCGCAGGTTGTCGGGCAGCCTGAAGTGAGGCTCCAGATAGCGGTGATTAACGGTGCGGATCTCCCAGGTCAGGCTGCCCCATTCCTGGCGGACATCGCTGCGCGCAAAGGCGGTCATGCTGCGTAACATGCCAAGGTCCTCTCAAGGCGTGTGCAAATCCGAAAACATAGCCCAGCGGTGGCGCTCTTTCGGGGCTTATTATGGGCATTACGATACCAGTTTCACCGCTGCGCTGACTAGATTGCACCAGATTGTCACGGTCATCGGAGCGTATGGCGGACGGCGACTGTGGTACCATGGCGCCTTTTTCCAGATGAGGATCAGCAGACCATGAGACCAAGCGGACGTACTCCCGAGCAAACGCGGCCGATTCGCATCACGCGCCATTACACCAAGCATGCGGAGGGTTCGGTTCTGGTGGAGTTTGGCGACACCAAGGTCATTTGTACTGCGTCGGTGGATGCCTCGGTTCCCCGTTTCCTGCGTGGTAGCAATCAGGGTTGGGTCACGGCGGAGTATGGCATGTTGCCAAGGGCAACTGGCTCGCGCACGGATCGTGAAGCGGCTCGCGGAAAGCAGGGTGGCCGTACGGTTGAAATTCAACGGCTGATCGGGCGTTCGCTGCGGGCGGCGGTGGATTTGGGCAAGTTGGGCGAGCACAGCATCACCATCGACTGCGATGTCATTCAGGCCGATGGCGGAACGCGCACGGCGGCCATTACCGGTGGCTGCGTGGCCCTGGCGGATGCCGTTCAGTATCTGCTGAAGAAAGGCATGATCAAGCAAAATCCCTGGAAGCAGAACGTGGCGGCGGTTTCGGTGGGCGTGGTGAAAGGCGTGCCGGTGTTGGATCTGGATTACCTGGAAGACTCGACCGCTGAGACGGACATGAATGTGATCATGACCGACAAGGGTCATTTCATCGAGATCCAGGGAACCGCGGAAGGCGAGGCGTTTTCGGAAGCGGAACTGCAAAGCATGCTGGGGCTGGCTCGTCAGGGAATCCACCAGTTGTTCGAAGCTCAGCGGGCTAGTTTGGCTCTGTGAGTGACGAGAGATAAAAGCGACGTGAGATAAAAATGGTTCATCGCACTTTACCGGGAAATGCCGCTTTGATCTTCAGAAAGAAGTAGTCGTTGTCCCGGTAGCCATAGGCCATCCGCTTGATGACCTTGATCTTGTTGTTCATGCCCTCCAGCACACTG
>JAEZAA010000295.1 GCA_023430625.1 Pseudomonadota bacterium
CCGCCGGTGTTGGCGCGGGCCGCCATATCCGGCTCAAGGGACAAGGCGCGCCAGGTATTGGCGGCGCCGGGCCGGGTGATCTGTTCCTGGAGATCGAACTGGCGCCGCATCCGCTCTACAGCGTCGACGGCAATGATTTGAGCCTGACCCTACCGGTGGCACCCTGGGAGGCGGCGCTGGGTGCCACGGTCAAGGTACCGACCCTGGGCGGGGCGGTCAGTTTGAAGATTCCGCCCCAATCCCAGACCGGCCAGAAGCTGCGCCTCAAGGGACGGGGCCTGCCGGGCAATCCACCCGGCGATCAGTACGTGATTTTGCAGATCGTGATGCCCAAGCTCAGCAGCCAGCGGGCGCGGGAACTGCTGGAGGAGCTCGCCAGGGAGGCGGCCTTCGATCCACGGGAAACACTGGGCGTCTAACCCGGACGCCTGGACCAATCCAAAGATGACCTGGTCTAGGCGATTTGGGGTTGCGCCACGGGCATCTGTTCCAGCGCATCGATGCCGGTTTTGATCTGCTCGAAGCATTGCTCCATCAGCGCCGGCACATCGTCCAGGCTCTTCCCGCGGGTTGGCACCGGCGGCAGAACCCGGACCACGACATCGCCACTGTGCAGGCGACGGAAGTCTGCCCGGTTCACATAAGGCGTCACGCACACCGGCACGATGGGTACACCGGCCTGCACGGCGGTGTGAAAGGCGCCTTTCTTGAACGGCAACAGGCCGCGCCCACGGTTGCGGGTGCCTTCGGGGAAGATCCAGATACTGGTATTGCGCTCGCGCAGGGCGGTCACCACTTCGGACATGGCACCCAACGCGCGCTTGCGATTGCTGCGGTCGATCAGGATATTGCCTGCCAGCCAGTACATCAGCCCGAACAGCGGAATCCAGCGCAGGCTTTTCTTGCCCACACTCACCGTGCGCGCCGGCAGCATACTGCCCAGCACGAACAGATCCAGGTTGTCCTGGTGATTCGCCACATAGATGCAGGGCCCCAGTCCTTGCAGTTGCTCCAGGCCCTCGACCTGAACCCGCAGCCCCAGGATACGTTGGCCGCCCCAGGCGAACAGACGGGCGATCAGCCGGCTGTTATCCGGATTGAACGGCCGCGCCAGGCCAATCACCAGTCCCATGGCGGCAACCACCAGGAAATACACCAACATCAGTACAACGCGCAGGGCAAGCAACATTCGATCAATTCTCCAGGGAAGCCAGAGGGCTTCATAACAGGCCAGAGGCTCACAGCTTCGTGCTGGACACGAAGACAAACAATGGATGCCGATGCGAGCCGGCGAATCACCAGGCAGGTGTGGAATTTTCCGTCCAGCGCCTGAAGTTTAGCCCTATTTTGGCGCACATGCGGTGCTTCTAGTGGACATTACGCACCGTCGACTAGCGTGACAGGGCTCGCTCCAGGCTCTGGCAGAGGGTATGCATGAAATGCACGTCATTTTCGCTCAACAGCGCCAGCCGCTCCAGTGCCCAGTCATAGAGCTTGGAATCCGGCACCCGCTCCAACTGGTTCAGCAGCGCCGCGACCCGGCTGCGTAGTGCCCGGTACTGGCCCGCTTCGGCGGCTAACGCGGGTTCTTGTGCAGCATTCAGGCTCGACAGCTCCCAGGCATAAAGCATCACCGCCTGGGCCAGGTTGAGGGAGGGATACGGCTGTGCCAGTGGAATCGAGGTCACCAGGTCACACAGGGCCAGCTCGGTGTTGGACAGGCCCCGGTCCTCGCGCCCGAACACGACGGCGGCGCGTGCCACCGCCGAGCCCTTGTTACCCAGCAGCGCCCGCACATCGTCTGGCGCCAGGCTGGCCTGGCGGCCGTGACGCGGCTTGGCGGAGGTGCCGATGACCAGATCCATGTCCGCCAGCGCGGCGGCCAGATCGGGAAAACTGCGGGTCTGCTCGAGAATGTCGCCAGCCCCATGGGCGAGCCAGGACGCCCGCTCATCCTGGTGCAGGTCGGAGTTGACCAGCCGCAGCTGGGTAAAGCCCATGGTCTTGATGGCGCGGGCAGCGGCACCCACGTTTTCCGGAACCTGGGGCTCAACCAAAATGAAATGTAACTGCATGATACTCCTGGCCTTGGCGCGAGGCCGGCCAGTGTACCACAAGCGCAGGCGCGGTTATGACATCGCGCTTAATCCACCAGACGCCAGACCAGGCGCGGCCGGCGCTGCGGGTTTTGCGCGGCCTCCGTGTCCACCTGCTCAACGCACATGTAGACCTCGTCGCCGATATTGATGATCGCCCCATCGCTGTACAGGGCACTGGCGTAGACGCACCACTGGGTCGCGTCGATATTGCTGGCATCCAGCGGTGGCACAACCGCCGGTGTAGGTGGCGTGGGCGTTAGCGGGGCGTCCTGGGCCTGGGTCAGTAACGGGGCACCGGCCAGCAACAGGACACTCAGAGTCAGATAAGGCTTCATCCGGACCATCCTCCTTCACAGGGCAGACAAATGGAAACCGCTGTCTGCCATTATGAAGCTAGGTGGCCGTTATGACTGGTCCGCCAGGTTCGGCGGACGGGACCATTAGCGTGGCTTGGGCTCGCCCCGGTCCACGATCACATAGCCATCCTTCCACTCCACGGCATCGACTTCCAGTTCCTCCACCGTGAAGCCATGCTTGGCCTCCTCGAAACCGGGCTTGGTCTTGAGATCCTTGATGACCTGGTCGGCTTTGTTGCGGGAACTGAACACCCCGATCATTTTGACGTCTTCGTATTCCTGGTTGACGTC
>JAEZAA010000140.1 GCA_023430625.1 Pseudomonadota bacterium
GGAAGCGGCTGTGCGCCGGCGCATGGTGGCGGCGGTGGATGTGGGCGTGCTGTTGTCCGGCGGGGTGGATTCGAGCCTGTTGGTCGGGCTGATGAAGCAGGAAGGCGCGGACAACCTGAAGACCTACTCGGTAGGGTTCGAGACGGTCGGGGAGGAGAAGGGCGATGAGTTCGTCTATTCGGATCTGATCGCCAATCATTACGGCACCCAGCACCACCAGATCGCCATCGACTCGCGCGAGCTGCGAGAGGTTCTGCCGCAAGCCATCGGCGCCATGGCCGAGCCCATGGTAAGCCATGATTGCGTGGCCTTTTACCTGCTGTCCCGCGAGGTGTCCAAGACCTGCAAGGTGGTGCAAAGCGGGCAGGGGGCGGACGAGGTGTTCGGCGGTTATCACTGGTATCCGCCGCTGCAGGATTCCCGCGCGCCGCTGGCGGATTACCGCCGTCTGTTCTTCGATCGCACGCAAGACGAATACCGCCAGTTGGTAGACCCGCGCTTTGCCGGGGGGGACCACAGCGAGGCCTATGTGCGCGATTATTTCGCGAAGCTGGGCAATATCCCGGCGGTGGACAAGGCGCTGGCCATCGACAGCCATGTGATGCTGGTGGACGACCCGGTCAAGCGGGTGGACAACATGACCATGGCCTGGGGCCTGGAGGCGCGGGTGCCGTTTCTGGATCACGACCTGGTGCGGCTGGCCGAGCGTATTCCCGCCCGCCACAAGGTGGGCGCGGGCGGCAAGCACATCCTCAAGGAAGTGGCGCGGGACGTGATTCCGGCCGCGGTGATCGACCGGCCCAAGGGCTATTTCCCGGTGCCGGCGCTGAAGTACCTGCGCGGCGATTTTCTGGCCTGGGTACGGGACGCCCTGACGTCTGACCGGGCCCAGCAGCGCAAGCTGTTCCAGCCGGCGTACGTGGAGACGCTGCTGGCCGATCCCGAGGCGCACATCACGCCCCTGAACGGTTCCAAGCTGTGGCAGTTGGGGTTGCTGGAGCTGTGGTTGCAAAACCACGGCATTTAAGGCGAGAAAAGCCATCTGGCGACAGATGCAAGATATCCAACAAGGTATCCAATCCGGAGAGACATCGATGTCAGACCGCCCTGGGCTGCTTGAACAACGTTTGCAGAAACACCTGTCACCCAGCTATGAAAGCCTCAAGTCCAAGCAGGAGCGCCTGGGCGAGGGAAAACTGGTGGAGAATGCCACGGTCGATTGCGGCTGGGGCCGCCTGATCATGGGCCAGACCTTTCGCTCCGCCAAGGACATTGCCGAGGCATTGCTGCATGAAGCCGGGGGCCGGCGCGATATCGCGCTCTATGTGCGGGACCCCCACATCGTGTTGTCCTATGCGCCCCAGAGCCTGTTTCTGGATCCATCCGACACCTATCGCTTGTGGTTCAATGCCTACCGCGCCGCCCACGGCACGCCGCGGGGCTTTCTCGTGCGCCGCATCCAGACCCTGCAGGACGCGCACGCGGTCAACGGGATCTACATCAAGCGCGGCATGGTGCCCACCGACATCGACCTGATCTATCAGGAGCGCCACGCCCGCACCCACACCTTTCTGGTGGCGGAGGACTGCGAGAGCGGGGAGATCATCGGCACGGTGATGGGCATCAACCATCTGGAAGCCTTCAACGATCCCGAGCACGGCTCCAGCCTCTGGTGCCTGGCGGTGGATCCCCAGGCCCGTTATGCCGGGGTGGGCGAGGCGCTGGTGCGGCGCCTGGCGGAGTACTTCCAGACCCGGGGGCTGGCCTACATGGATCTGTCGGTGCTGCATGACAACCGGGGCGCCATCAGCCTCTATCAGAAGCTCGGCTTTCAGCGCATCCAGACCTTCGCCATCAAGAACAAGAATGCCTTCAACGCGCCCCTGTTCCTGGGGCCGCGGCTGGTGGAGGATCTCAACCCCTACGCCCGCATCATCGTCAAGGAAGCCCAGGTCCGGGGCATCATGGTCAAGGTGCTGGATGCGGAGGAAGGTTATTTCGAGCTGAGTTCCGGCGCGCGCAGCGTGATCTGCCGGGAATCCCTCTCGGAGCTGACTTCGGCCATCGCCATGAGCCGCTGCCAGAACAAGCATGTGACCCACAAGCTGCTTGCCGGTGGCGGCCTGCGCACGCCGGCCAATCGCCTGGTGGATGGCAGCGCCGCCGATAGCGAGTTTCTGGCCCGCCATGGCGCGGTGGTGGTCAAGCCCGATAACGGCGAGCAGGGCGAGGGCGTCACCGTCAATGTGCGCAGCGAGGCCGAGCTTACGCGGGCCATCGAACGGGCCAAGGCCTGCGGCGGACGGGTGCTGCTTGAGTCGTTTCATGCGGGCAAGGATCTGCGCATTGTGGTGATCGGCTACGAGGTCGTGGCGGCCGCCATTCGCAAGCCGGCCGAGGTGGTGGGCGATGGGGTGCATGACCTGCGCACCCTGATCGAGAAGCAAAGCCGGCGCCGCGCCGCCGCCACCGGGGGCGAGAGTAAGATCAGCCTCGACGATGAAACCCGCACTTGCATCGAGGAAGCTGGCCTGACGCTGGAGTCCGTGTTGCCCGTGGGCCAGGTGCTGCCAGTGAAAAAAGCCGCCAACCTGCACAAGGGCGGCACCATCCATGACGTGACCGATGAGCTGCATCCCCTGCTGCGGGAGGCGGCGGTGACGGCGGCAACCTTGCTGCAGATTCCGGTGGTGGGGATGGACTTCATCGTGCCCGATCCCACCCAGGATGAGTACGTCATCATCGAAGCCAACGAGCGGCCGGGGCTGGCCAATCACGAGCCGCGCCCGACCGCGCAGAAGTTCGTCGATCTGCTGTTTCCGCATACCCTGAATGCGCTGCAGGCCAAGGAGTAACCCAAATATGCATGTACCGGTTATACAGGTAACAACACAAGGAGCCTTTCGTGACGGCACCCATTGAGATCGACCAGGCCTACCTGCGGGACACCCTGCTGCACCTGCTGGCAATCCCCAGCCCTTGTGGCTTTACCGACGAGATCGTGCATTACGTGGGGCGCTGCCTGAACGAGCTCGACGTGCCCTATGACCTGACCCGGCGCGGGACGATTCGCGCCACCTTGCAGGGCAAGGAAGACAGCCCGGACCGGGCGGTGGTGAGCCACCTGGACACCATCGGTGCCATGGTCCGGCGCATTAAGTCCGACGGCCGGATTCTGGTGTCGCCCATCGGGCGCTGGTCCAGCCGTTTTGCCGAGGGTGTGCGGGTCACTCTGTTTTCAGATAATGGGGTGTTCCGGGGCACCCTGCTGCCTGATGTGCGCTGGGGTTGCAGCGGCGACCAGGGCGTCGACCAGCCGGTCTCCTCCTGGGACACGGTGTTCCTGCGCCTGGACGCGCCGGCGTTCTCCGAGCAGGAGGTGCGCGATCTAGGAATCGACGTGGGCAACTACATCGCCCTGGAGCCTCAGCCTGAGTTTCTCGACAACGGCTTTCTGGTGTCCCGCCACCTGGATAACAAGGCCGGCACCGCGACGGTGCTGGCGGCGATCAAATGGCTGCGCGAACATCAGGTGGAACTGCCCCTGAGCTGTCACCCCTTGTTTACTATCACGGAGATCGCCGGCACCGGCAGCGCCGGTGCCCTGTTTCCCGATGTCAGTGAACTGGTGACGGTGGATTTTGCCTCGCTGCACAGTTTCACCCGGGAGGCGGTCATGGGCGTGACCCTGGCCCTGCAGGATGCCAGCGGACCGTTCGATTACCACCTGACCCACCACTTGCTGCGCCTGTGCCGGGAACAAACCATCCCGGTGCATACCACGCTGCTGAATGCCCATCACAATGATTCCTCCGCCGCCATTGTCGCCGGTCATGACGTGCGCACGGCGGTGATTACCTGCGGCGGGCATGCCGCCCACAGCATCGAGCGGGTCCACATGGAGAGCCTCTGCAACGTGGCGCGCCTGCTGGTGAATTACCTGCGAAGCAAGCCCGTGTTCCATCGTGACCCGCAGGTGATGACCACGCTGGATGCCTTTCCCCATCAGGTCGATGCCGGCCGCATGCCCCATAACGATACCCAGTTGCCGCGTCCCGACAAGCTGTTCACCGAAAATGGTGGTGACGGAGGGGATGCATGAGCGCGGCGCCGGCCATCGACACCCAGTATCTCCTGCAGCAGTTGGCGGCCATGCTGGCCATTCCCAGCCCGTCAGGCTTCACCGACGAGGTGGTGCACTACGTGGCGGAGGAGCTGGCACGGCTGGGCATCGAAGTGCACATCACCCGCCGGGGTACGGTCGTGGGCCATATGGCAGGCCAGAACGCCAGGCCGGCACGGGCCGTGGCCAATCACCTGGATACCATCGGCGCCATGGTCAAGGCGATCAAGCCCAACGGGCGCCTGCAGCTGACGCCGCTGGGAACCTGGTCGAGCCGCTTCGCCGAGGGCGGCAAGGTGACGGTCTTTACCCGCAATGGCGCGTATCGGGGGCAGGTGCTGCCGATTTTGGCCTCGGGCCATGCCTTCAATGAGCGGGTCGATCTGCTGGAAATCAGTTGGGACGCGGTCGAGCTGCGGCTCAACGAGGATGTCTTCACGGCGGAAGAGACCGAGGCGCTGGGTATCCGGCCTGGTGACACGGTGGCCTTCGATCCGGATCCTGAATTCTGCGCCAACGGCTATCTGCTGTCCCGCCACCTGGACGACAAGGCGGGCGCGGCGGCCTTGCTGGCGGCGCTCAAATACCTGCGGGATCAGGCCATCACGCCATCTCAGGACCTCTACGCGCTGTTCACGGTGACGGAAGAGGTGGGCACCGGGGCCTCCAGCTCGCTGCCGCCGGAGGTCGAGGAGCTGGTTGGGATCGACATTGGCCCCGTCGCCGCGGGTCAGAATGCCCGGGAAAAAGGCGTCACGCTCTGCGCGCTGGACACCAGCGGCCCGTTCGACCGCCACCTGACCCGGCATTTGCGCGAGCTGTGCCGGCGCGATGGCATCGCCCACCAGATGGATGTGTACCGCTACTACTACAGCGACGCCAATGCTGCCCTGATGGCGGGGCATGACGTGCGGGATGCGCTGATCACGTTCGGCACGGACGCCACCCATGGCTATGAACGCACTCACTTGGACAGCCTGGAAAGCGTGGCCCGTCTGGTGGTGTCCTATGCCCAGTCGCCGCCCGTGGACGTTGCGGAACCGCCAGGCCCGGTCACGACAGTGGATGTTTCACAGGCGCAAAGGGTGTAACCTTCCAGCTTCAGTCGAGGTTCATTTTTGTTTTGGAATACCGATCTCATGCGCAAATTTGAAGAAGTACTGGTCGCTCTGCGCCGGGTGATTCGCGCCACCGACCTGCATTCGCGCCAGCTCAGCAAGACCGTGGGCCTGACCGCGCCGCAATTGCTGATCATGCAGACCATCCGCGATCTGGGTCAGGTCAAGATCAGCACCATCGCGCGGCGGGTCAGCCTGAGTCAGGCCACCGTCACCACCATTCTCGACCGGCTCGAGAGCCGGGGCCTGGTCTATCGCGAACGTAACGAAACCGACAAGCGTAAGGTGCATGCCCACCTCACCGCCAGCGGCGCCGAGCTGCTGGAGCAGGCTCCCATGACCCTGCAGTCGGAATTCACCACCCGCTTTGAAGCTCTGCCGGAATGGGAGCAATCCATGATCGTCGCCTCCTTGCAGCGGGTCGCCGAGATGATGGACGCCCAGGATATCGATGCTTCGCCGGTGCTGGATGTGGGGGCCATCGACCGCGCCGACGAATCGACCCGACATTGATGCCCGCGCTATATCCGATTGACTCCTCTGAATGAGTAACTGGTTTCTCTACCTCATCCGTTTCGGGACGGGCGAGCTCTACACCGGCATCACCACCGATGTGGCGCGGCGCCTGGACGAGCATCGGGCCGGCGCGCCCAAGGGCGCCAAATGCCTGCGCGGCAAGGGGCCGCTTGAGCTGGTGTTTCAGCAGCAGGTGGGCGCGCGCTC
>JAEZAA010000254.1 GCA_023430625.1 Pseudomonadota bacterium
AGCACCAGCTTGCCGCGCAAGATGGCGTCAGTGCCGGCGCTGACCTTCTTCGCCTCCACCGCCACGTAGCTGCCCGACACTTGCAGCTCCGCATTGGCCGCGATGCTTCCGCCCACCAGCCCCATGATCCAGCCGTGACGATGGTTGATCTCATAGTCGGTACCACGCACATAGGTCGTGGTGCCGTCCGCGTTGGTAACGGTCTCGGCGCCAGAAGTGAGGCCGCGAAAGCCGATTTCCACGTAGCTGCCCAGCTTGGCCGTGACAGCCGTTTCCGTGAACGTGCCCGCGCCCTGGCTGTAGTCACTGACGTCGCCGAGCAGGGCCATGGCCAGATTGGCCGGCTCCATGTTTTTGATGACCAGGGCCACGTCGGTCGGCTGCGGGATAACCGCGCTGGCCGTTGTCTGCCCGTAGCTGCCGCGTTCCTTGGTGGTCGCGCGCTTGGTTTCAGAGTTCAGTGTGATGGACAGTTTGTCGGTCGAGCCCAGGGGGCGTAGGCCGGTGGACTGGTTGTTGGCATCGAGCCGATCGAACAGCACCGCGCCTTCAAATAACAAATCTTTATTGCTCATGGTCGCTCCCGTTACTCAATCACGCGGCGGCTCTTCAGCCAGTCCGCAAGTTGCTTGGTGACTTTGATCTGCTCGCCGGGCTTGCAGGGCTTACCTTGGTGGGTGTGCTCTGCAATCAGGGTGACCGTCACCCGCTCAGCAGCGGCTTCAGGCGCAGGTTTCTTGGTGCTCATCGATTGGCTCCTTTCAGGGTGATTGCCTGGCGCCAGGTGATGGCCCAAATCGCGCAGGCGGTTTTCGTATCCACATCGGCACCGTACAGGTTACGGGCGTCCAAGGTGCTCGGATCCAGGTTCTTGCACCCGGCCCAGGACTTGTACGGCAGCCATTCATACAACTGGCCGACCAGGTCCAATGCCTCAACGTGTCGAGCGCGGCCCTTCTTGTCGCCGGTCAGGATGAATGCGGCCCACTGGACATTGACCTCAATGGACCCATCCTTCTGGCGTTCCCCTGGCGGGATGGCAAGCAGGGACAACCGGATGGCCGGTGTCTTGACGGCCAGGCGCTTGAGATCCTCCAGGCCGAATCGGCCCCCGTGGCTCTCCACATCGACACCCGGGAACGCGCGTTCAAGCTGTGAAACCGCGTCCTGCAATGCTTGGCTGATTGGATTGGTCACTGATCAGTCCGTCCACAAAATCGTTGATGATGTCGGCCATGTCGGCCCAGTTGTCCTGGGAGATCCCGAGGTATGTCCGGGCCGGAATTTCCACCTGGCTCACCCGCACCCATTGGCCGTTGACCTGGAACTGCAGGTAGGGCGCGTCCTTTGCCTTGATCACGCCGCCGTGCTGATGAATCGCGGCATAGATCCGGTTGCTACCCCAGGCGACCTGGTCGTCTCCGATCACTGCATAGGTGATGGAGTCCAGCAGGTGTCCGTCTTGCTCCAGGATCGGGTTGCCACCGGAGTTCGGTTTCCAGGGCGCCCCGTCTGGGGATGTCTTCTCAACTTCGATCCGGCGTCGGGTCTGGGCTTCGCCCTCGAATCCCAGTGCATCCATTAGCGGCCGCAGGTCGATATCGGATAGCGATCGCAACCGCGCATCCAATCTCTCCAGTTCCACGGCATCGACTAAAAAACCGGTGCTCATCGCTTACCTACAGCAGCTTGTTGAAGCGGACAGGCTGGGAGAAAAATTCAGCGTGACCGCTTGAATCGTCGGGGCCCGTGGGCAACCCCAACGACACCTCACCATTCGCGATGCGGCGCAGCAGTGCGACTGCATCCTCATAACGCTGTCGGCGCTCCTCGGTGACACCACCGTCCAAGGACAGGCGGTAAATGGTGATATCACCGCAGAGCCGCGTGAGCACCGGTGGAACCGGCTCCAGGGGCAGCCGATGCCGCTGCCCCACATACACATCCATTTCCGCCGAGGCATCGGCCAGCGCCTGGTCAATCAGCGCCTCGTCCAGAACGTCGTCATGGTCGCGATCGGCGATCATGAGCAGCACGTCGTGTCCGTAGCGGGCAATCAAGTCAGCGCGGGTGGCGTACATCGTTACTTGCTCCCTTTCTTGGCCGCGCCGTTAGCTTTTGGCTTAGCCGTGGGTGCGGGCGCATTCGCAGCAGCTTGATCAGGCTCTCCTGCGGCCGGTACAGCGCAATCACTATTCCCGGCTTCAGTACCTTCGCCTTTCTCAGGCTGCGCGGCATCGGTCGCACCGACATCCCCCGCTGGGGCAGCCATGTGAACGTCCGCATTTGGTTCTCCTGCTGACTGGTCGATCGACACTTGCGCGGCAACGCCTTGCTGGTCCTGCTCGGCTACAACTGCCGCGCCTGCATCCGTCCCTGTTTCGTCGTCGGTCGTCGAGGGGTGATTCGGTTCATCCAAGGGAAACTCGACGCCCTCGATCCTCAGCATCGGCTCATTACGCAAGGCCTCGATCTGAGATTCCGTCAAGCTATCCAGAGCAATACCCATCCCTGTATGGGGCCAGTGAAAACCGGCCCGGCGGAACCCTTCCTTGGGTACCGCGCTAATCCAAAGCGCTCGAATGGTCTTTTCCATGTCCGCCGGCCTCCCTTATGCCAACCAGGGGCAGACCAGCACCTTGGCTGTGCCGTACCACTCGTTGCCACCTTCGGCATCCTTCTCCAGCAGCTTGCGCGCTTTGCCTTCCAACTGGGGCGGTACCACCAGCAGGTTGGGCGTAATGCCCAGGGGCCGACCACCGTCTGCCTTCACGCTCATCATGGCTGCGCGGGCATTTCCATAGTGGGTGCCGTCCAGCGTTTGCTTTGAGCAGTAGGCCATTTGCCAGAAGCCAAAGCCCACGTTGCCCCGGCTATCCACACCCCAGCGGAACATATTGCTGGTGAAGACCGCCTCGTCATCCAGCTTGGTCATGGGGGTGAAGACCGGCGCCTTGCGCTCCTGGAAGATCAGCGGCTTGATCGCACGGGTGGTGTCCAGCAGATACCAAGCGGGGCCGGCACCAGTCTCTGGCACGTCCAGGTTGCTCACGGACTCCGCCGTGCCGGTGCCGTCCACATTGGGATAGACCGGGTGATCGGTATCGAAGAAGTACTGGCCGTCGTAGCAGGTGGTGCTGACACCAGCAGCCAACAACAGGAAGATCAGTTCATCCGGGTGCGTCTTGGCGGCGCGCCCCATCTCTTCCATCAGTGGGCTGTACACGCCGACCTGGTCGTCCTCGATGTCGGTGCGCGGTACGCTCACGGTCGATTCGAACGACTTGTTCTCGATGCTGTAGCCGTGGGCTTTCATGTCCTTCAGGACACGGTCACCAATCCACTCCCGCAGACGAGGAAACTGACCCAGCCAGCCGAACGTATTGGACTTGGTGGTACTGGGCACCTTGGTAGCGATTTGCTCCCATTGGGTGGGCGTGGCACCAATGCCCCGTTGGAAATCGCCGCGAAACCCGACGTTCAGCGCCTGCAACAACGCAACACTCAAAATGGCCATTAGTTAGCTCCTTTGGCTTTCAGGAATTCTTCTTCGCTCTGGCCGAGCAGGCGGCACGCGGCCTTCTCTTCCTCGGTGAGCACGTTGGGTTTGTCGCCAGGCTTTTTATCCAGACCCAGCGACGCGGTGACCGAAGGCGCGGCCGCTACGAACTCCTTGAAGCGCTGTAGACCACCCTCTGCGCGACACTGAGCTTTGTGGTAGTCCAGCGTGGCAGGGGTGATCTTGCCGGCGTCCAGAGCCGCATCCAGCTCCCGGTCAATCTCGGCGTCGAGATCAGCCTTGGACTTCGCCTGCAGTTGCTGCTCGGCATTGGCCGCGCGGGCCAATGCCTGGTTGTAGTCCTCGCGTGGCACGTATTTGTCCAGAGACGGCGGCTGCTGAGAGTTGCGGGCAGAGGCCAGATCCTGGCGCTGTTGGTTAATGGCCGATACGACATCGGCCTCGGTGGCTGAATCAGACAGACCAAGGGCCTGCAAGATGGCAGCAGCAATCAACATGGGCTCATCCTCATGGTGTTGTTGGTTTAGGGCTTTCAGGTGGAGGTTGGGTTTGTTGGTCAGTCCGACGGAGTCCAGGCGGACCACCCTGTAGTCACCTTTGGTGTAAAGGAATACAGGCGATATGTAGCGGTATTCCCGGCTGGCCACACTGTTTAGGCCCCGTTCAGTCCATTCGACCCGGCCCTCAATGGCGCCAGATTCGGAAACGCGCAAAGATTTGTGGTCGATCCACGCAGCGGCGGGCGCCTCTTCGCCTTTGGGGGCGCGAAACTCAGTGGCATGCTCGTAGTCAATGGGCAAATCC
>JAEZAA010000227.1 GCA_023430625.1 Pseudomonadota bacterium
TTGACCAGAATGAAGTCCCCATCCTCCAGCGTGGGCAGCATGGATCCAGACGGAATGTGGAAGGGCTCGACCAGAAATGAACGCAGCACCAGCACGATGAACAGAACAGGGAAAAAGGAGCGGGACATTTCCACCAGCGCCGGCTCCCGAGGCTGCTCTGCCTGCACACCGCTGCTCGCCGCACCGCCCTCGGCGCCTTGCGTCGCCAACCGCCGCCGGGGTGCCCAGATCATTGCATCTAGCAACCAAATCAGACCGGTGACCAGGGTGGCCACGGTAATGACCAAGGGGAAATCTATATTCATCGTCCTGAACCCTATTTCTTAAAACGGAAAAGCGCCGCAATAGTCATCTGCGGCGCTTGAGCTATCTAGTCGGAGTCACATGAGCTGATGCGGGCGGCTATTTATCGACCCGCAGCACGGCCAGGAAGGCTTCCTGGGGAATTTCCACGCGCCCAACCTGCTTCATGCGCTTCTTGCCTTCCTTTTGCTTCTGCAGCAGCTTTTTCTTACGGGAGACGTCGCCGCCATAACACTTGGCCAACACGTTCTTGCGTAACGCCTTGACCGTTGAACGCGCGATAATCTGGCCACCCAGCGCGGCCTGGATCGCCACGTCGAACATTTGCCGCGGAATCAGCTCCTGCATTTTTTCCACCAGCGCACGTCCCCGGTGAGCCGCATTGTCGCGATGCACAATGACCGCCAGGGCATCAACCTTCTCGTTGTTGATGAGAATATCCAGGCGCGCCAGGCGGGCCGGCTCAAAGCGGACGAAGTGGTAATCCAGCGAGGCATAGCCCCGACTGACCGATTTCAGGCGGTCAAAGAAATCCATGACCACTTCGTTCATGGGCAATTCGTACGACAGGGCGACCTGATAGCCCAGAAACTGCATGCTCTTTTGCACGCCACGCTTCTCGACACAGAGGCTGATCACGTTCCCGAGGTATTCCTGGGGCACCAGGATATTGGCCTCCACGATCGGCTCGCGCATCTCCTCGATATGACTGGGGTCTGGCAAGCGGGAGGGGTTGTCGACCTTGACCACCTCGTTGCGCTTGGTGACGACCTCAAAGACTACGGTCGGCGCGGTGGTGATCAGATCCAGATTGTATTCACGCTCCAGCCGCTCCTGGATAATCTCCATGTGGAGCATGCCGAGGAAGCCGCAGCGAAAGCCGAAGCCCAGCGCATCGGAGCTTTCCGGTTCGAAAAACAGCGAGGCGTCGTTGAGGGTCAGTTTGTCGAGCGCGTCGCGGAAGTCTTCGTAATCGGAGGAATCCACCGGGAACAGACCCGCATAAACCTGGGGCTGAACCTTCTTGAAGCCCGGCAGGGATTCAACATCCGGCGTCTTCGCCAGGGTGATGGTATCCCCGACCGGCGCCCCGTGAATGTTCTTGATACCGGCAACCACGAAGCCAACCTCACCCGCCCGCAGGACATCGGTCTCGGTCCGTTTCGGCGTGAAGACGCCGATCGAAGTCGCCCCTTCCACCACGCCGGTGGACTTGATCAGAATCTTGTCGCCCTTGCGTAGGGTGCCCTGCTTGACCCGCACCAGCGAGATTACACCCAGGTAATTGTCGAACCAGGAATCAATGATCAGGGCCTGCAGAGGCGCATCCACATCGCCCTGGGGCGGCGGAATCTTCTGGATCAATTGCTCCAGCACTTCATTCACGCCCATTCCGGACTTGGCGCTGCAGCCAATGGCATCCTGGGCATCGATACCAATGATTTCCTCGATCTCCTTCTTGACCTTGTCGGGGTCGGCCTGGGGCAGGTCCATCTTGTTCAGCACCGGCACCACTTCCAGGCCCTGCTCAATGGCGGTGTAGCAGTTGGCAACCGATTGCGCCTCAACGCCCTGCCCGGCATCCACCACCAGCAACGCGCCCTCGCAGGCGGCCAGCGAGCGGGACACCTCATAGGAAAAGTCGACGTGGCCGGGCGTATCAATGAAATTGAGCTGGTAGGTCTTGCCGTCCTGCGCCTGGTATTTCAGCGTCACGCTCTGGGCCTTGATAGTAATACCCCGCTCCCGCTCGATATCCATGGAGTCGAGCACCTGCTCCGCCATTTCGCGTTGACTGAGGCCACCACAGATCTGAATGAACCGGTCGGCTAGCGTGGATTTGCCGTGGTCAATGTGGGCAATGATGGAGAAGTTCCTGATGTGATCGAGGCTACTCACTGAATGATTTCACTCAACTTGACGGAAAGAAAATGCAGGAGAACAAAAGCCGCGCAATTTTAGCGCATTTGCCGCACCAACGCTACGACAGCCGGGCGCTCCCGGCGGGAGGACAGCCTTCGGGAGGCGCCCTGGAAAGATGCTCCCACCCGGCTTGGCCAGGGTGGGAGCCATGAGGAGCATTACTTCAACTTGATGACCACGAAGGTTGGATTCCCGTTGCGGACGATCAAGGCCGGAATCGACTTATCCGTCGGCAGGCCTTCGACTATCTTACGGAATTCCTGGGCAGAGCTAACGCCGCGATTGTTCAGGCTACTGATCACATCGCCTGCACGAATTCCCGCCGTCAATGCCGGGCCGGGTTGAACCTCCGTCACCAGCACCCCACCAGAGACTTGATACTGTTCCTGCTCCTGACGATTGAGGTCGCGCACGATGACGTTCAGGCGATTATCGGCCTTGGCCGGTTCATCCGGCGCCTTGGGCTGCGGTCTGTTCTCATCGGGCAATTGGCCAATGGTAATGTTGATGGTCTTTTTCTTGCCCTCGCGCACGACGTTCAATTTCGCGGTCTCGCCAGGCTTGGTGCCCCCGACCAGGTGCGGCAGCTCCGAAGACAGTCCCACTTCCTTGCCGTTGTATTCGGTAATGATGTCGCCCGGCTGCAAGCCGGCCGCAGACGCAGGCGAGTTGGGCATGACTTGGGCCACCAGCGCACCATGCGGTTTTTTCAGACCGAAGGTTTCCGCCAAATCCTTGTTGACCTCCTGGATCAGGACGCCCAGCCAACCCCGACTGACGAAGCCCTTATCCTTGAGCTGGTTGGCCACATCCATCGCGACATCGATCGGAATCGCAAACGACACGCCCATAAAGCCACCGGAGCGGGTATAGATTTGGGAATTAATGCCAACTACCCGTCCATCCAGATCGAACAAGGGGCCACCGGAATTACCGGGATTGATTGCCACATCGGTCTGGATGAAGGGCACGTAGTTTTCACTGGGCAAGCTACGCCCCTTGGCGCTGACAATACCCGCCGTTACCGTGTAGTCGAATCCGAACGGCGAACCAATTGCCACCACCCATTCACCCACCTTGAGCTTCGCAGACTCACCGATGGGCACCGCCGGAAGAGCCTCTCCCTCAACTTTCAAGAGCGCCAGATCGGTTTTAGGATCAATTCCCACCACCTCGGCGATCAGCTCGCGCCGGTCATTCAAGCGCACCACCACCTCGTCGGCGCCCTCAATCACATGATTATTGGTGAGCACATAGCCGTCTTTCGAAATGATGAAGCCCGACCCCATGGATTGCATTTGGGGAGCGCCGGGTTGACCAAACTGGTCGCCGAAAAAGTGGCGAAAGAATTCGGGAATCTGTTCAGTGCCCGGCTGCCCGCCCATGGCGCCGGCGGCCGGATCGTTCTTGCGGGTTGTGCTGATATTCACCACCCCGGGCGCAACGTCTTCCACTAACTGGGTGAAATCGGGCAAATCGACCGCGAAGGCCGGTCTCAGGGTGAGAACTGAAAAGCAGAAAAAAACGATAGCCAACCATGAATTTGACGGTTTCATACCAACTCCAATCTGGAATTACAGAATCTAAAAACGGACGCTGTGCCCTGGGAACCGCCTGTCATGGCAGACGTCCGTCGTATCAGTTCAACACCGGCACTAATCTTAAACTTCGGGTAAGTGGAAGCATACCCAAACATCAGGCGTGCTTGGGAATTTAGTGTGAAGGCAAAGAGCAAGTCGCGATCTTGGAAGGCTCCACCGCCACGACGCGACGCAGCAAGCGTGGCTGAAAATCCAGCCCCCGCGCCCTGGGCGCCCAGACCTGCCCCACAAGGACAAAACCTGCGACCAGCCCACCCAGGCCCGCCAACGCGATCCAGCCATCAGCCGTTGTAAACCAGTGCCTGGTCGCCACCGCCGCGAGGATCATGGTCAACAAGGGCACCAGATACATCAGGGCCGACGCCCCGAGCAACGCACTTTCCGGCACCCCCAACACGACATCATCGCCGACACGAACACCAAGAACATTGGGGACACGCACCTCGGTGCCGCGTCCCTCGCCCACCGAGCTCAGCAGCCCATGACCACAGCCCTTGCGAGCCGCACAGCTCTGGCAGGCGCTGACCTGGATCGTGCGCACCCAAGCCTGGTCACCATCCACGGCAATGACTCGACCCGCCTCCTCTATCACCCTCTTCTCCCACTCAAGGTTGCTGCTGCGCTGCTAGCGGCCGGCCTGCTCATGGCTACTTGGGACCCACCGATTCCGCCACACGCTTCACAGTCGCCAACGGGACCTCACCGACAACCGTGATCATGTAATGATCGCCCGCCACGTCGGCGGAACGTGCATAGGCAATGGTCGCACCGGTCTGCGACGCCCCTTCCGGGGCCGGCTCGCGCCCGATCGGCTCGATAAACACACTGAATGCCGACATGCCATCGGAATAGACGCGACTGTCCGTGCTGCGCGCGCTCTTGTCATCCATGCGAGTCACCAGCGCCGGAACCTCCTGAAAACCCGGCGGCAGCCACTGGGGCAGCCAAGCCAAGACGGCAGCCTGCTCCGTCTTGACGGCTGTCTCTGCACCCTTCGCAGCAGGCTGTTCTTTCACCAACTCCTGAAACTGCGAGGCCAGATCATCAATGGGTGCGTCAATGGTGAGCGTTGTGTATTGCATCCGCTCCAGCACTTCACCTTGCTTGTTCAGCACCAGCGACTTGAGGAGGAGCGCGGTTTTCTTGTCGAGCCATAACAGATAGCTGTAGCGATGGTCGTCGCGCGCCATCACCGCCAGTTTGACCGCGTCATATCCCGCGACCCGACCACCACCGGTCAGCGTCAGACGATATTGCTCCGCAGGGGGAACGGGACTTGCCGCATAGGGCCCGGAAAAAGGTCCGGATGGCAAGCTGTGCTTCAGCTCCAGGGTTTCCTTGCCTGGCAGGATACAAACGACCCGGTCACCGTTTCGCCAAATTTCCCGTCGCTCTCCATCCAGATGCAACAGTCGCTCCTGCTCCCCGCCATCCTGATAGCGATGGCTGATCTGAACCGAGTTGACCTCCTCGCCCCGCCCATAAACCAGCACACCTTCATAGCTGCGCAGCTTGCGTGCTTCCAGCATCCGCCGCATCCAATCCTGCGCATCCGCGTCGGCGAAACTGGTCAATGGCCAGGTCAGTGCCAGCCACAGCCCCCAAGCAAGCACCATCAGCGCATGTCGGTGTCGGTTCATGGAGTTCGAGTGGATCATTGTCGTGTCGTCACATCTGATCAAACCGGTCGGCTAGCGTTGCGGGGGCGGCGTTGTTTCATGTCCGACCAGGCGTGCGAACGGCACGGTGGTCTGCCCATTGCTGAGCGCCGCATGCTCGGCGTGGCGCATGAGATAACTGTTAAGCCTGCGCAGGTGTTCGTCGCTCATGGTCTGCTCGGTCACCGGCGTCACATCCAACGGTGCGCCACGTAATGGCACCCCATCGCTGGCGACCAATGCCGTATCCCGGGGCACCGACACCAGCGCCGGCGCCACTGCCGACGAGGCCGGCCCGGAGGCCGCTTGAGCCAGGGCTGGAGGCGACGCAACCGGTGGCTGCTCCCGCATTAGCTGCGCCGAGAAGATCACGGCGAATGCCACCGAGGCGGCGACTGCCACACCTCCAAACAGCTGCCTGCGCAGCGTCACTGTAGGGATCGCACTAGAATTCTGCAGCTCCGGGTGCGCCAAAGGAGGCTCCGCTTCCAGTGCCGCGGCAACTCCCGCCCGCACGTCCAGCTTTGCCAGAGCGCCTTGCCCCGCCAATACGGCGTGGACGGCCTGATACCGTCGCATGGCGGCCAACGCCTCTTCCGAAACAGGCTGTTTTAGCAAGCGCTGCAGCTCCAACTCGCTGAGTTCGTCATCCATCAGCGCCGATAGAGATTCCCGGACCTTGTGCTCTTCGTTCATGAAATCACCTCACGGAAACCCAGTGATTACCATCATTCAGGATGTTCAATGCCTGTTACCTATTACTCAGTGCCAAATCGATACCCGCTCAAAAGCGACTTTTTATGCCGTTGCCGCTTTTAAAACATCGGGCTGCATCCTGCCCTTCGCAAATCCAATTGCTCCCTGCATCCAGCCACGCCCGTCCAACTAGTGTTAGCGTGTCGCGCCACCCGGGCTTTCCCCCAGCAAAGGTGCGATCCTACCGTCAACCGCCTCACGCGCCCGGAAAATACGGGATCTGACGGTGCCAACCGGACAATCCATGACCTCGGCAATTTCTTCATAACTCAAGCCGTCGAATTCCCGCAGGGTCAATGCCACCCGCAGATCCTCCGGCAAATCCTGAATAGCTTGGTAAATCGTCTTTTCCAGCTCATCCCGGTACAGCAGCCGTTCCGGCGATTCGATATCCTTCAAGCCATGGCTGCTTTCAAAATACTCCGCGTCTTCCAGCTCCACGTCGCTGCCAGGTGGGCGCCGGTTACGCGCAACCAGGTAGTTCTTCGCCGTATTGATGGCGATCCGGTATAACCAGGTATAGAACGCGCTGTCGCCGCGAAAGTTCGCCAGTGCCCGATAGGCCTTGATGAACGCTTCCTGGGTCACGTCCATGACCTCATGGGAATCATGCACGTAGCGACTGATCAAGGCGGCCACCCGGGTCTGATACTTAATTACCAGCAGATCAAAGGCGCGCTTATCGCCTCGCTGGACGCGCTTAACCAGTTGCGGATCCGTTTCCACCGTCGTCATGCGGTCCACCTGCGGGAGGCAGACAGGCTGTATCCGGCGATCCGATTCCGCTGCAAGACGTGATAACGCTCCGGCGATCTTTTCCAATAGACTGCCGGGCTATACGAAAGTTCCAAGGGGGGTTGAGTCAACGGCATGCTCAATGGCTGTTCGTCCAGTGGTTTCGTCGTGTTATCGCTAATGACGCATCTAAACGTTAATGACTTCTGTCAACGCTAACGGCTTATGTAAACGCTAAAGTCTTTCTGCAAACTTAGCCTGAGTCAGGCGGGATGTCAGACTCGTCAGTTCATCGGTGGATGAGTTTGGCACCGGCACGCGTACCTTGATAAAGGCTATTCGTCCCACTCCCTGCCCCATGGTAAAGTGTGGCAATCCGACACGCCACGGGGCGACGGTCTGCGGGTTTGCGACCCGGTTTCATCATATAACAGTTCGAAACCCATGACGATTTCTTACCAATACGACGTCCTGATTATCGGTTCCGGCGCGGCCGGCCTGACCGTCGCGCTCAATCTGCCACCCGAGGCCCGGGTTGCGATTATCAGCAAGACCAGCCTGCAAAGCGGTTCGACCCCCTGGGCTCAAGGCGGTATCGCCGCGGTGCTGGACCAGGCGGATACCGTAGAGTCTCACGTTGAAGACACCTTGCGAGCCGGGGCCGGGCTGTGCCACCGGGACGCGGTGCGCTTCACCGTTGAAAACAGCCGCTCCAGCATCGAATGGCTGATTCAACAGGGCGTTCAGTTCACGGAGCGCGAGGAAGAAGCGTCCGACGACAGCTTTGCCTACCACCTGACCCAGGAAGGCGGCCACAGTCACCGCCGCATCATTCATGCCGCCGACGCCACCGGCCTGGCGGTCTCCGAGGCGCTCTGCGAACAGGCCAAGCAGCGCCCGAACATCGATATTTTCGAAAACCGGGTCTGCGTCGATCTCATTACCCACCGCAAACTGTCCCTGCCCGGCAATCGCTGCGTGGGCGCCTATATCCTCAACCGGGACAGCAGCCACGTAGAGCTGTTCCGGGCTCGTTTTGTGGTGCTTGCCACGGGTGGCACCAGCAAGGTCTATCTCTACACCAGCAATCCGGACGGTGCCACCGGCGACGGCATCGCCATGGCCTGGCGCAGTGGCTGCCGGGTGGCGAACATGGAGTTCAACCAGTTTCACCCAACCTGCCTGTATCACCCCCAGGCCAAGACCTTTCTGATCACGGAGGCCATTCGGGGCGAAGGCGGCAAGCTGCTGCTGCCCAATGGCCAGCCCTTCATGCACCGCTTTGACCCGCGCGCCGAGCTGGCGCCACGGGACATCGTGGCGCGCGCCATCGACCACGAGATCAAGCGCCTGGGATGCGATTGCCTGTACCTGGACATCAGCCACCGCCCGGCCGAGTTTGTGCGCAGCCATTTTCCCACGGTGTACCAGAAGTGCCTGGAGTACGGCATCGATATCACTCGCCAGCCCATCCCCGTGGTGCCTGCCGCCCACTACACCTGCGGCGGCATCGTGACCAACTCCCTCGGGCGCACCGATATCAATCAGCTGTATGCGATTGGGGAGTGTGCCTTTACCGGTCTGCATGGCGCCAACCGCATGGCGAGCAACTCCCTGCTGGAGTGCTTCGTTTATGGCCGCAGCTGCGCCCAGGACATTGCCGCCCATCTGCGGGCCGTGCCCGAACCACCCGAAGCGCCGGCCTGGGATGAATCCCAGGTAACCGACTCCGATGAAGACGTGGTGATCTCCCACAACTGGGACGAACTGCGCCGCTTCATGTGGGACTATGTGGGTATTGTCCGCACCGATAAACGCCTGCAACGGGCCAAGCATCGCGTGGACCTGCTGCAACAGGAAATCCGCGACTACTACAGCAACTACAAAGTCACCAGCGACCTGCTGGAACTGCGCAACCTAGCCGTGGTGGCGGATTTGATCATCTGCTCGGCGATCCAGCGCAAGGAGAGCCGTGGCCTGCATTACACCCTGGATTATCCGGGCCAGCGCAATGACACCCGTGATACCATTCTCACCCCCATCAACTATTCATCCGAGAACTGGTCGATGGATGGCTGAGTGCCGAAAAACGCCCCGCCAGCGTACTGCCCAGGGGCGCCCGCACCCGAGTCCAATCCACCGCCATCGCCCCGTTAGCTCTTGAGGAACTTCGATGTCTGACGCCGAGATCAACCGCCTCTACTGGCACAGCCGCCGCGGCATGCTGGAACTGGATGTTCTGCTGATTCCGTTTTTGCAGGAAGCCTACCCCCAGCTGGATGCGGCCGATCAGGCCCGCTACCGCCGTTTGCTGGAATGCGAGGATCAGGACATGTTCGGCTGGTTCATGCAGCGCGGTATTCCCGAGGACCCGGACCTCGCCCGCATCGTGAAAATGATTCTGGACCGTGTTCAGCCCAAATAATGTCAGGCTGCGGCCGTCGGCCCGGCTTAGCGTCCTGCTCTGCCTGCCGCACCTGGCCGCCGCCAGCCTCACCATCAGCAGCAGTGCGCCCCTATGGCTCAAGCTCCTGATTGGCCTTCTGCTTGGCGCCGATGCGACCTATCAGATTCTACGTCATGGTCTGCTAAGCCTTCCCAATAGCCCCTTGCAACTGGACATTCCAGCGGACTCCCGGCGCACCTCCTGGTCCTTGCAACAGGTCGGTCGTAGCAGCCTGCCGGTCAGCGTGCGAGACGACAGCATCGTGACTGCGAGCTTCATTTTGCTCCGCCTGCAATCGCCCTCCTCTCGCCGACGTTTTATCCTGCTCCTGACCCGCTGGAATTGCGATGAGCAGGCCCTGCGCCGCTTGCGTGTCGTATTGCGTCTGCGCCGGGCCGAAATGCCTGACAAGGCGACTGCGACTGAGTAAGATTAGTGCGCATCAACTCTTTGAAAACGAAGCCCGATCATGACGGACACTGCTGAATTGCCTACGCTGCCGGATTCCACATTGGGCAAGGAGCCCGCCTGGATCGCCCTGGATCATTACGCCCTGATCCGCGTCACTGGTCCCGACGCCCTCAAATTCATGCAGGGCCAGTTCACCTGCGACCTCACCGAGGTTACGCCGGAGCAAAGCCGCCTTGGCGCCTGCTGCACGCCCAAAGGACGCATGCTGGCCCTGTTTCGCATTGCCCGGGTGGGCGACGAGTACTGGTTGAGGCTACCAGGCGCCCTGGCCCAACCTCTGGTCGATCACCTGAAGAAGTACATCCCGTTCTTCAAAGCCCAGCTGACACTGGATGACACACTTTCAGCCCTTGGCTTGATTGGTGAGATCGCCGGTCTGGAACTCCCATCCGAGGCGGTCGACAGTGCTCGTGCGCTAGACGACGGCGTTCTGATCCGGGTGCCGGGAACGGTGCCACTGTTTGAGTACTGGGGCGAGCCCACGGGCATCGCGAA
>JAEZAA010000062.1 GCA_023430625.1 Pseudomonadota bacterium
CCGGGCCTGGTCACCTGTGCCGGCGGTGGCTATATCGCCTCCGGCCCTGCCGCTCCCGAGAAGATGCCCCAGGTTTTTCTGCCGGACGACGGCCGGCTGCTGGCGACGGAAGGTGCGGGCGAGGTGCAAACACCGGTACGCACGAGCCAGCCGTTACAGGTGGGCGACCCGGTGTTCTTCCGCCACGCCAAGGCTGGCGAGCTGTGCGAACATTTCCAGCAACTTTGGCTGATCCGGGGCGGCCAGATCATTGGCAGCGCCAGCACCTATCGGGGAGATGGACAATGCTTTCTCTGACGGAACAGAGGCCTGAACAAGCGGACACCCCTCGCTGGCGAAACTGGTCCGGCGACGTGCAATGCCAGCCCCGTCAGCGGCTCGCGCCCACCACGGAAGCGGAGATCCAGGCCCTGGTGCAGTCCTGCCGAGCCCAGGGCCGCACACTGCGCGTCGTCGGTTCCGGCCACTCCTTTACGCCGTTGGTGGCCACCGACGATCTGTTGCTGTCGTTGGATAACCTGCAAGGACTGGTGGCCGTGAACCGGGACCGGCAGGAAGTAACAGTTTGGGCAGGCACCAAGCTGCGGATGCTGGGGCGGCTCCTGTTCGAGCAGGGCTACGCCCAGGAGAACCTGGGCGACATTGACGCCCAGAGCATTGCCGGCGCCATCAGCACCGGCACCCATGGCAGCGGACTGCAGTTCGGCAGCTTATCGACCCAGGTGACCGGCCTGCGCCTGATTACCGGCACCGGTGAGCTGATCGACTGCTCCATGGAGTCCAACCCGGAAGTGTTTCAGGCGGCCCGGCTGTCCCTGGGATGCCTCGGCATCATCACCCAGGTGACGCTCAAGGTCCTGCCGGCCTACAAGCTCCACTACCAGTCCCGACGTGCAACCCTGCAACAGTGCCTGCAGGATCTCCCCGAACACCTGAGCCGGCACCGCAACTTTGAGTTCTACTGGTTCCCATACTCCGACCGGGTCCAGCTCAAGTTCATGGACCAGACCGACGCCCCCAATCGCGGTGGCGGCATCCTCAAGCTGGCCAATGATCTGGTGCTGGAAAACGCGGCCTACAGCCTACTGTGCCGACTGGCGCGGCGGTTCCCAGCACTCTGCCCCTCGGTTTCAAAACTGTCGGCACGTTTAGTCTCGGAATCCGAACGCATTGGCGACGCATGCAGCCTGTACGCCACCCACCGCCTGGTGCGCTTCCATGAGATGGAATACAGCATCCCGCTGACGCATTTTCAGGCGGCGATTGAAGAGATTCGCGCCCTCACCGCCCAGCAGAACTTTGCCGTGCACTTCCCCCTGGAGTGCCGCTTCGTGAAGGCCGACGACATTCCCCTGAGCCCTGCCTTTGGGCGCGATTCCGCCTTTATCGCCGTGCACATGTACCAGGGCATGCCCTACGAGGATTACTTCCGCCAGGTGGAGGCGATTCTGCTTGGCTATGAGGGCCGGCCCCATTGGGGCAAATGGCACAGTTGTACCGCCGCCACGCTGGCGCCGCGCTATCCGCGTTGGGGGCAGTTTCAGCAGCTTCGCAAGCGCCTCGATCCCGACGGCGTTTTTATGACGCCCTACCTGGCCCAACTCCTGGGATAGTTTCCGCACACAAAGCCCCTTCGCTCTTATTGGCGCTATAACCGCCAGCGATGGTTCGTTTTGGTTCGACCATCGTCCAGCCTATGTTTTCCCCCACGGGCTTCGCCCGGATCCAATTGGCAAGAACCCTATAATTCGTCATTGATGACAGCCGGTAAGGAACGCGGCGAATCCATCTGCATAATTTTTCACCCATGTGTTACGGAGAACGATATGGCCGGCGCAAGCGTGAGCTATCACGAACCCGAGGACCTGTTGTCCGAAAAGACCAAGGACATGCACCGTGCCCTGGTTTCGGTCCAGGAAGAACTGGAAGCCGTGGACTGGTACCGGCAGCGGGCCGATGCCACCCAGGATGAAGAACTGAAAGGACTCCTGCTGCACAACATGCGCGAGGAAATCGAGCATGCCTGCATGGTGCTGGAGTGGCTGCGACGCAACAATCCCGATTTTGCCCAGCAGATGCAGACCTACCTGTTCACCAGCAAGCCCATTCTGGAAGTGGAGGACGAGGAAGCGGACTTGAGCGAGGCCGGCAAGGCGGCGCCGAGCCAGCCCCTGAACAAGTTCACCATCGGCAGTATGAAGAGGGGAAAAAGAACATGAACTATCTCAATCGGGAAAACGCCTCCTTTTCACAGGACATCTGGGAGCGGATCGACGCCGCCGCCGTGAATGCCGCGCGCGACATCCTGACCGGCCGCCGCTTTCTGGAAGTGGATGGCCCTTACGGCGTGGGTTTGACCGCCATCGAAGTGGGTGCCGAAGGCTACTGCCGCCAGCCGGCGCCTGACGAAGCCGGTGCCGTGCTCAGCAAGGCCTGCGCCATTCCCATGCTGCGCAAGGGCTTCGGGCTCAGCGTGCGCCGCATTGAAGGCTACGAGGCCATGGGCCAGCCGCTGGATCTGCGTGAGGTGGAAGACGCCGCCGAAGCCGTGGCGCGGCGCGAGGAAGAATTCATCTATTACGGCCAGCTCGACTTTGGCATCGAGGGCCTGCTGACAGCCCAGGGGCGCAACGAGGTCCAGTGCGAAAACTGGAACAAGATCGAGCAGGCGCTCAACGACGTGCTCACCGCCGTCAATCACCTGGACAACAACGGCTTCCATGGCCCTTATGCGCTGGCCCTGTCACCGGTCTGGTACAACTTGCTGTTCCGCCGCTATGAAGGCACCGACATGCTCCAGTTGGAGCACCTCAAGCGGCTGTGCGAACTGGGTGTGTTCAAGGCCAGCATCGAAGGCGGCGTCTTGGTGGACGCCCGTGCCGGGCGGATCATCATCGGCCAGGACCTGATGACCGGCTATTCCTCCAATGACGGCATCCATCACCAGATGTTCGTCAGCGAAAGCCTGGTCTTTCGCGTGGAAGAGCCCGGCGCTATCTGTACCCTGGCCAAGCTCGACACACCCTCCGCTAAGCCATGAGCGAGGGCAATCTGCCCGGCTCGGCCGATCTGCGGCGGGTCCGGGCTGATCTCGAAGAAGCACTGGGGCAGCTGGACCGGCTCGACCGGATTCAGAGCGGGTGCCAGGATGAAAGCCTGTGCCAGCCCGCCGGTGCGCCGTAATCGGGCTGCGTCGAGCCAGGCTGCGGCTGCTGCGGGGGGTGCGCGCCGTTTCCGTTTCCACTGCGGGCCTGCTGGGCCTGCGCCGTGGCGGAAGC
>JAEZAA010000246.1 GCA_023430625.1 Pseudomonadota bacterium
CCCTCTGATTTGGCGCGCCCTTCCTCGGCGTCACGAATACGCTGTTCAACCAGCTGACCGCGACGCTGTTCGGTTTCCACAAAACGCTGGAAATCCGCCAGAACGTCTTCCACCACCTGCAGGTCGGCCTCGAAGTCCTGGGTCAAACGTTCGACCACCGCTTCGATGCGCTCGCGCAGTGGATCCCGCTCCCCCGCGGCCTTCTCGTTCCAACCGATGGCGGCCGTGGCCAGTTCGTTCAACAGGCGCCGGGCCGGGTGGCCGCGTTTGCTGAAAAAGGTCTTATCCAGCACGGCTACTTTCAGCATGGGAATCTGCAGCCGGGCGATCAGCGCCTTCATGGCTGCGGGCAGTTGGCGGTCGTCGAGGATAAACTCGAACAGCATGGCGACCAGGTTGATCACATCGTCATCGACCGGGCTCACCCGCCCCTGACGTCCCGCCTGCTGAAGCAGGCTGGGCAGCAAACTGCGATAGTCGATCAGCCCACCAGTGTTCTGGACCTGGCCTGTCAGATCCTGCTGATGCTGGGCCTGGGACAACAGGTACAACAAGTCGACTTGGCTCAAGACAGGTACCGAGCCTTGCGTGGCGCCCGGCGTGCCCATAACAAAGCCACCGGCCGCACCGCGTTCCAGAGGCATCAGCGTCGGAATCCGGCCTTCGATGCGTTGCTCCGCCAACAATTCGCGAAGCGCGCCAAACACTTCCGCCTCGTCCGGAGTACCCGGCGCGGCCGCCATGCCGGCACTGCGCTGAACGCCACCCAGCGCAGGCGCACCCTGCGGTCTCGCGGGCCGCATGGGCTTGGTCGCAGCCTTGAGATCCGGCATGACACCCTGCTCCACCAGAAGGGCGTTGGCGGCCTGATAAAGTTCCTGCAGACCGCTCAAGGTGAATTTCTCGAACAGCTTGAGCAGCACCAGCTTGGCGCGAATCTCGACCGTCAGCTCCTGGCAGGACGCACCAAACGCCTGGCACAGGACACGTGGGCCCAGTGGGTTGCTCGCATCCGTCACCGGCACGGGGCGCATCAGGCAATCGATGCGCAGCGTCAGGTGTTGCAGCTCCCGCCCCTGCTGGCTGGTCGCTCGGCTCACCATACTGTCAATCGCGACCCGCTCCTCCAGCTCGTCGTTCTGCACCAGATCCAGAGTTTCAAAATCGACGACCGACTCGGTCCGCGTTTCGGCACGCTCTCGTGGCAGATCTGCAAAAGCCCGGGCCACGCCCTGCAGAAAGGTCATCTCGATTTGCTTGCGCTTGAGGCGAACCTCGCGCATGGCATCAAAATACAGGGATTGATCGCTGTTGGAACCGGCCCGGTCGGCCAACTCGAAGAGAGCATCGTCGGCACTGTCGAACATCCGGCCCAGCAGCGCCTTGAGCTTTTCGGTGCTGGTGTCGCGCAGCCTGATCAGCGGCAGCGGCAAGTGAGGCTGCGCCTCGGCTCCGCGACCCAGATTCAAGTGAACGATATTCGAATTGTTCTTCATGGCTCCCAATACTCCGAACCTGTGCTTTCTGCCCGTCCGCACCGGATCAGTTTTTGACCAGCTCCGGCACATAGTGACAATTTTTTGTAACGTAGGCTGAGTATAGAACGTCAACAATCCGTTCCCTGTCACAATTTGTTAGCGCGCGACAGAGTTCACAACCCGCCACCGCAGCCTGTGTCATACCAGGTCCCGGATTGATGGCCGCCGGGCTTTTCAAGCCGGCTGTATCCCTGTAAGTTAGGAGCCCATTCGCCCCGGCACCGCCGCACGAGGGCAGCCCATCATCCCGCAGGAATGTTTCAGATCAGGAGCGGATCAAGGATTTCATGAGCGAGTCGGCACCTTCCCATCACACCCGCAAGACCGGCCGCCTGATGCTGATCATCGCCTGGCTCGTCGGCATGCTGCTGTTGACTCAAATGTTCGGCCATTGGGAGCGCCGCCAGCAGAATCCGAATCAGTCGCCCCTCTCCCAGCGCGCGGTGGATGGACGCATCGAAGTGGCACTGCACCGCAACCGTCAGGGTCATTACCTGACTCAGGGCCGGATCAACGGCGAGGCTGTCACGTTTTTGCTCGATACCGGCGCGACCGACATCGTGGTGCCCGCCGCGCTCGCCCAGGAACTGGGGCTGCAACACCTGGGCCGGGGCTATGCGTCGACCGCCAACGGCGTGGTGGAGATCGAGCGCACCGAACTGGAAAGCGTTAGCATCGGCGACATCATTCTTTATAATGTGCCCGCCAGCATTAACCCCGGCATGCGCGGCGAGGACGAAGTCCTCCTGGGCATGAGCGCCCTGCGGCAACTGGATTTCGCCCAGCGCGACGGCGTCCTGACGCTCACCCAGTAATGTTTTGCGGATCAGTCTTTCACGGGAGAGCCGTTGTTCATGGATATTCAAGCACTACGTCCCACCATCGAACAGAATGTCCGGGCCGCACTGGCCGAAGACATTGGTAGCGGCGATGTGACCGCCCAATTAATCGACCCGGCAACCCGTGCCCGGGGCCGGGTCATCACTCGGGAAGCCGCCGTCATCAGTGGCCAGGCGTGGGTCGACGAAGTCTTTCGCCAGGTGGATCCGGCTGTCGAGCTGCGCTGGCAGGTACGGGACGGAGAACGGGTCGTGCCCAACCAGGTGCTGTTCGAAGTGGAAGGCCCTGCGCGCTCGCTGCTGACCGCGGAACGGGCGGCACTGAACTTCCTCCAGACCCTGTCCGGTACCGCCACCATTTGCCGCGAGTACGCCGATCTGGTCGCTCACACCCATTGCCGTCTGCTGGATACCCGCAAGACCCTGCCTGGCCTGCGGCTGGCACAGAAATACGCAGTAACCTGCGGTGGCTGCCACAACCACCGGCTCGGCCTCTACGACGCCTTCCTGATCAAGGAAAACCATATCCAGGCCTGTGGCTCCATCACCCAGGCCGTGCTGCGGGCGCGGGAACAGGCGCCAGGCACGCCGGTGGAAGTGGAAGTGGAAACCCCGGAGGAATTGGCGGAAGCCATTGCCGCCGGTGCCGATATCATCATGCTGGACGAGTTCTCTCTGGAGCAGACTCGCGAGGCCGTGCGCTATACGGCGGGGCGCGCCAAGCTGGAGGCGTCCGGCGGCATCAGCCGCGCCAATCTGGTCAGTGTGGCGGAGACCGGCGTCGACTATATCTCCATGGGCGTCCTGACCAAGGACTGCAAAGCCATCGATCTCTCCATGCGTCTTCAGGACAGCTAATCGCCCTCCCGATCTGGCCCGGCACTCCGTTCAGGCCGGGCCAGATCCCTGGCGTTCGTCAGGTGCTGCACCATTGGCAGCACGTCTCGCCAATTACAAACAATCACACTTTGTTACATTTGGTTTCATTTGCCAGGTCGCCTTATTTTGGCGCAAATAGTATATTTTTCGATCACTTCTTTTCGTACGCAAGGACTGACTTAGACAGGTATGTTGGCAAATCTCATGCATCGCGCCCGCCGGTTGCGCCCCAAGCTTATGGGACCGCTGCTCGCACTGGTTGTCGCCCTCCTTTATTACCTGTTAGTCCGCAACGGATTACTGCCGCTGGAGGCGCAGCTGGTCGCGGTTGTCCTGGCCGTGAGCTTCCTCGTCACACTGCTGGTGGAGCGCCGCCGGCTCCAGACCATGCTGGGCCTGACGGTGGCGAAACACAGCCAGCAATGGGAAGCGATCAACCGGGAACTCCAGGATGAAATCCATATCCGCCAGCAGGCGGAGCGTTCCTTTCGCACCTCCTCCCGCCGCTATCGGGCGCTCATCGAGATGGCCGGCAGCCCGATCATCGTCATGGACCCGGATTTCACCATCCGCCAATGGAATGGTGCCGCCGAACGGTTGTTCGGCTATCAGCGGGAAGACATCATCGGCAAGAACTATGTCCACTGCTTCGTGCCGATGCCACACCAGGACGAAACCGCCTGGAAGATCAAGAAGGCGCTGGAAGGCGGGACCGGCAAGGAATGTCTGGAAGCGGAAGCGCTCACCGGCGATGGCCGTCGCCACATCATGCTCTGGAACATCAATCGGGTCGAAGATCCGGAAGAACAGACCACCCAGGCCATCGTGATCGGCCAGGAAATCACCGACATCCGGCTCACCCAGGACCGCCTGCACTATCTCGCCCATTACGACGACCTGACCGGCGCCGCCAACCGGCGCCTGTTCGAGGACCGTTGTCGCCAGGCGCTCAAAAGCGCGGAGCGTGGGCGCCATCAGGTGGGCCTCATGCACCTGGATATCGACCATTTCAAACGGATCAACGATACCTTCGGCCATGCCGCCGGCGATTTGCTGCTCAAGGAAATCGCGGATCGGCTACGGCGTTGCGTGCGCAAGCAAGATACCGTCGCCCGCCTCGGCGGCGACGAGTTTGCGGTTCTGCTCCATCAGGTCAACGGTGCGGAAGGGGCCGAGGTGGTTGCCCGCAATGTGCTGGAGGCGGTGGTGCAGCCGATTCAGCTGCCCGGTCAGGAACTGGTGATCACCACCAGTATCGGCCTCGCCCTCGCCCCCAGCGATGGCGAGGATTACGACGAGCTGCTCAAGAACGCCGACATGGCCATGTATCGGGCCAAACAGGCCGGTCGCAACAATGTTCAGTTCTACCACCGGGAAATGAACGATGAGTTCGCCCGCCAGCTGCAACTGGAACAGGAACTGCGCACGGCGCTGCAGGAACATCAGTTCCGGATCCATTATCAGCCGGTGATCGATCTGGAAAGTGGCCGGATCGTTGCGCTGGAGGCCCTGCTGCGCTGGCAGCATCCGACGCGCGGCCTGCTCCAGCCCCAGGCGTTTCTCAAGGTTGCCGAGTCGTCCGGACTGCTCACCCAGATCGGTGCATGGGTCCTGCTGCACAGTTGCCTGCAGGGCCGCGCCGTACAGGTAATGAGCGAACACCCGGTGCAAATCTGCGTTAATTTGTCGCAGCGCCAGTTCCAGCACCCAGAGCTGATGGAGCTGGTGGCCAGGACCTTGGACGAGACCCGCTTCGATCCTCACTTCCTGGCGCTGGAAATCAACGAGACCAGCATTGTCTCCCAGCCCGAGGAATCGATTCAGACCCTGCGGGCGCTGACCCGCCTCGGCCTGTCGCTCACGCTCGACAGTTTTGGCTCCGGATTCACCTCGCTGATTCACCTGGCGCGCTTTCCCGTCGCCACCGTCAAGATCGACCGCCGCTTTATCCGCGGCATTCCCGATCAGGATAACGAGGTAGCCGTGACCGGGACGCTGCTGACCATTGCCCACAAAATGGGCTTGCGGGTCATTGCCGAAGGCATCGAGTATCCGGAACAGGAAGCTTTTTTCCGACGTCATCAATGCCGTTACCTGCAAGGGCATCTCTATGCCCGAGCAGTGCCCGACACCGCCCTGCCCGATCTCTTCCATGGGACGCGGCGGGGTTATCTGGACCTGACGGCAGGGCAAATCGGTCTGCCGCTCGACAAGACCGCATCCTAGATCCCCGGCCCGACTTTCCAGAACCAATCCACTTCTTCAGACTTGAAACAATGAACCAAGCTCGCCTGGAGCCGCCCAACCATGTCTGACTCGCCAAAAGCCGACGCCAACGCGCCGGCTTCGCCCTGTATCCGCAGGTGCTGCCTCGACCACCGGGACGTGTGTCTGGGATGCGCGCGGACGCTGCAGGAAATTCTGGACTGGCACCAGATGACATCAGCGGAAAAGCAGGATGTGCTGAACGACCTGGAGCGCCGTAAACAGGCTCGTCCGGCGCCGGATATCTGGAGCGTCTGATGGATGCTGACCCCGCCGTCAAGCGTTGCTTCCTAGGCCTCGCCCTGCCCGATGCCACCAGCCAATTGCTGGCACGGGAATCCGCGCGGCTGCAGGAGACGATCGGTCATACCCATTTCCGCTGGATTCCCGCGCGCAATTTTCATCTGACGCTGGCGTTTCTGGACGATCTGTCGACGGAAGGAATTGCCCGCCTGGAGTCGCTGCTGGCGGCGCAACCTTGGCTGAATTCGCCCCTGCGGTTGGAAATCCGTGCCCTGGGCGGATTTCCCAGCGTCACCCGTAGCCGCTATGTGGTTGCCCATATCGAGCCGAACCCAACCCTGGACGCCATCTATCGGGATTTGCAACAGCGGTTGGCGGACAACGGCTACCGCACTGAAGCACGGTCGCTACGCGCCCATATCACACTGGCCCGTGGTACCCGGCAAAGGCCAACCCTTGCCGTAGGAGAGCAACGCCTTACAGTGCCGATTGAATTTGGTGCACACGAGTTGGTCTTATTTGAAAGCCAGACGGGACCGAGGGGCTCCGTTTATTCCCGACTGGCAGGCTTCGCCTAGCGGACCTCCGTCGTTTAGGAGGGTCTTGTCGTCAACAGCCGGTCAAAGCGGTCCAGAATGACGACGACTCGATTGCCGGCGACTGTGGATTCCTTGAAATACTCTTCCGCCATGGGCGCAATGCCGCTGACTGGCGGCAGCTCACGTCCTTCACGGATGATCTCGCTCAAACGCTCGACAAAGATGAACTGCAGCCACTGGGGAAACGTCAGGGTATCCACCGCGAAGGGCAAGGTGCTTTGCAACTGCTCCGGTGTCGGGCGCTGCGACTCCCAGAGCTCAAGCCGGCGCATTTCCTGCTCAAGCTCCAGCAGCACATCGGCCACCTCGTGATATCGCTGATTATGCACGTCGTCCGGTCCTTGCCCTTTTCGCAAGCCTTTTATGCCGCGACGGGGCTCTCGTTGAGGATCTTGTGCAGCTCCACGAACTGCTGCGTCAGATTATGGCTGGGAGCGCAGTAGATCAGCGGCTGGTGCAACTGATGGGACTCTTTCATCTTGACCGATGAGTTCAGGCGCACCGGCAGTACTGGCAGCCCTTCCGCTTCCAGCTCGCTGATGATCTGCAATGGCAGGCTCGCCCGGGGCTGAAACTGGTTCGCCACGATCCCCTCGATTTTCAGGTTCTCGTTATGGTCGGCCTGCAGTTCCTGGATCTCTCCCAGTATGGAGTAGAGCGCATTGCGGGAAAAATCGTCGCAGTCGAACGGGATCAGGACCCGCTGTGCGGCGATCAGGGCCGACTGGGTGTAGAAGTTCAGTGCGGGTGCGGTATCGATGTAGATCCGGTCGAAGGTTTCCGACAGCTTATCCAGGGCTTCCCGCAGCTTATAGATCTTGTGCTTGCTTTCGAGCTTGCGCTCCAGATAGGTCAGCTCCGGGCTCGACGGCATCACGAACAGACTGGGGAACTGAGTGGCGTGTACGAAATCTTCCGGCTTTTTGTTGAAGATATTGAACGCAACGCTCTGCTCGAACAGATCGGCCACGGTGTCCTTCAGCTCACCACCGGCACGGCCAAGCAGGTAATGGCTGGAGTTGCACTGGGGATCAAGATCCACCACCAGCGTGCGCAGGCCTTCGGAGGCACTGATTGCCGCCAGGTTACAGGTGATGCTCGACTTCCCGACTC
>JAEZAA010000185.1 GCA_023430625.1 Pseudomonadota bacterium
CACGCTTCACGAAGGTGTTGGTGGAGCCACGGGCGCCGGAGTCCAGCACGGGCACGTTCTTGTAGACCTTGTTGACGAAGTCGAAGGCTTTCTTGTGGGCGGCTTCAACCTTGTCCTTTGCAGCCGGATCCTTGATCACAGCCAGATCGCCCAGCTCCTGCTTGAGGGCATAGCCCCAGGCTGCCAGATAGTTCCAGCGTGCACCGCCGGAGGTCTTGGGGTTCGGTGTGATCACCTGAACGTCTTTGCGAACCAGGTCGTTCCAGTCCTTGATGTTCTTGGGATTTACCTTGCGCACCAGGAACACGATGGTGGAGGTGTAAGGGGAGCTGTTCTCTGGCAGCCGTGTTTGCCAGTCGGCGGGAATTTTCTTCGTCAGCTGGGCGATCTCATCGATATCGTAGGCCAGCGCCAGGGTCACGACATCTGCCTCCAGGCCATCGACCACAGCGCGCGCCTGCTTACCGGCGCCACCGTGGGACTGGCGGATGGTCACTTTCTCACCGGTCTTTTCTTGCCAGTGCTTGGCGAAGTGCGGGTTGAACTCCTGATAGAGCTCACGGGTCGGATCGTAGGAGACGTTGAGCAGTTCAACGTCGGCCGTGGCAAAGCTTGCACCAAACAGGCTGAGGGCAAGGCCGGCGATCAGCTTCTTGCTGAAACCGGGCACTGAGGTGAATTTTTTAAAGCGAAAAGACTGCTGAGACATAAAACCTCCAGAACTGAAAAATGAAATTGCGATTGAATTTCTTCAGCTTCCGGTGGTCCGGTCAGCGCCAACGTTAAGACTTTTCGATGAAATAAAAACTAAGACTAAGAGCGTGTTCTTGCGTCGCTTACACGAACCTTTTCCTTCTTTTCCACCTGGACAAGCTTGCCTTGGTGGAAGGTCAGTTCCACGGTGCCATAGTTGATGGGACCAACCAGCCGGTGGATCTGGGATAACAGGTTTTCGAGCAACGCTTGGTCGAGCGAATCTTCTGTCACGTCGAATCTTCCTATGAACGTTATCAATCGGAGCGTCTAGGAATCGCTAGAACGTGGAGTGATTCTAAGAAGGGATTTATAGAACTAAAAATACTATTTGGAAATTTATCTATTCTAAATCGGAATATAGAAGAGGGGATGTCAGGTATGGAATTCCTGACATCCTAAGGAAAGGCGGGAGTGTATTACTGGACGATTAATTCGTGAGACAGCGGGCGAAGTTTGTCGCCAATCCTTCCAAAAAAAGGAAGTAGCTCTGAGCATTGACATGGATATCGCCACCCATCGGATCGACTTCTTGCGTCCGAACGTCAATGCCCTCGGTCAGAACCGGCAGGTACTTGGGCCGGAACTGGGGCTCAACCAGGATGCATCGGGTTTTCTTTGCGAGGAGCATTTGGCGCAGTTCTGCGATATGGCGCGCGCCCGGCTGTCGTTCCGGATTAAGGGTGAGGGCGCCGGTCTGGTTGAGTCCGTAGTGCCGGACAAAATGTCCGTAACCATCATGAGTCACCAGGAATCCCTTGGATTTCAGTGGCTGGAGCAGTTTTTGGTTGGCGGCGTCGGTTCGGGCGAGGGCAGACTCAAACTGTTGCAAACGTTGTTGGAAGAGTTGGCGTTGCGCGGGCACCAATTCGCCGAACAGCGATGCCATTTCGCGCGCCGCAGCGAGTGCAAGTTTGGGACTTAGCCAGATATGAGCATCGATCTCAGCATGATCATGTCCGTGATCCTGTTCATGCTGAGAGTGAGCAGGATGATTGTGCGCCTCAGAAGCGTCACTGGTGACCAGCAACTTCTCGATGTGTGGCCGTTGCGTCAGGGCGAGTGTCGGCTTGGTGCTATTATTGCGGATCACCTGGCTCAGGAAGGTTTCAAGCTCAGGACCAACCCAAATGATTGCGTCTGCCTCGATTAACTTGCGTGCTTCGGATGGCTTCAGTTGATATTGATGAGGGCTTGCCGTGGGGGCCAGCAGGCGATTAATCACCAGTTGGTCGCCAGCAATGGCGGTTGCAATCAATTGCAGGGGCTTGATGGTGACGAGTACCTCAGGAGCCCGTGCCTGGGCGAGGCTGGTACCCAACGTCAGTACGAGGGCCAGACCCAGACGCATGGCCATGCCTTGCCGTAGGGCGAATGTTGATCGAGTTGAACGTCGCATGCCCATCGTACTCCTGGCCTCTCTGGCGCGTAGTGAGGAAGAAAACGCTGCGTTATAGCATAATCACCGGCGAATCCGAACCGGCTACACTCCGATGCGGGTTCGGAGATTTCCGTGGAAATGCCCGGAATATCCAGCGCGCAGCTACATTTGGGTTTGCCGCGGATGCACTCAGCAGCTACTTTTATATCAACTGCTATTCTATATAAACATCGATTATGGACGGTGGCTGGGCGCCCATGGCTCCTGCCTTCGCTCATCATGACCCAAATCCTAATTCAGCGCCCGACGGTACAGTGAGACTATCGAGATGATGCCCCAGTTCGGAGCCCGAAGCGGAATCTTGACCTTGACGATCAAGGACAAGGCCGTGCTTTATGCCGCCTACATGCCTTTTATCAAACATGGCGGCCTGTTTATTCCTACCACCAAGAACTATCAGTTGGGGGATGAAGTCTTTCTTCTGCTGAATCTGATGGAAGAGCCGGAGAAGATCCCGGTGGCTGGCAAGGTTGTCTGGGTGACGCCACGGGGCGCGCAAGGCAATCGGGCGGCGGGTATTGGCGTGCAGTTCAATGCCGACGACGAGATGGCCAAGAACAAGATCGAAACCTACCTGGCTGGCGCTTTGAGCTCGGATCGCCCAACCCATACCATGTAATCTGCCTTGCTCCGAGTCGGCTATACGCTGTAGCTGACCGGCTCGGACACTCCGCTAGCGGCTGCTCTGCTGCGGCCGCCCGGTCCTAAATACTCAAATTCCCTTCGTTTTTCCTGTAGACTTCCGCGATATTCCATCGGCGGAGGCTTCTTGTCGCCTCTCGTCCGGGCTTATGCAGCAGAGAGGTTACTTGCATGGTCATCGATTCCCATTGCCATCTCGATCGCCTGGATCTCGCACGGCACGAGGGTAGTTTGGCGGCTGCCCTACAGGCGGCGCGGGATGCGGGAGTAGGGCGGTTTCTCAATGTGTCCATCGATCTGGAGAATTTCCCGGCGGTACGGGAAATTGCTCATCAGTATGAGGACGTCTGGTGCTCGGTTGGCGTCCATCCCGGCAGTCATGAGGGAGAAGAGCCGACGGTTGAGCGTCTGGTCAGTCTTGCCGCGGATCCCAAGGTGATCGCTTTGGGGGAAACCGGTCTCGATTATTATTACGGCACCGATACCAGGGCTGTGCAGCAGGAGCGGTTTCGCGTGCATCTGCGTGCAGCGCGCCAGACGCGTAAGCCGGTGATCGTTCATACGCGCGATGCGCGGGAAGACACGCTCCAGATCATCCGCGAGGAATCCGACCCCGAAGTGGGTGGCATTCTGCACTGCTTTACCGAAAGCTGGGAGATGGCCAAAGCGGCGATTGACCAGAACTTCATGATCTCCTTTTCTGGAATCGTAACCTTCAAGAACGCGGTAGAGCTCAAGGAGGTGGCGCGCAAGGTGCCGCTGGAGCATCTCCTGGTGGAAACCGATTCGCCCTATCTGGCCCCGATTCCCTATCGTGGCAAGCCCAATGAGCCCCAGTGGGTGACCCAGGTCGCGGCCTATGTGGCCGAACTGCGGGGGATGACCACGGCGGATCTCATGGCTGCGACCACCCGCAATTTCGAACGCCTGTTCCCGACTACCGCATGCCAGTAACCTCTCCTCGCGTGCCGTTGGCTATCCCGGATGAGCCTGTAACCGCGTCTCGTAAGGCTAAACGTGGGCCGCGCGAGATTCGGCTCGACTGCGGGCGTTTGCGGCTTGCCGGCAGAGACTGGGGTAATCCCGAGGGGCAGCCGATTCTGGCGCTGCATGGCTGGCTGGACAACGCGGCGACCTTCGACCGCCTGTTGCCTCACTTCGATCTGGAGCGCTTCCGGGTCGTGGCCTTGGATCTCCCCGGCCACGGCCGCTCCCAGCATCGGCGAGCCGGTGAAATTTATCACCTGCTGGATAATCTGGTGGACATCCTCGGCGCGGTCCGCGCGCTGGGGTGGCAGCAGTTCATCCTGCTCGGACACTCCCTGGGTGGGGTGCTCTCCATGCTCTTTGCATCAGCCTATCCGGAACTGATTCAAAAGTTAGTGGTCATTGATGCCATGGGGCCGCTGGTCAATCGGGACGATGAGACCCCGGGGCAGTTGCGCAAGGCCTTGGACCGATATTTCAAGGGGCATTCGCCCATGCCAGTTTATGGGGATATGGCGGCGGCCGTGGCGGCGCGGCAACAGGGCATTGGTGATCTGTCCGCATCCGCGGCGGCAATCATTGCGCGGCGCAATCTCAAGAAAGTGGCGGGCGGCTATAGCTGGCGGACCGATCCCCGCTTGCGCTGGCCCTCTCTGGCGCGGATGTCGGAACCCCAGGTGCAGGCCTGCCTGGGGTCGATTGCGAATGCGACATTGATTATTGGCGGCACGGAGGGCTTTCTGAATCCAGACAGTCCGCTGGTCCAAAGCCGTCTGGCGCAGATACGGAATTTAACCTTTAAGCAGGCACAGGGAGGTCATCATCTGCATTTGGAACCGCACCCCGCAGGGGTCGCAGACTTGGTCATGGAGTTCCTTTCTGACAGTCCTGGAGTAGGTTGATGAACGTCGTTCGACGAATCGCAATGATGGCTTTCTGCACCATGCTGTGGGCCGCCGGTGCCCAGGCTCAGGAAGATCCCGCAGCGAGCATTCTGCCGAAGTATCCGTTTTCCACGCTGGAGCAGGTGACGACCCAGGAGGTACCCGACTACCGCCTGGTCCTTGGCCAGTTGCGGGTCATCGGCAATGAGATTCGCTCGGAACAGCGCTGGCTGAGTGGCGAAGTGAAGCGGGTTACCTACCAACTGACGAGCGGTCACAACAGCCAGGCGGCGTTTTCCCATTACCGGGAGCAGTTGAAGACCCTGGGGGCAGAGATATTGTTCAGTTGCAGCTCGCGGGATTGCGGGCGCAGCAGCGAGTGGGCCACGGAAGTATTTAAGATCGCCAACCTGTATGGCGTTGACCGTGAGCAGAATTACTTGGCTGCGCGCCTGGAGCGGGAAGGCCAGCTTACCTATGTGGTGCTTTACACCATCATGCGTGGCAATCAGCGGGTCTATGCACACCTGGAGCTGATGACGCCCAGCGTAAGTTCAGAAGGAGCCGCCCGCAGTACCAATATCCGCCCGCTGGTTCCACTGCGGGGCGACGACTTCGCAGTGCCCTTGCAGCAGGCGCTGGCGGATTTCATTCCGCAGGCCCAGCAACAACCGGATAAGCAGGTATGGGTGGTCGTACATACGGGTGGCGCCAGTGTTCAGCAGGCACAGGCGCGGGGAGAGCGTATCGCGCGGCGCGTTGAGCTCTGGTTAGTATCCCGTGGCCTGGTCAATACACGGATTAAAACGCTGGCCGTGGGACCCTTGGCGCCTGCCCATGACCCGGCAGTAGCGGCCGAGCGGGCTGAATTCTTTTTGCTGGACCCGTAGATCCGTCAAAGGTCCAACCGTCGAGGAACGACCATGCCAAGTTCCGCTAATCGTCTGACCAAGGATAAGCGCCCGACCATCGCGCTGGTGCTGGGAAGTGGCGGCGCCCGCGGTTACGCCCATGTGGGGGTGCTGGAGGTCTTGCAGGAGCGCGGCTACAACATCGTGGCCATTGCGGGTTGCTCCATGGGCGCCTTGGTCGGCGGCATTTATGCGGCGGGCAAGTTGACCCAGTTCAAGGACTGGACGACGGGGCTGGGACAGTTCGACATCCTGCGTCTTCTGGATATTTCCCTGTCCTCACCAGGCGCTATCCGGGGAGAAAAAGTCTTTTCCGTGGTGCGCGAGCTGATCGGCGATGTCCGCATCGAGGATCTTCCGCTGAGTTACACCGCCGTTGCTGCCGATCTGTTGCATCACAAGGAAATCTGGTTTCAGGAAGGCCCATTGCACAAGGCCATCCGTGCCTCCGTCGCAATCCCAAGTCTCATTACGCCGGTCGTGTACGGCGAGCGGGTGCTGGTGGATGGCGGGCTCTTGAATCCCTTGCCCATCATTCCGACGATTGCGGCTCACGCGGATTACATCGTTGCGGTCAATCTCAGCTTTTATGACGAGCGTTCGGAAAGCCTGCTGTTCAAACAGGCCAAGAGCAAGGTGGGGCTCGATGACTGGATGAGCGGGCTGAAGCAAAAGGCGGCACAGCTCTTCGATCGCGACACCAAGGCTGTGATGACGGCGGTTCAGACCGACGAGGTGACGCAGACCCTGAGCCACGCGTCCACGGCGGAATCCAGTAGCGCCGACGAGGTTCCCACTGGGGCGCTAATCGAGCCGGGTACCCTGGCTGATGAAGAAATGCGCCAGTTGGCCATCGGCAAATTCGACATCATGAACCTCGCCTTCGAGACCATGCAGAGTTCGCTCACCCAATACAAGCTGGCCGGGTATCCACCGGATATTCTCATCAACGTACCCAAGGGAGTCTGCCGCACCTTTGATTACCACAAGGCGCCGGAATTGATTCAACTGGGACGCCATCTGGCGACAGAAGTGCTGGATAAGGCGGAAGCAGAAGGACGGCTCAAGCCGAAGGGCTGAGCCGATTTAGCGAATCAGCGACCGGCGAGCGCAAGAAACTCGGCGCGGGTGGTGGGGTTGTCGCGGAACGAGCCCAGCATCATCGAGGTTTTCATCACCGAATTCTGCTTCTCGACGCCACGCATCATCATGCACATATGCTGTGCTTCGATGATGACACCAACGCCTTCGGCATCGGTGATCTCCATCAAGGATTCGGCGATCTGCTTGGTCAGGTTTTCCTGAATCTGCAGGCGGCGGGCGAACATATCCACTATGCGGGCGATCTTGGACAGGCCAATGACCTTGCCGGTGGGAATGTAGGCCACGTGGCACTTGCCGATAAAGGGCAGCAGGTGGTGCTCGCAGAGGGAGTAGAGTTCGATGTCCTTGACCAGGACCATCTCGTTGTTATCAGAAGGGAACAAGGCTCCGTTGACGACCTCGTCGAGACTCTGCCGGTAACCCTTGGTGAGAAACTCAAAGGCTTTGGCGGCGCGCTCGGGAGTATCCCGCAATCCTTCGCGATCGAGGTTTTCACCGATATTGGTGATGATGCGGGAAAATTCCTCTTTCATGCGGTTCTGGATCTCTAGCTTGTAAGAAGTAACTGGTAAAAAGTAATGCACCAAAAAAGGGTAACGGTACCGAAAAAGCATGAGAGGGTAAAGCAGACTTTGAGTGTGGTCGGTACTTGCCCGTATAATGGTGCCCTTTGTTCGGGATAGGGCCGCACCGTGTTCTCCAAAGATATACTCGCCCAGCTTCATACCATTCGCGATTTCATCCGCTACGCCTTGTCCCGCTTCAATGAAGCGCAATTGTTCTATGGCCATGGCACGGACAACGCCTGGGATGAAGCCGTCCATTTGGTGCTTCACACCCTACATCTGCCCTGGGATACGGACCCGTCCATGCTGGACGCCAACCTGACGGAGGCGGAAAAGCACGAGGTACTGGAAAAGATCCGGCTGCGGGCCGAGAACCGGATCCCAGCGCCCTATCTGATGGGTGAGGCCTGGTTCATGGGGCTGCCGTTTTACGTGGACGAGCGCGTGTTGATTCCGCGCTCGCCCATTGGTGAATTGCTGCTGAACGAGTGTGAGCCCTGGCTGCAGGCCGAACAGGTTCACCGGGTGCTGGATCTGTGCTGTGGCAGTGGTTGTATCGGCATCGGTGCTGCGCTGGTGTTCCCGGATGCCCTGGTGGACGTGGTGGACATTTCCGAGGACGCCTTGCGGGTGGCCCGCAAGAATATCGGACGTCATCAGGTCGAGGACCGGGTGCAGGCGATCCAATCCGACCTGTTCGAGAATCTCACCGACCGCTACGATCTCATTCTCTGCAATCCGCCCTACGTGGATGCCTCCGACATGAACGGGCTGCCCATGGAGTTTCGCCATGAACCGCGCCTGGGGCTGGAGGCCGGCGACGATGGTCTGGATCTGGTACGGGTGATCCTGCGCGATGCGGCGGACTACCTGACGGAAGATGGCTGTCTGGTGGTGGAAGTCGGCAACAGCGCGGCGGCCTTGGAAGATGCCTATCCCGACGTCGCCTTCACCTGGCTGGAATTCGAACGCGGCGGTGAGGGCGTGTTCTTGATGACGGCGGAAGAATTGAATCGGCACAGTGCGCTGTTTCGCAAACAGGCGTCTGTGGTACAGGAATAAACAGGACTCGAGCGTACAAGATGTCAGGCAATAGCTTCGGAAAACTCTTTACCGTCACCACCTTTGGCGAGAGTCACGGACCCGCGCTGGGCTGTATCGTGGATGGCTGCCCTCCGGGCCTGGCGCTGACCGAGGCTGATCTGCAGCTTGATCTGGATCGGCGCAAGCCGGGCACGTCCCAGTTCACCACCCAGCGGCGTGAAGCGGATGAGGTGAGAATCCTCTCTGGCGTGTTCGAGGGCAAGACCACGGGCACACCGATCGGGTTGATCATCGAGAATACCGACCAGCGCTCCAAGGATTACAGCGACATCAAGGACAGCTTCCGTCCGGCCCATGCCGACTACACCTATACCCATAAGTACGGAACACGGGACTATCGGGGTGGTGGGCGTTCCTCCGCGCGGGAAACTGCCATGCGGGTGGCCGCGGGCGCCATCGCCAAGAAGTATCTGCGGGAACGGCTCGGGGTCGAGGTGCGCGGCTATCTGTCCCAGCTGGGCCCGATCAAGGTCGAGCAGGTCGACTGGTCCATCGTCAACAGCAATCCATTCTTCTGCCCGGATGCGGACAAGATCCCGCAGATGGAAGAGTACATGGAAAAGCTGCGTAAGGAAGGCGAGTCCATCGGCGCCAAGATTACCGTGGTGGCCAGCTCGGTACCGCCGGGGCTTGGCGAGCCAATCTTTGATCGGCTCGATGCCGAGTTGGCTCACGCACTTATGAGCATCAACGCGGTCAAAGGCGTGGAGATCGGCGCAGGCTTTGCGGCGATTGAGCAGAAAGGCACGCAGCATCGGGATGAGATGACCCCGGAGGGCTTTCTTTCCAATCAGGCTGGCGGAATCCTTGGCGGAATCTCCACTGGGCAGGACATCATTGCCCACATTGCGCTCAAGCCGACATCGAGCCTGCGTCTGCCTGGGCGTAGTATCAATGTGCAGGGCGAACCCATCGAGGTGATCACCAAAGGGCGCCACGATCCCTGTGTAGGCATTCGCGCCACACCGATTGCCGAAGCCATGATGGCTCTGACCCTGATGGATCATTACCTGCGTCATCGCGCCCAGAACATGG
>JAEZAA010000200.1 GCA_023430625.1 Pseudomonadota bacterium
CCCTTGAAGGTACGTACGCAGGTCTCCAGCCGGTCGATGCCGGTGACCAGGTTGGATAGTCCCGGCGCGTTTTGCTCGACCTTCAAGGTCTTGCCCAGCACCGGCCGGCGCAAGTCGGCTTCCACCAGCAGCACCCGCTCCATCTGCCCCAAGGCTTCCGCCAGGTTCAGCGCCACAGTGGATTTGCCCTCGCCGGGTAACGAGGAAGTCACCACGATGACCTTATGGGGCTGATCCAAACTGGACAGCATCATGCCGGTACGCAGCGAACGCACCGCCTCGGCGAAGGTGCCCTTGTTGTCGGCCAGAAAGCCTTCCAGCGGTTGTCCCTTCTGGGTGGTTTTGGTCAGTGGCAGCAAGCCCAGCACGTTGCTTTGCAGTTTGTCCTCCACATCGTCCGGCGTCTTGATGGTGTTATCCAGGGCATCGCGCACGAAGGCCAGAATTACCCCAATGCCCAGGCTCGCCACCACCGCCAGCAACAGAATCAGATTGGTCTTGGGCGCCACCGGCACGCGCGACGCGGTGGCGGCGTCGATCACCCGTGCGTGGGCGGCCTGCAGGCCGCTGGTTTCATCGGTTTCCTTGGCGCGGGTGAGGAACATGTCATAGAGCTGGCGGTTGGTTTCGACCTCGCGCTCCAGCTCCGACAGGCGGAATTCCTTGCGGTTGACCTGCTGCAGCCGGTCTTTGGCCTGCGCCAGTTGCCGGGCGACGGCTTTCTCCGTCTCCAACGCGATCTGATATTCGGAGCGAATGCCCTGGGCCACGCGCATCACCTGCTGGCGCAGGTTCGCCCCCACCTTATTGGCCTCCGCCTGGGCCGATACCATGGCGGGGTGCTTGGGTCCATAACGGTCCTGCAGCTCGGCAATCTTGCGCTCGGCCTCGACCTCGGCGGTCCGCAGCGCCCGCACCATGTCGTGCTGGATGATCGCCGGCAACTGCAGCAGCGATTCGAAGTCCGACATGGAGCTGTATTGCTCGACCTGCTCCATCAGGTTCTGCGCTTCCGACCGGCGCTTTCGCGCTTCCACATGACGCAGGGTCAAATCCGTTAGTTCGCTGCTGTTCAATGCCCTGACACCGGACGCATCCACCAGCTCTTCCGACTCCCGGTAGGCCTGCAGGCGTTCTTCCGATTCCTTGAGCTTGGTCTTCAGCCCTTCCAGGCGTCCCGTCAGCCAGCCCGCCGCTTTACGGGTCATATCGAGCCGGGCTTCGAGAAAGCTCTCGATATACACATCCGCCATTTCGTTGGCGATCTGGGCAGCCAATTCCGGGTCACCCGCATCGAAGCTGATCTTGACCAGTTGGGTATTGCTCACGGGAGAGATGGAGAGGCGCTCGGTAAAGGCCGCCAGCACCTTTGCCTTGATGCTGCTTTCGGTCAGGGGTGCTGCGTCCCGTGGGAACCAGACCTTGAGCTCGGCCAGCGCTTCCGGCACATGATCGCGCCAATCGAATTCCTGCTGTCGGCGGGGATCGAACTCCGGATGATTGGTGAGATCCAGACGGGTGATGACCCGTTCCGCCAGCTCCCGCGACTTCAGGATCTCGAACTGGGTCAGAAAATACTCTTTGTTGCGGGTATTGACGCTGTAGATGTCTTCGATCGACACCACCTTGGCTTCCGAGCTTTCGATCAGCACCGTCGTGGTCGCCCGATAGACCGAATCCAGCTTGGTCACGATGAGGGCGGTCAGCGCCACCACCACCAGCACCAGGCCCGCGATCCACCACTTGTTCGCCATCAACACACGCCAGTAATGGCGCAGGTTGATGACATTTTCATTGAGTAAAGCCTCGGTGCGGCTTGTCGATCCATACATACTTGCTAGTCCTTTCGTGCCAGATCCGTTTGCACGCGTTCCATGTGAGTCAGTCCGTTTTACACTTGCCCGGCGGCAGCCCTGTTTGCGAGCGACCGGCGTGCCGGGTTATGTCTTAGCGGCTTTCCGGTCAAAAAAAGCTTTGCTCAATGGTGATGATGTCGCCCGGCTGCACCGGCGCATTCAGATCAACCTGCTTTTGCTTGCCCGCCCGGCTATCCGGAATGATGAAAATCTCATCGCGCGACGCCCGTTCGGTAAATCCGCCCGCAATGGAGATGGCCTTGCGCACCGTCAGCCCGGGCTGATACGGGAAGCCGCCGGGATTGCGGACCTCGCCGTTGATGAAGAACTGGCGGTATTCGAGGATCGTCACGTTGACCCGAGGATTGAGCAGGTAATCTCCAGTCAGCCCTTCGGTTATGGTTTCCCGCAGGCGTTCCAGGGTCATGCCGGCGACCCGGATCTGGCCCAGAAACGGATAGGAGATGGTGCCCGAGTCGGTCAGGCGGGTCTCCAGGGTCAGGTCGCTTTCCCCATACACCTGAATCCGCACCAGGTCTCCAGAACCCAGAATATAGCCGGCGGGACTGGTGTCACCGGTCGCCCCACTGGCAGTCAGCGTGAAAAACCACGCCAGAAATAACAGCGCATATCTCATGGCAGTCTTCCTCCCTAAAACCACGGCCGCCGGTGTTGCGCGGCTCCCTCGGTACAGCAACGGATCTACAGGCTCGCGCTGATCGCTACACCAACGAGATTGCGCGAATAACTCAAGCGGTCAACGTTCGAATCCCGGCGATCATGTAGCAAAAACCCTTCCAACCGCAGCCAGCGGCGGACCAGATATTCAGCGGTCAGGCCATAGACCATTTCATCGTCATTCCGTTCCCGAGGATCATTCACGTATTCCTCCTCGCGAAAGGTTGCGTGCAGCCGGGTATGGACCCGCTCGGTCCAATAGTGGCGCCAGGCCAGTCCCCATTCGGCCACGTCGATGTAGTCGCCGCGGGTGGTAGTCTCGTCCGTGCGCTGGCCGGTGGTCAGGGTCAGCATCGAATAGGACTTCGGCAACCAGGACAGCTCGCCACTCCAGCTGAGGCCGGAGTAATCCTTCCGGTCCGGATCGTCGAAGTCCTTGCGACCATACCCCGCTTTCAGCGTGCCCTGAGTCTTGCTGGCAATCTTCCAGGTGAAGCCTGCCAGGTAACGGGCCGTGGAGCTGTTCAGACTGTCCCGGACGCCCGCGATTTCCTCCGGCTCATGGTCGTAGTCCACCCAGCCATGGGTCGCTTCCAGCAAGGCGTGGGAGCGGTCGGACAGGCGCCAGTAAAAGGTGGCCCCGGCTGTCAGATTCTGCCGGTTCCGTTGCGTCGTGCGCTCAAGATTGTTGCGATAGGACTTGTCGTAGGCCTGCAGGTCAAGCTCGATCCGCCCCGGCGTCTTGTCGTTGCCAAGCTGGTACTGGGCGCCGAGTGTCGCTTTCTCGAAACGGTCGGGCTCGTCGATGAGGAAGGCTTCCTCACCCTGGAAGTATTCGGTTCCGCGCCGGTCGTGATCACGCTCATAGATGCCAGACAGGTCAAAGGCATGGCGGTCGGACGGCTCCCAGTGAGCGGATGCGGCCGTCCGATGATCGACATAATCGTCGGCTCTGCTGCTGTGAAAAATGCCCACATCCGCCTGCGATTCCAGCAGGTACCGGTCCGGCCCGGACAAGGCTTCCAACTTGAGGCCCGGGCTGATCAGGGTGATCATGGAATCACGCTCCTGCTCCTCCTGCCGGAACAGGTTGTCGTCGTAACGCTCCTCCAGTGTCAGGATCGGATACAGGTTCAGACCGCCCACTTTCACCGGTGCCGGCTTGAACGATTCCCGGGGCGCCGCCTGGGCGAGACTTAGACCGGTTCCCAGGCAGGCGGCAATGACCATGCCCAACCATTTCTTACCATTGATCATGCGTTTACTCATTTCCTTGTATCAGTTCCATTTCAGGCGACATCCTTGCGCATCCATCTCGTCACGCACGACTTAGGGATTGCACACTCTCATCTCCTTCAGACACCATCCACCAGCCTTTCGGTCATCTCGTCATCAACCGGGCGATCAGCGAATCTGGATCTTCATGACCGGGCTAGGCGGGATGAACTTGCGTTGCGGCAGGCGCTCGACCGCCGCCAGCGCATCGGCGCCACACTCGGCGGCCCACTCTTCACTGCCCACATAGATCCGGGAATCCTCGAATGTTACCACCGACCGTGTCTCTTCGGTTTCGCCATGGCGCAAATCACAGACCTGCACCGGCTCATCATTGGAGAAGGTGGCGCGGGTAAACTTCATGTGCGCCTCGTTCAGATTGATGAACGCCTTGTTCAAGCCATAGGCCACACAGTTGTGGCATTCGTAATCCTTATAATCCCAAACCTTGAAGGCATAGCGGGTCAGCTCGCCGCCCATCACCAATATATTCGACATGCTCACCCCGGAGGCCTTCAGATCGAATGCCCCGTCACCGCTGTTGGACACCTTCAGGTTCTCGAACCGCAGGTTGGTTGGCGTGCCTTTCTTATGATCAGCCTCGATGGCGTCGCCCTGCTGATATTCCTCGCCACAGCTGCCAATGTTGTTGCGGACGGTGGAGTTGCGCACATGCACATTGCTGACACCCGCCAGCAATTGAATCCCCCCCTTGAAACAGTCACTGCTCGCGTACGGATGGGCGCCATCAATCAACAGGTCATCGATCAGAAAATCATGGGTCTTCGCACCCGCCAGGCGGATACCAACCCGGTAGTAGCCTTCGATCCGGGAGTTGCGAATGATCCAGCGACTCACCTCCTGCTTGACATCGTTGTCCACCAGCAAACAGCTGTGCACGTTTTTCGCCGCCATATCCTCGATCAGCACCTGATCTACGACCGAGGATTTATCCGCCTTCACACAAATCTTGGTGTTCTCGAACCCAAGGCCGCGCAGCACGATGTTGCCGGTACGCAGGCGAAACCCCGTTTCCGGCACGGATTCGTTACTGAAGTCGTAGGTGCCCTTCAGAATCGCCCCCGGCCCTTCCAGCACCAGCAGATGCTCATTGGTCGGCCGCCATAAGTCCAGCGTCTTGGTAATGGGATACTCACCCGGCAGCAAAATCACCTTGGCCGAGGTCTTCAGCTTTTGGATGAAAATACTCAACCGCGACAAGGATATGGCCGTGGCCGGCGTGCGGCCGTCGGCCGTTGAATTCCCATTTGGCGCCACATAATAGACTTCGGCGGTAGGTTCCTGCGACTCCAGGGGCAGACTCAAGACACTGGCCCCTACCGCGCCGCTGCCAAGCATACCCGCCAGCATCAGTGAACAGGCTACAGAAAAATGCTTTAAAAGGTGATACATAATCACTTTCTCTTGTTATACATACACTTAAGAGTGTACATAAACCGGCCTGACATCCTGTTTGGATTTGTCGCAGAACAGCAACGGGCCAACGGACAAGGCCATTTTATGTGACAGTGGGTTTCGCTCCGTGCCAACGGGTAGCCTCTCGTCGCCGAGCACCTCCCTTGCTTTCTATTACCTTAGCTATCTATTACCCTGGCCATCCAACGCCCTAGCTACCCCCATCGAGAACACGACCGTTTTCGGCGCGCACAAATCTAGTGCGTCGCCACCCGACCGCCACGCCGGATAAAATTGCCGAACTTTTCCCACAGTACCCGCCCGGTGGCGACCGCCCCACCCTGGCGCAGCGCCGCCCAGACAAATTGGGCAGGATTCTTGCGGTTGC
>JAEZAA010000264.1 GCA_023430625.1 Pseudomonadota bacterium
GATGTGATGCGTGCCAGGGGATCTTTTAAGCAGAAGTTCGCGACCGCAGTGATGAGTTGCGCGTTGGCGGCGATGCCGGGTGTTGGCTGGTGTTCAACGGTTTCCGACAGGCCGCTGTTCGTAACGGGCAACATCGACCACAACCTGATGTTCGTGGTGGATGACTCGGGCAGTATGGACTGGGAGATTCTGGCGCCGGACCAAGACATCACGCGTGGATATCTGTTCCATCTAAAGATTGGAAACTCCTACACAAACAGCAATTACAATGGCTTGCCTACCGCCACTAACAGTACGTACGCCTATAGCCCGCAATATTATTACCTGCGGTCCAGCGACTACAACCTCACGTACTATGATCCCACCGTCACCTATAGTCCCTGGCCCTATCTTAACGCTAGTAATGAGCGGTCAGACTTCCCTGCGGCTTCGCCGGCTAACGCAAAGCTTGACCCGAAACTCAGTCCCACGGTTGATTTAACGGTTGACAACTTTCCCAGCAGCTCTGGCGGTAGTTCGTATTATCCTGCCGTTTATTACACCAAGACCACAGTTGGCTCCGTAGTTCGCCAGTATACGAGCACGAGAGAGGTATGCGCGAACCCTTCGTTTCCATACCAGGAAGTAAGGTCGGGAACAGATCGATGCTGGAATAATGCGCGCAAAACTGGCGGCACTAGCAGTAGAAGAGACGCAACTACCGAAACCTACGTCTCGAGCGAAACGTCTTACGACTGCCCGGCGACAACCGCTGTGTACAACCATTGGCGATCTAACGCGTCGTCCTACAGGTTTACAGGCGATGCAGAAGCCTTAGGGCCGGATGGCGAATGTCTCAACAGGGTTGAGTTGAGGCTAAGCAATGCAGACGAAGTAAGTGAGTTAACGGGGCAGGATTGGGAAACCCAACTCAAAAATTTCGCTAACTGGTTTACTTATTATCGGCGACGCCATCAGGCAATCCGCGGTGCAATTGGCGACGCGGTCATTGATTTGAAAAATCTGCGTCTTGGAATGTTCTGGCTGAACAAGCGGGATACCGTGACCATGCGCAGCGCGAATACAGAACTCAAGACGTTTTTGGATGCTCATTATGGGCGATTCAATAGCACCTATCATGGCAGTCTGCTGACGCCAACCCGGAACGCGCTGGATCATGCCGGACAGCAATTTAAGGAAATCGTGAAGCCACCCGAGCTGGCCTGTCGGAAAAACTTCACACTGCTATTTACCGACGGCCATGCGAACCAGCTCACCAATGGGCCTAGCGTGGGAAATACAGACCGAAATGCGCCGGCACCGTTTGGTGTCCAAGGTAATAACACCGAGAACCACAGTAATACGCTGGGTGATATCGCCTACAAGTACTACCAAGAGCTGGGTGTCACCGGCGGTGCGGTGCCGGTCCCGCAGGAGTGTGGGACCGGCGATGAAAAACCCTGGATGGATTGTAACTCCCAGCACCACATGAATACCTATACGATCGGGTTGGGTATGAAAGGTGAGAAGTTTGCGGGGATTTCGCATAAAAATGTTATGGATGCGCACACGACCCCCCCGAACTGGAACTCTATTACCGGGATGCAGAACAACCAGCAACTAGAGTTTGTTCCAGCACAGATCGACGACCTCTACCACGCCGCCGTCAACGGCAAGGGCGAATACTACGACGCCAAATCGACGCAGCAACTGCGGGAAGCCTTGCAGGCTGCCGTTAAGAATATGACCAGCGAGCTGGGCAGTGGCTCGAGCGTGAGCTTTAATTCGGGCAGCTTGGTGGAGGGCGCACGGGTATTCAGCGCGGAATTCTGGTCCGGGATCTGGACTGGTGCTCTCAAGGCTTTTAATTTAACGGAAAATGGCACCATTGGGACGATGGCGTGGAATGCGGCGACAAAACTTGATGCCCGGAACCTGGCGACGAACCCCCGCACCATTCTGACCTACAACAATGTAACGGATAGCGTGGTATCCCTGGATTGGACCAAGCTCAATGATGCCGCCCAGCAGGATGCGGTTTGGAACAGCCTGAGCACGGCTCAGCAAACAGATCTGAAGAATGGTGGTTCTACGGCGGACGGTATTGCCCGCTTGAAGTTCCTGGTGGGTGACAGGACGGACGAGGACACGAAGTTCAGGAAGCGCAACAGTGTACTGGGCGATATCATTCATTCGTCGCCGGTATACGTGGGTAAGCCAGCCATGAGGTGGCTTGACGAGGAGCACTTCGGAGCCGATGGAAAACGCTACAGTAGTTTCCGCACGGCCAAGGCCTCCCGTCAGGGAGTGGTGTATGTGGGCGCGAACGACGGCATGTTGCACGGCTTCAACGCGGACACGGGTGAGGAAGTGCTGGGCTATATCCCGAGCTTCGTTTATTCCGATGCCCAGACTGCCGGGCTGCATTATCTGACCAGCAAGTCCTATGACCACCTCAGCTACGTGGATCTGCCCCTGGCGGTGTCAGATGTGTATATCGACGACGCCTGGCGCACCATCCTGATCGGTGGGGCTCGGGCGGGCGCCAAGGGACTTTTTGCACTGGATGTGACGACCCCCGGCAATTTCACGGCCAACCCAGGTGGTACCGTACTGTGGGAGTTCACGGCGGCGGATGCCGGTGACAATCTGGGCCATATGATTGCCGCACCCACCGTCACGATGCTGAAATGGGGCGATGGCGACTATCGTTGGAGCGCGGTTTTTTCCAATGGCTACAATGATTCACCGAGTGGCAAGAATGGTGTCTTTGTACTGGACATCGAGGGCGGTGCCAGCGAGGGCTGGACTGAGGGTGAAACCTTCAAGTTTATCGAGCTGGGCACCGGCACAGGACTTTCTCCCGCGCGGCTGGTGGATCACCTGACCAAGGATTCGGCAGTGGGCAGCGATGGTATTTCCGACCGCCTGTATGCGGGTGATCGCGAAGGCCGCCTGTGGGCGGTGGATCTGACGGGGGGAGTGAGTAGCTGGGCTAAGGCCCATACCAACCCCCTGTTCACTGCGAAGGATCCCAGCGGCACCGTGCAGCCCATCACGGCGGCACCGGTGGTGGCCTACAATAAGTTTTACAAGGGTGGCGCCGCGCCTAACCTGCTGGTTTTCTTCGGTACCGGAACCTATTTGTCCGCCACCGATATCAACAGTACGCAGGTTCAGACCTTCTATGGCGTGAATGATCGGGGTGGCGCCGGTGGCCTTGTCCGGAGCAATCTGACCTCCCGCAAACTGATCCAGGAAGATAAAGCGATTCCAGGCGAAGGCACCCACAAAGTTCGGCGTACCGAGGAGGACACGCCGCTTGTGTGGAATACGTCCTCTGGCTGGTTCATTGATCTTAACAAGGAATCAGGTGAGCGGGTCAGTGTGGGAGCCTCGGTGCAGGGCGATTACGTGGTGTTCAGCACGCTGACGCCGAGTGCGGGGGATGCCTGTGGTGGTGGCGGTAGCAGCTGGCTGATGGCGCTGGCGATGGATGGCCTCACCTCGCCCAATGCGATTCTGGATGTAACGAAAAATGGGGTGCTGGATGCCAACGACGCGGGCTTGGCGGGCACGCAAGTCACCGATGGCATGATTATGGGACGGGGAACGATTGGCGATAGCCTGGTGGCGAGCCTCTCGGATGGCTCTAAAGAAACGTTCAAAACAGCCTTTGGCGGCAGTGGCACAAGCGGACGGATGAGCTGGAGAGAGGTGTACCGTGATTAAACTGCTAAACATGAAAGCCGCGTGCCAGGTTCGTCGTTGCCCTCCTTGCGGGGGGCAACGGAGCTGGGCGGGTTTCAGCTTGATCGAGCTGATGATCGTGGTGGCCATTATCGGAATTCTGGCGGCGATTGCTTATCCGTCCTACCAGGACAGCGTTCGCTCGACCCGCCGGGCGGACGCACAGGGGGCCTTGATCGCCTTTGCCGCGGCGATGGAGCGTCACCGTACCGAGACGGGGACCTACGAAAACGCGGATGCCGGGAACGATGCTGATCACGTTGGGCCACCGAGCCCGACTGTGTTTGCCAGCGAAGCGCCTCTGGATGGAGGCACCAAGTTCTACAACCTGGAAATTTCGGCGGCGACGCGCAATGCCTATACACTGACCGCTACACCCAAGAACGGCCAGAGTGGCGATGGCGTGTTAAGATTGACCTCCTCCGGGAAAAAGGATTGGAATAAGGACGGCGCGGGTACTTGGGTGCCTTGGACTAAGTAATTGATGTCGGTTTCGGTTCGTGAAGAACGGCTTATAACGTTCTGAATGCAGACAGAGTTCCGCGTTTACTTCTAAGCGGCCAGATTGCGCAAGCAATCTGGCCGCTTTTGTTTGATATGCACCCGATGGCGATGCCGTGGGAAATTACGGCATAATTCGCCATTTGGCCAGCAGGGAGCGAGAGTCAATGAATAAGGAGCGTGCGAAACGCTGCCAAGCGCAGGGTTTCTCATTAATCGAACTACTGATCGCCGTCGCCATCATCGGAATCATCGCCATGGTGGCGTTGCCTTCCTATAAAGACTCGGTCTACAAGGCCCGCCGTGCCGATGGCATGAATCTCCTCCTAAGAGCCGCTGCCGCGCAGGAAAGGCTCTTCACCTTGTACAGCTCCTATACCAATGTCATCACCAAACCTGCGGGGTGCAGCGGGGCGGCATGCGGGCTTGCCTTGGCATCGGATGTGAGCGAGGAGAAATTCTATAAGTTGTCCATTGAGGCATTGCCAGTGGGATGTGCGCCGGGCGGCACCCGCTGCGAATCCTATGTACTGACTGCGACCGCACAGGGTGATCAGGCAAACGATCTTGTTTGTAAGGATCTGACGCTGAATCAGGTAGGAGAAAAAGGGGCTTCGGGAACAGCGCCTGCAGCTTGTTGGTAAGCTTGCCACTTGTGCAAAACCGGTCACGTTTTGAACCATCGATTTCCATTTTCGCTCTGAAATATTGCAGAATCGCCCGCTGGTTGAAATCGGTCTGGCTCCGGATGTTTCAGAAAGGGGCGCCCTGCCGAGCTAAGACGGTTTTCCATGAGTTAAGTTTTCCGCGAATTTAGTTCTTCATGACGCAATTGCCGCATGGATGCAGGCAGGTCTTGGGAGCGCCTTGTGCCAGGGTGGGTACAGGAGTGACTTCTAGTCAGCAGATATTAGTCTTGCCCATGAGTGGGTCGGATTGATGTTCTCGCATCTTTCGCGATTGCCTGTTTTGAATGGACTGGCGGACCAGGGACGTGGTCATGCACAGGACAAAAGGCTTTAGCCTGATCGAAGTACTCATTGCCGTACTGATTTTTGCCATTGGCCTGCTGGGCGTGGCCAGTCTGCAGCTGTTCGGTCTGCAACAGAATCAAAATTCCCAGATGCGCACGCAAGCCGTCATTCTTGCCCAGGACATGGCGGAGCGTCTGCGCGCCAACCCATTGGGCTGGCAGTCCGGAGCCTACAACGGTATCGACTCCCGAGGCGCCAGCTATAGTGCCGACTGTTCGGGGAACATCTGTTCGGTGTCTGCTCTGGCCGAGCATGATGCGCGCGAGTGGACCTCCGCGGTCCTGGCTGAGCTGCCCGGAGGGCGTGGCGAGGTGCGGACGGATGGGGCGCTGACGCTCGTCTCGATCAGTTGGCGGGAGCGCGGCGAGCTCGCGGATACGACGTATGAGCTTCGGGTGCGTTAGCCATAGTGTCTTGGAATCTCGGCGGAATCATGGAGAGCGGGAGGCTTCCGTGCGGACAGTGAGACGGTATGAGCGAGGGATCAGCTTGGTCGAGCTGCTGATCGCCATGGCGCTGGGGCTGATGCTATCGCTGGGAGTGATTCAGGTATTCGATAGTCATCGTGTCAGTTATCGCACCCAGGAGGCTTTGTCACAGGTGCAGGAGTCTGCGCGGGTGGCAATGGCCGTGCTGAGCCGCGATATCCGGCTGGCCGGCTTTTGGGGCTGCCATGGCCAGAGCGGGCAGGTCGAGAGTTGGATTGCCAGTAGCGCAGGCGATCTGATGGATTATGCCGGTGGTGGCCTGGCGGGGGCTGACGAGCAGATCAACGGCGACTACAGCGCGCTCAACGGGACCGATGCCATCACTATCCGGTATGCCGGTTCTCTCAATGGGGGACTGATCCCACAACAGGCTATGGCTAATTCAGGCAGTGCGCTAAAGATAGCGTCCGGTCACAAGATTCCCAAAGATGCGCCGCTCGTCATCACCGACTGCCACTCAACCGATATCTTTGCCAATGCAGCGGAAACCACCCAGCAGGATGGCGTGATTCTGCATGAGGGGCTCTCCAGAGCCTATGGTACCGAGGCCCGCATCATGCGGGCTCAAGCCATACGCTACTTCATCCGCCGCAACCCCAGCAATGAGCCGGCACTTTATCGGTACAGCGCGCAGACGGGCCAATCCCTGGAGCTGGTGGAAGGTGTTGAGGATATGGAGATTTATTACGGCGCGGACAGCAGCGGCACTGGTTCCGCCGTTCGATACTTTTCAGCGGGAGATGCAGGGCTCGATATGGCGCAGGTCGTCAGTGTGCGGATCCATCTAGTGGTGCGTTCCGATGATCGGGTGGTGGATGTTCCCCAAGCCTACCAGTTCGCCGGAGAGGCACGAGTGGCTGACGACCATCGGCTGCGCAAGGTCTACACGACCACCATTAGTCTGCGCAATCGGGCGCATGAGGGAGGTTGACGATGTCAGGTGTGGCAGCACAGTACCAGCAGGGGATTTTTAGGCCCGGGCAGAAAGGCATGGTGCTGATTCTATGCCTCATCCTGCTTCTGGTCATGACGCTTCTGGGTGTCTCTGGCATGACGAATGTGCTGATGCAGGAGCAGATGGTCGGCGCCTTGAAGGAATCCAGCGTGGCTTTGGAAGCGGCCGAGTCGGCCTTGCGGGATGCCGAAGCGGCACTGACGGGCATCGATCCGGAGGATTTCGGTACGACTCCAGGACTTTATCTGGCCGACACCGAACCTGCTGATCCGTTCGTCGAAAGTCTGTGGACGGCCAATGCGTCCATCGAAGCCGCAACGACCCTGGATGGCGTGCCGACGCCACGCTACTACATCGTGCTTCTTGGTGGGATGACGGTCACCGCGCGAAAGGACATCAATATCAGGAGCTACAACGAGGCGATCGGTTCAGGCGCCTTGACGGGGTTTAAGGTGGTGGCGCGCGGTCAGGGTGAGGCGGGGAATGGGCAGCGCATCATTGTCGGCTACTTTGGCCTGAGCCTTTAGCGGGCCGACAGGGACACAGACCGCGACTCAGAGCGAGAGCCGGGAAGCACTTGGAGAGCGTGCGGTCGAAATCAAGGGAATCAAGGATGAATTGGACGCAGGGACTTGCCCAGCGGATGGCGTGGGCGGCGCTTGGAATGGTCGTGGTGGGCAGCTCCTGCGGGATGGCTGCACCAAATAGCTTGGCCCAAGCGCCACTGTTTCTGGGGCGGGGCATGAATCCGAACGTCATGCTGCTGCTGGATAACTCGCTCTCCATGAAGGCATTCGTGCCCGGAGAAGGCTATAACAAGGCGACTGCGTACGGCCCTTGTCCCGCAGCACTCTTTCTCAACGTTCCCTCCGGGCAGCCGGTTGCTCTGCGCGTGAAAGCCGATGGGCAAGTCTTCTTCCAGGTTGCGGGCGCCAATTACGACTGGGGACTCTCGGCAAATGCCAGTGGCGCCAACGGCTATACTGTTCGCTGCTTTAACCCCTCCGCCTCTTATGCGGCTGATCTCGGTGCCAGTGATACCGGTACCTATAGTCGAGGTTACGCGGAGCGCTATTCCGGCAATTTCCTCAACTGGTACTTCTCGGATGACAGCCACACAGTCGCCGCTAACTTCGGCGCCGGCCAAACGGAGCGACCGGGTATTCGTACCCGCATGGACGTGGCTAAGGCCGCAGCGGCTGAACTGGTCCAGGATGTTGAGGACGTCAACCTGGGGTTGAGCACCTACAGTGACGCCAACGCCCTGGTTGTGCAGGGTATTGCGGATGTGGCGGATGAATCGCACCGTCAGCGTTTGGTCACGGCTGTCCATGAGCTGGCGTATGGTTTGTACACGCCACTAGCCTCTGCCATTGGAGCCCTGGGGCGCTATTTCGTCGAGGGCAAAACCAGTGGCGTTGTGCTAGGGAATCAAACGGCGGGGCAGCTTCTATCGAAGCGTCCGACGTACGGCGAGGAGGCGTTCGAACCAGCGGCTGAGACCACCGTCATACAAGATTTTTGCCAGGCGAACTTTATTCTGGCGCTCACCGATGGCGAGCCCATGATGGATAATGATCTCGCGCCAGCTCTTCAGAATTATGCCAATGATGGCGATGGGCAACCCCTGAACGATGTCACGAAGGCATTGTTTGAGCGTGACTGGCGGCCTGATCTCAATGATGCAAACGGGAATCCGGTCCGGAACAATATCCTGTCCCACATGATTGGCTTCGGTGACGAGTTGGTGCAAGGCAGTTCGCTGTTGCTATCTGCTGCGACAAATGGTGGTGGCAAATTTAAGACAGCGGAAAATGCATTGGATCTGGCGGCGGCGTTTAAGGATCTTCAACGCAGCATTCAAGCGCGAACGGGCTCGGTGGCGGGCGTGTCCTTCAATAGTCAGACACTGGGCGAGGACAGCGTCTTGTTCGCCTCGACCTTTGAGACCAGTAACTGGAGCGGCACGCTGACGGCTTATCCGCTGAATCCGGAGACTGGCATCGCGGGGCAACCGGCCTGGGAGGCCGCAACTCTACTCACCGAACTGGGTGCCGACGACCGTACGATTCTGACTCATGACGGTGCTAGCGGCGTGGCCTTTGCCTGGGACAACCTCAACAGCCTGCAGCGAAGCGATTTGATGCATGGTTCTGCGGATGAGGGCATGGGAAGGGCGCGCCTGGCCTATCTGCGAGGTAGTCGCGCCCAGGAACAGGGCGCTGCCGAGAGCGGGCTATTTCGTGCCCGGTCCG
>JAEZAA010000285.1 GCA_023430625.1 Pseudomonadota bacterium
AACCCTGATCGTAGAGCAGGCTCCGGATCTGGCGAATGGTCAGTACATCCTGACGCTGATAGTAGCGGCGGTTTCCCCGCCGCTTGACGGGAGCAAGCTCACTGAACTCCTGCTCCCAATAGCGCAACACATGGGCCTTCACGCCGCAGAGGTCGCTGACCTCGCCGATCGTGAAATACCGCTTCCCAGGAATCGGCGGCAATTCAGCGTTGTGACTGGGTTCCAGCATATGCTTCCACCTTCGCCTTCAGCTTTTGACCGGGACGGAACGTCACAACACGACGGGCGGTAATGGGAATCTCCTCGCCAGTTTTGTGATTACGGCCAGGACGTTGTTTCTTGTCGCGCAGATCGAAATTGCCGAAACCGGACAATTTAACCTGCTCGTTATGGCCAAGCGCATTGCGGATTTCTTCAAAGAAGATTTCCACCATTTCCTTGGCTTCACGTTTGTTCAGGCCGACTTCCTCAAAAAGGCGCTCAGCCATATCAGCTTTGGTTAAAGCCCCCATAGCTAACTCCTCAACGATGCACCTAATCTTTGTTTTAATTCATCAATTACGGCATTAAAGGCCACCGTAACCTCCTCATCGTGGAGCGTGCGTTCCGGATGCTGCCAGGTCAGGCCCAGTGCAACACTCTTCTTGCCGGGTTCGATGTGAGTGCCCGCATAGACGTCGAACACCCTCACCTGAGTCAGCCACTCTCCCGCCACCGCCCGCGCCACATTCTCGATTTCGGCATAGGACACGCCTTGCTCCAACACCACGGCGAGGTCGCGACGCATCCCGGGGAAACGGGAAAAACCCTTATAAGCCGGCAGCTTACCAAAGCTGATAAAGGCTAAGCATAGCTCAAAGATAAAGACGGGGCCATTCAGATTCAATGCGTTAACAATCGCCGGGTGCAACGCACCCACATAGCCGACCAGTTCGCCATCACGCTCGATCCGGGCACATTGGCCAGGATGCAGCGCCGAATGGCTGTCCGCGCGGAATTGGAAATCGCCCCCTACACGCGCCAGCAGCGACTCAACATCGCCCTTGATGTCGTAAAAATCCACCGAATCGGCCACGCCGGCCCAACCTTCCGGCAATCGAGTGCCATTGATCAGACCCGCCAACATGGGCTGTTGGATTATTTTTTCGCCATCTTTTAGAAAGCGTAGCCCAGATTCGAACAAACGCACACGATTTTGCTGGCGATTCTGGTTGTGGCGCAGTGCGCTCACTAACCCCGGCAGCAGCGACACCCGCATCACCGACATATCGGACGAGATGGGGTTAGCCAGTGCGATGCCCTCAACTTCGGGAAACAGCATGCGCTGCAGTTCCGGATCGACGAAGGAATAGGTGATGGCTTCCTGATACCCCTGACTCACCAGATGGGTCTTGAACTCCATCAGAGCGCGGCGGTTTTCCGGAATCGCCGGCAAGCTCAACGCCGCCTTCGGCCTGGTAACCGGCAGGTTGTTGTAGCCGGCCACGCGACCCAGTTCTTCGATCAGATCCACTTCGCGCTCTATGTCGAAGCGATAGGAAGGTACGCGCCAGTGCCAACCGCTGTCGGTCGTGCGCTCAATGGTCAGACCAAGGCGGGTCAGAATCTCCTCGACCTCCTCCCGGCTGAACCGCATACCCAGCAGCTGTTCCGCACGAGCATGACGCAGCTCCACCGACGGCCGGTGCGGCAGCTTATCTTGTGCCACCACCTCCATCAGTTCGCCCGGCTCGCCACCGACGATATCGAGCAACAGGCGTGTCGCTCGCTCGGCCGCACGCTGTTGCAGTTCATAATCGACGCCACGCTCGAAGCGGTGGGAGGATTCCGTGTGCAATCCGTACTGGCGGGCACGTCCGGTAATCGCCAAGGGCGCGAAGAAGGCGCTTTCCAGCAGGATGTCGCGGGTTTCCGGACCAACGCCCGAATGTTCGCCGCCCATGATGCCCGCCAGTGCCAGGGGGCGCTGGTGATCGGCAATCAGCAGAGTATTGTCACGCAGCTCAATGGTCTGGCCATCGAGCAGCGTAATCTGCTCGCCTGCCACAGCCATCCGCACCCGAATGCCCTGATGCAGCTGGGCCAGATCGAACGCATGCAGCGGCTGCCCCAGCTCCAGCATCACGTAGTTGGTCACATCCACCACCGGGTCGATGCTGCGCATGCCGGCCCGGCGCAGGCGCTCCTGCATCCAGATCGGTGTCGGACGGCTCAGGTCCACATTGCGAATGATGCGCCCGATATAACGCGGGCAGGCATCCGGCGCTTCCACCTGAATGTCAAAGCGGTCGGCATGTACTGCCGGAACCGACGCAATCTCCGGCGCCGTCAGCGACAGCCGATTGAGCACGCCCACTTCGCGGGCGAGACCGGCCATACTCAAACAGTCGCTGCGGTTCGGGGTCAGATCGACGTCGATGACCGCATCCTGCAGCTTCAGATAATCGGAGACATTGGTTCCCAGCGGCGCATCGCTTGGCAATGGCATCAGGCCGTCGGACTCCTCGGCGAGCCCCAGTTCGGCTTCCGAGCACAACATGCCCTGGGAATCCACGCCGCGCAGCTTCGCGGCTTTAATCTTCAGGCCGCCCGGCAACTTCGCACCGATTCGCGCCAGCGGAACCCGCATACCTTCGTGAACATTGGGCGCTCCACAGACCACCTGAAAGGTATGACTTCCGTCGAACACCTGACAAACCCGCAGTTTATCGGCATCCGGATGGGGCGCGACCTGGCTCACCTCGGCCACCACCACATCGGTGCGCTCGCCACCTACGGCCTCGACGCCATCGACTTCGAGCCCTGCCATGGTGATCTGTGCCGCCAGCGCCTGGGTATCCACCGCCGGATTGACCCACTCGCGCAGCCACTGTTCGCTAATTTTCATGGTATTCCTTCTCTAGACCGATGCAGGCCAGCGATGTTTGGGCGCCGGCCCGCGACCTATTTGAACTGGTTCAGCAAGCGCAGGTCGTTCTCGAAGAACATGCGCAAGTCGTTGACGCCGTATCGCAGCATGGTCAGGCGCTCAACGCCCAGGCCAAAGGCAAACCCGGTGTAGCGTTCGGCGTCGATGCCGCAGGCTTCGAATACCTTGGGATGGACCATGCCGCAGCCCATGACCTCCAACCAGCGGATGTTGCCCTGATCGTCGCGTCCCCACTCGATGTCGACTTCCGCGGAAGGCTCGGTAAAGGGGAAGTAGGAGGGGCGGAAACGCACCTGGAGATCGCGCTCGAAGAACACCTGCAAGAATTCGATGATGGTGCTTTTCAGATCGGCAAAGCTGACATTCTCATCGACCAGCAAGCCTTCCACCTGATGGAACATGGGCGTGTGGGTCTGGTCGGAGTCACAACGATAGACGCGCCCCGGGCACAGCATCCGAAACGGAGGCTTACCGCGTTCCATGGTGCGGATCTGAACCGGCGAGGTGTGGGTCCGCAGCAGGCGGCCCGCGTCGAAATAGAAGGTGTCATGCATCGCCCGGGCTGGGTGATGGGACGGAATATTGAGCGCCTCGAAGTTATGATAATCGTCTTCGATTTCGGGGCCCTCCTCCACGCTGTAGCCACAGCGTGCGAAGAACGCTTCGATGCGTTGCATGGTGCGCGTGACCGGATGGATCGAGCCGATTTGCTCGCCGCGTCCGGGCAAGGTGACATCGATACGCTCCTGGCTCAGGCGGGCGGTCAAGGCACTGGCCGCCAGTTCGTCACGCTTGCGATTGATTTCGTTCTGCAGGCGTTCCTTGGCAACGTTGATAGCCGCCCCGGCCGCAGGTCGCTCCGCGGGATCCAGTTGTCCCAGGCTTTTCAGTTGCTCGGTCAAACGGCCTTTCTTGCCCAGATACTGAACCCGGATCTGCTCCAGCGCAGACTCTGCATCGGCAGCCGCCAGTTCACTCAGCGCCTCTTGTACCAGAGTCTCCAGATTTCCCATTGCGTGCACTCCAAACGGAATTTGTGTAAACCGTGCTGTAAATAAAATAGGGGAAGAGCATGCCCTTCCCCTATTGGTCTTGCAGTAGGCGATCCGACCGGGGTCGAATCGCTGCATCAGAACGCTTAAGCCAGGGCTTCCTTCGCTTTCTGAACAACGGCGGCAAATGCTGCCTTCTCGTTCATGGCGAGGTCTGCCAGGACTTTACGGTCGATCTCGATGCTGGCCTTGCGCATGCCGGCGATCAGACGGCTGTAGGACAGGCCCAGCTCACGGGCACCCGCGTTGATACGGGCAATCCAGAGCGCGCGGAACTGACGCTTGCGCTGACGACGGTCACGGTACGCGTACTGGCCGGCTTTGATGACGGCCTGCTTGGCAACGCGATAAACGCGGCTGCGGGCTCCGTAGTAACCCTTGGCCAGATTCAGAACTTTCTTGTGGCGGCGACGAGCCGTAACTCCACGTTTTACACGAGGCATAGATTCAACCCTTTATCCAGATACTTTTGACTCAATTCGAACCGGAACACTGCAGGCATCGCCGAGAGGTTCCAAGCCCTAATCATTTAACCCAGTTAGCCAACGATACCGCTCTGCTTACGCAGACAGCATGCGTTTAACCAGACCCAGGTCAGAAGCAGCAATCAGCTTGGTGCCGCGCAGTTGGCGCTTACGCTTGGTGCTCTTCTTGGTCAGAATGTGGCTGGTAAAGGACTGCTTGTGCTTGAAGCCGTGTGCCGTCTTCTTGAAGCGCTTGGCAGCACTGCTCTTGGTTTTCATTTTAGGCATTGCAATAACTCCGCATTCATCGATTTAAAAAGCGCCTAGACGACAAAACCCCGGGCGAGATGCCGGGGTTTCGCGCACAAATGGGCGCTACCTCTTCTTCTTGGGGCCGATGACCATCATCAGTTGGCGTCCTTCCATTTTTGGACGCTGCTCGACGAGTCCGTACTCCTCCAGATCCTTTTCGATCCGTTGCAGTACTTCCATGCCGATTTCCTGGTGAGCCATCTCACGGCCGCGGTAACGGATCGTCACCTTGGCTTTGTCCCCTTCGGTCAGGAAACGTATCAGGTTGCGCAGTTTTACCTGATAATCCCCTTCTTCCGTCCCTGGTCTCAGTTTCACTTCCTTAATCTGAGTCTGCTTTTGCTTCTTCTTGGCTTCGGCCTTCTGCTTCTTCTCTTCGAAGATCTTCTTGCCGTAATCCATGATTTTGCAGACTACCGGATCCGCATCGGCGATCTGGACCAGGTCCAGACCCGCCGCCTCAGCGGCCGCCAAGGCTTCATCGATGCTCACGATGCCAACTTGCTGCCCTTCGGCATCAATCAGCCGCACCTCGTTCGCAGCGATGTTGTCGTTGATTTTTGGTTTATCTTGACGTCCAGCGCCTTTGGGGGTATTCCGCTTAATGGTTTTTGTCTCCGTTGATTAAACTCGACCTTTGTGCGCGGCCTCGGTAGCCAGCTTGTCCATCAACGCGTCCAGCGTCATGCTGCCCAAGTCTTCACCACTGCGAGTGCGCACCGCTACGGTCTTCGCTTCGAGCTCCTTGTCGCCGATTACCAGCAGGTAAGGAACCCTGTTAAGCGTGTGCTCGCGAATTTTAAATCCGATCTTCTCGTTTCTCAAGTCCACCGAGGCACGAAACCCTTGATTTAAGAGCTGTTCGGTCACTTCTTCACAATATTGGGCCTGGCGGTCCGTAATATTGAGCACGGCAACCTGCTTCGGCGCCAGCCAGAACGGGAAAGCGCCCTCATAATGCTCGATCAGGATACCGATGAAACGCTCGAAAGACCCCAGGATTGCCCGGTGCAACATCACTGGCGTCCGGCGACCCGAATCGTCGGCTACATACTGGGCGCCAAGACGGCCCGGCATGGAGAAGTCCACCTGAATGGTACCGCACTGCCAGACCCGGCCGAGACAGTCCTTCAGGGAGAACTCGATCTTCGGACCATAGAAGGCGCCCTCACCCGGCAGTTCTTCCCAGGGCAGTTGCTTGTTGTCCAGGGCGGTGGCCAGGGCTTTTTCCGCCTTGTCCCAGACCTCATCGGAACCCACCCGTTGCTCGGGGCGCGTCGAGAGTTTGTAGATGATGTCGCTAAAGCCGAAGTCCGCGTAGACCTCGTGCAGAAAATCAATAAAGACGGCAACTTCGTCCTGAACCTGGTCTTCGGTACAGAAAATGTGCGCATCGTCCTGTACGAAGCCGCGCACTCGCATCAGTCCATGCAGGGAGCCTGAGGGTTCGTTGCGGTGACAGGATCCGAATTCGGCCAGACGCAGTGGCAAATCCTTGTAGGAACGCAGCCCCTGGTTGAAGACCTGCACGTGGCAGGGGCAGTTCATCGGCTTGATGGCGAAATCCCGCTCTTCCGAGGCAGTGGTGAACATCTGCTGCTGGAACTTGTCCCAGTGGCCCGACTGTTCCCACAGGGTACGCTCGACCACCTGGGGCGTCTTGATCTCCTGGTAACCACGGCGGCGCAGTTTGCCGCGCATGTACTGTTCGATTTCCTGATACAGCGTCCAGCCGTCCGCATGCCAAAACACCATACCGGGCGCTTCTTCCTGCATGTGGAACAGGTCCAGCTTGCGCGCGAGCTTGCGGTGATCCCGCTTCTCGGCTTCCTCCAGACGCTTGAGGTAAGCATCCAGCTCTTTCTTGTTACCCCAGGCCGTACCGTAGATGCGTTGCAGCATTTCGTTCTTGGAATCGCCACGCCAATAGGCGCCCGCCACCTTAGTCAGCTTGAAAGCCTTGAGCTTGCCGGTACTGGGCACGTGCGGACCACGGCAGAGATCGATGAAATCGCCCTGGCGATAGAACGACAGATCTTCGTTGCTGGGGATGGATTCGATGATCTGAACCTTGTAGGTCTCGCCCATGCGGTCGAACATGGCCGCAGCTTCGTCCCGGGTCATGACGGAGCGCTCGACCGGCAGATCCTGGCTCGCGATCTCCTTCATACGTGCCTCGATCCGCTCCAGATCTTCCGGCGTGAAGGGACGCTCGAAGGCGAAGTCGTAATAGAAACCATCTTCGATCACCGGACCAATGGTGACCTGGGCCGATGGAAACAGGTCCTGCACCGCCATAGCCAGCAAGTGGGCCGTGGAGTGGCGAATCACATCCACGCCGTCCGGATCCCGCTCGGTTACGATCGCCAGGTTGCAGTCATGGTCCAGGGTGTGGGAAACATCCACTAGACGCCCGTCAACCTTACCGGCGAGCGCGGCCTTGGCCAAGCCCGCACCGATATCGGCGGCAACGTCGGCAACAGTGACAGAGTGGTCGAAACGGCGCTGGCTGCCGTCGGGAAGCGTGATTACGGGCATAACGATCGGTCCTGTTTCAGTGGTGATCCGTACCAAAGATCACTTGAGCGGTAAATGGAAAAGGTTGCGAGTCTAACAATGATCGGGCCGAATATCCATGCGGGATTCGGCCTAGACGGAGGGGACAGGCGGCAGGAGACGCCGACGGCGGCGCTGGCTGAAAAACAAGGCCGCCAGCAGCAGGAACGCGGGGACGAACATCCATTCCTTGCGCGGGTAATCAGTGGCCCGCTCCACATGCAGGATCTCCCAGTCGAAGTCGATCCGTGCCGCTTCCGCGGGACTGCCGAAGATCAGGTTATCGACGAATACACGCCCCTCCTCTTCCCGCAATTCCAGACCGATCTCCAGCAGGCGGGCCTCGGCGCCGGCCACAGACGGCACCTGAAACACCACGGTCTTACTGACTGACTCTCCCACCAGGGTCTCACCCGCCACTGCCAGACGCAGCGACTCACCCGCCGCCATTTCATCCAGCACCTGATTCAACTCAGTGGCCGCGACCGGCTCAACCGGCGGATACCACTGATGCCACCAGAAACCGGGACGGAACAGGGTGAAGGCGATCAGCAGCAGTGCCAACACCTCCCACCAGCGGGTCCGTACCAGCCAATACCTCTGGGTTGCGGCGGCGAACAACAACATGGCAACGGTGGCGCTGGTAACGACCAGGGCCAGTTCCCACCAGCTCTCCACCCCGATCAACAACAGCTGGGTGTTGAAAATGAACATGAACGGCAGGATGGCGGTACGAATGTCATAGGCAAAGCCCTGGATCCCGGTGCGGATCGGATCCGCATGGGAGATCGCGGCGGCGGCATAGGCAGCAAGCCCAACCGGTGGAGTGTCATCCGCCAGGATACCAAAGTAGAAGACAAACATATGGACTGCGATCAGAGGCACCACCAACCCCTGCTGCGCCCCCAGTGTTACGATGACCGGCGCCATCAGGGTCGACACCACAATGTAATTCGCCGTGGTGGGCAGCCCCATCCCCAAGATCAGGCTGATCAGTGCGGTGAATACCAGCATGGCCAGCAGATTGCCGCCAGAAATGAACTCCACAAAGTCCGTCATCACCAAACCGATGCCGGTCAGCGTCACGGTACCGACGACGATCCCCGCAGTCGCCGTGGCGATGGCGATTCCCGTCATGTTGCGGGCGCCGGAGACCAGCGCCATAAAGCAGTCATGCACGCCGATACGAACCGCCGCCACGAGATCACCCTGTTTGCGGAACAGGGCCATCAGCGGGCGCTGCGTCAACACGATAAAAATCATGAAGAGCGTCGCCCAAAAGGCTGATAACGCCGGCGACAGCTGCTCCACCGCCAGACACCAAACCATGACGATCACCGGCAGCAGGTAATACAGACCAGACTTCAGCGTTGGGCCCGGCTCCGGCAATTCCCGCAATTCCTGTGTCGGATCATCTTCCTCAAGCTCGGGATAGCGCGCGGCATACGCAACCAGACCCACATACGCCACCACCAGCAGACCCGCCGCGACCGGTATTGCGTCACTGCCCAACCATTGCTTGAGCCAACCCATGCCGTAATAGACGGCAAGCGTCAGAAGGGACAGACCAACGAACACCGTCAGCCCGATCAGCAGCCGTTCCGCCAGCGAATGGCGTCGGCGCCGGGCAATGCCCTGCATATCCAATTTCAGGGCTTCCAGATGCACGATATAGAACAGCGCGACATAGGAAATCAATGCCGGCAGAATCGCGTGCCGAATGACCTCCAGATAAGAAATACCCACGTACTCCACCATCAGGAAGGCCGCCGCGCCCATGATCGGCGGCGTCAACTGACCGTTCGTGGATGCAGCGACCTCAACCGCTCCGGCCTTGGTCGGCGGGAAGCCGACTCGCTTCATGAGCGGGATGGTAAAGGTGCCGGTCGTGACCACGTTGGCGATGGACGAGCCCGAAATCATACCGCTCAGGCCCGACGACACCACGGCGGCCTTGGCAGGCCCGCCACGCAAATGCCCCAATAAGGAAAACGCAACCTTGATGAAGTAGTTGCCGGCCCCGGCCCGCTCCAGCAGCGCACCAAAGAGCACGAACAAAAAGACGAAGCTGGCAGACACACCCAGCGCCACTCCGAACACGCCTTCGGTGGACAGCCACTGGTGCGCCATGACCTTCTGCACACTGGCGCCCTTGTGGGCGATCACGTCCGGCATGTAGGGGCCGCCGAAGGTGTAGGTTAGAAAGACCAGCGCTACGATTGCCAGCGGCAATCCCAGCGAACGCCGGGTGGCCTCCAGGAGCAGCACGAGCCCGATTGCCGCAGTGACGATATCCCAGATCTTTGGAGCACCTGCCCGGCCTGCCAGCTCGTTCTTGAAGACGAGCAGATAAAGCGTACAGGCGACTGCCAGCAGGGCCAGCATCCAGTCATACCAGGGAATCGGCCGTCCGTGAGCGGCCTTGAACATGGGGAACGCGGCAAAAGCCAGGAACAGGCCAAAGGAAAGATGAACGACACGAGCCTCATGCTCGTTGAGAATGCCGATATTGAGCGTAAAAGGTAGTGGCGAGGCAATCCAGAGTTGAAACAGCGACCAACAGAAGGGAACGACCAACAGGATCAGCGCGGCACTGCTTCGCCCACCTGTTTCCGTTTCCAGCATTCGCTTGAGGTGAGGGTCACTGGATTCCGTGCCCGCACTCCTGAGCTTGTCGACGCTCACCAAGGATTCTCCTCAACTGCGAGATCATCGAGTCAGTGCCTATAATCCGCGGCACTGACTCGTGAGAAGTTTTACTTCTCGAGCAACCCAGCTTCCTGATAATACTTCAGGGCACCCGGGTGCAGTGGTGCAGCCAAGCCTTCCTTGACCATTTCCGCCTTGGTCAGATTGGCAAAGGCCGGGTGAAGACGCTGAAAGCTATCGAAGTTCTCGAATACCGACTTCACCAGGTTATAAACCACCTGCTCCGGCACCTTCGCGGAACTCACCAGTACAGCCGCCACACCGAACGTCTTCACGTCCTGGTCATTGCCACTGTACATGCCGCCCGGAATGGTGGCCGTACGGTAATAGGGATTGTCCTTCACCAGCTTGTCGACGACGGGCCCAGCCACCTGCACCAGTACGCTGTCGCATGAGGTAGTGGCTTCCTTGATCGCACCACTGGGATGGCCGACCACATAAACCATGACGTCAATCTTGTTGTCGCACAGCGCGGCGGCCTGCTCCGACGCCTTTAGTTCAGAGGCGAGCTTGAAGTCACCCCGATTCCATCCCATTTCCTTCATCAGGATCTCAATAGTGCCACGCTGACCGGAGCCGGGATCGCCGATGTTCACCCGCTTGCCTTTGATATCCTTGAACTCGGTGACGCTGGCATCTTTGCGCGCCAGTACGGTGAAGGGCTCGGGGTGCAGTGCGAACACGGCGCGCAAGTCCGAGTTTGGCCCCTGGTCACGAAAGTTTTCGCTGGTGCCCTTATAGGAGTGATACTGCCAGTCGGACTGTACGATCCCGAAGTCCAGCTCGCTCTCGCGAATGGCGTTGAGGTTGTAGATGGAGCCGGCCGTGCTTTCAACTGAGCAGCGGATGCCGTGGTCATCCCGGGATTTATTCACCAGACGGCAGATGGCACCGCCGGCCGGGTAATACACACCGGTCACACCGCCGGTACCGATGGTAATGAAGCGTTGCTCGGGAGGCGCGGCATGGGCTGCGCCGGCACCTGCAAGCCCGACCAAACCCGCCATGGCGAGCGACATCAATGTGAGTTTTACTTTCATGCCTGTTTCCTTCCTCGAACTCATCGTATCGCGAGACGCCCAGAGCGGCGCCCAGTGACTCCCTAAAGAACCTAACCCAGCTCACTCACAAAATAAAGTAACTCTTACGTTTAGACACGTAGCCCCAATCATTGGCCCGCCAGGTTGGTCGGTATTTAGCCGTCACCATGTTTACCGCATTAATTACCAAGCCGGACACAACAAAAAAGCCCCGGACGATGCCGGGGCTTTCTTTTACACGGGCGCCAGTAAAACCGGCGAGCAAGTCTTAAGCCGACGCCTTGGCCGCGACCTTGGCCTCGGCGGCACGCGCCTTGGCCACCATCTTCTTCGGCTGCAGCAGGACACGCGCCAGTGCAGGCAACAGCCAGAGCGCGCCCACCATGTTCCAGATGAACATAAAGGTCAGCAGAAAGCCCATGTCCGCCTGAAACTTGATCGGCGACAGGATCCAGGTACCGACGCCAATGGCCAGTGTCAGACCGGTAAACACCACTGCCTTACCCGTGGACCGCAGAGTTTCGAAGTACGCTTCCTGCAATGGCTTGCCCTGCAGCAGGAACTTCTCAAGCTGGGTGTAGATATAAATACCGTAGTCCACACCGATCCCCACGCCCAGGGCCACCACAGGCAAGGTCGCAACCTTCACTCCGATGCCGAACTGGGCCATCAGCGCCTCCGACAGCACTGAAGTGAGTGCCAGCGGGATCATCAGACAGAGCGTGGCGCGCAGAGAGCGGAAGGTGATGAAACAGAGAGTCGTCACCACCGCGTACACGAAGATCAGCATGGTGTTGCTGGCTTTGGCAATGACCTCGTTGGTCGCGGCCTCAACACCCGCGTTACCTGCGGCCAGCAGGAAACGGTAATCGTCGCTGGGATTGTCGGCGGCGAACTTCTCCACCACCGCGGTGACCCGCTGTAGAGTCTCCGCCTTGTGATCTTCCAGGTAGGCGATCATCGGGGTCAGCGAGCAGTTGGTGTTGACCAGCCCGCTCGGTGCGCGCTGCACGGAAGCGTTCATGACGTGCTGGTTACGAGAGAGCTCGTACCACTTCATGTTGCCTTCGTTCAGGGCTTTGGTCGCCAGCTTGGAAACGGTGGCCAGGGATGCCGTGGACTGCACGCCCGGCGTATTTTCCAGCACCCATTGCAGGCGATCCATGGCATCCAGCACTTCATACTGAGAGCACTGCTCCGGGGCCGTTTCCACCATCACTACAAGAACGTCGGAACTGGTGCTGTAGTTCTCGATGACATACTGGTTGTCCAGGTTGTAGCGGGAATCCGCATGCAGTTCCGGTGCACCCGGCTCCAAGTCGCCGATTTTCAGGTCGCGCTTGTAATAGGTACCAACACCAAACCCAACCGCAGCGATCAGAATGGAGATCGCCGCCACAGAGGGATGCGCCATGTAGGACAGGACCCGCCACTTACGGTCGGCCTTGTCGCTACGGTTCTGCACGTGCTTGATACCGCCCTTGGTGATGCCGATGTAGGACATGATCACCGGATGCAGGACCAGGTTGGTCACGATCACGACCGCCACACCAACACTGGCGGCTACCGCCAGATCCTTGATGACGTCGATCTCGATAAACAACAGGGTCAGGAAGCCGATCGCATCACTCAACAGCGCCAGCAGACCCGCAACATACAAGCCGCGAAACGCCAGACGCGCCGCCATCAGCGCACCATGCCCTTGTGCCGCCTGGCTGGCCATGGCGTTGACGATCTGTACGCCATGGCTGATACCAATGGCGAATACCAGGAACGGGACCAGTACCGAATAGGGATCCAGGCCGTAACCAAGCAGGCGCAGGATACCCAACTGCCAGACCACCGCGATGATAGACGTAATGATCGGCACCAGTGTGCCTGCGATGCAACGGGAGTACAGGAACAGCAAAACCATGGTGATCAGGATCGCCGCCAGGAAGAAGGTCACCACCTTGGCAATCCCTTCGATCAGGTCACCGACTTTCTTGGCAAACCCGACGATCCGGATCTCGATGTCGGGATTGGCAGCCATATACTTGTCGCGGATCTTCTCCTCCAGTTCACGGGCGAACTGACCGTAATCCAAGGCCTCGCCGGTTTCCGGATTTTTCTCATACAGAGGCGCCAGCAGCGAGGTGGAGCGGAAGTTGTCGGAAATCAGCCGCCCGACTTCGCCGGACTTCAGGACGTTCTGGCGTAGTTCTTCCAGTTTCGCTGGAGAACCATCATAGCCATCGGGAATAACCGTTCCGCCCTGGAAGCCGTCTTCCGTCACTTCCATCCAGCGCACGTTCGGTGTCCACAGCGAACGTAAGCCAGCACGGTCCACGCCGCTCAGGTAGAACAGCTCGTCATTGACCTGCTTGAGGACTTCCATGTACTCGGCGGAGAAAATGTCGCCCTCTTTCGCAACCACAACCACCCGAATGGAGTTGCCGAGGTTCTCAAGATCGTTGCGCCGCTCGAGCATGTTCTCGATATAGGGATGCTTGAGCGGAATCAACCGCTCAAAGCTGGCGTCGGGCTTGATCTGCGCTGCGTTGTAGCCCAAAAACAGGGTCAGCAGCACAAAGGCGATCAGCACCAACAGGCGATTTCCGAAAATCAGCCGTTCCAGGAACGGCTCCGCCTTCGGTGTAAGCAAAAAATGCTCGCCCTTTTCATGTAACGGATTCGACATTCAAATGTCCTCTTAGACTACCTGTTCTCTCAAGAGACTTTTCTTCCAATAGCGAGTGCCGCTGCTTTCACACAAACCAGGGCGATTGCGCACCAGAACCTATTGGGCATCTTCGCCACGTGCCGCTACCCGTTTGGCCCCACCCTCTCCCACCAGGATCAGACGCTGACCGGGAAGATAGGCGACACCGCTCAGGGACAAGCGATCCGGCCGGGTATACAGCTCAAAGGAACGACCATAGTTGTTGCTGGTCAGTACCGTTCCGGAATTTCCGACAATGGTGACGCGACCGCGATTGTCATGAACACCGCCTGTCAGCGTACCGGCAGGCCCCGTCTTCACCTTGGTCCAGGTCGTACCCTGGTCTTCGGAGCGGAACATGTTGCCACGCAACCCCATGATGAGAACTTCATCGGTCACACCGGTGCCGACCACGTCGAACAGCGAGCCGTCGTAGGGGCCGTTCAGCTTCCGCCAATTGCCGCCGCCGTTGTCCGACCGGAAAATATTGCCCGCCTCGCCCACGATAAACAGATCACCACCTGGAACCTCGGTAATGCCGTTCAGGTGGAAACGATCCGGGTTGTCCAGGCGATTGCTCAAATTCGTCCAGGTCTTGCCGCCGTCGGAGGTGCCGAAGAACAACCCATAGGCACCAACGACAAAGCCTTGCTGACTGCTGGTGAACCAGACATCGAGAAACGGCTTGCTGGCACCATCTTCGGCATCGGCCTTGGAGTCCTCCAGCGCCATCACCGCATCATCCAGTTGCTCTTCAAGAGCTTCCGCCTGGGCAGCAGTGGCCGATGCCAACTTTGCCTCGAGCGCCGCCACCATGCGTTCGTTCTGGGCAATGACCGCGCTATTGGCCACCAGACCGTCAAATTGCTTAGTCCAGGTTTGACCGGCATCGTCACTGTGCAGAATCACACCACTATGACCAACCGCCCAGCCCCGCGTGGGAATGGGAAAATGCACTGCCGTCAGCGTGGTGGCCACGGGGACCTGTGCCTGGCTCCAGTCCCGGCCATCGTTATCGGAATAGACGATATGCCCACGCTCGCCCACGGCGACCAGACGGGTGCCAATGCGTACAACGTCAAGAAGCAGCGACTGGGCTGCTTTGGTGGAGGGCATGGACGGTGTGTCCAACATATCTTCAATCGCGACAGCGGGCGCGGCCCATCCGAGCCAGGACGAAAGTGCGACTGTCCACAGCCGACTCGATAGGGATCTGCAATGCATGAGGTTCGCCTTATAGTTACAACAAGGTTTGGAAAACGACATCAGGTTGGAAAAGGATAGTGCGAAGAAACCGGGCACGATTGCTCGTGCCCGGCTTGGGTTTAGCGGGTACCGCGTCGACGCAACTCTTGGGGCCGGAAGTAACGATCATCCGGCGGGTCGTTGTTGAAGATACGGCCCGTGGGCTCTTCACTCTCAAGCCCCTGCACATGGTAGCGGCGCGCTTGGAGGTCGTAGTACACATCGATGTTCGACCAGGTAACCGGAACAATGTAGAAGTTCTTCAGAAATGCCGTGCTGACACGCCAGAGCTCGCCCCGACCGTCATACTGATCGACCAACACCACGTTCCAGGTATCCTCGTCGATGTAAAACACGCGACGGGAATAGATATGGCGCGCGTCTGGCTTCAAATTCGCCTCCACCACATGGACACGGTGCTTCTCAAAGCGTGTCAGATCCGGATTGATGTGGGACACGCCCAAAAGATCGGCATACTTCACCCCTTTTTCACTCATCCGGAAGTTGTTGTAGGGCACGTACATTTCTTTCTTGCCCAGGTACTTCCATTTGTAACGATCCGGAGAACCGTTGAAGATGTCGGTATCGTCAGCAGTACGCAGGTTGTCCGATGCCACGATGGGAGAGTCGTAGGCCAGGTTTGGCGCCGCTCGAACCCGACGCTGGCCTGCGTTATAGCCCCACGCCTGACGCGGATCCTTCACCTGATCAATCGGCTCGTGTACCAGAATGGCGCCACCAGCCAGACGCGGCGGAGCCAGAGTCGTGGTCAGATAAAAGAAGTTGATGTTATCCAGGGTGCTTTCGTCACCCTTGGGATTGTAGTAGTTGAAAAATACTTCCTGTTGCGCCGTCACCAGCTGATAGCTGCCATCGCGCTGCACAGCCACTTCGGAGTATTTGCGCTGGACGAAAACGCCACGCCACCGGGTCACGTGGTTCCAGATCGCCTGGAGCCCCTTGGATTCGGCGTCGCCACTCAGGATCGGGAACGGCGCCCCGCCGTATGCATGCTGGATACCATTACCACCGCGCACCAGTTCCGCGCGGGTCGCATTCTTGTAGGTGTTCTTTTCCAGCCATTCCGGCACTGCGGCCGTCCGGCGGGTTTGATAAACCGGCACCTTGAAGGTCGTGGGATAGGCTTTGAACAGAGCCTGCAGGCCCGGTGTCAAATGCTCCTTATACTGCGCCATGTTGTCCGCAGTAATGGTGAACAACACCTGATCATCGGAGAATGGATCGGACAGATGCTCGCCGCCCACGGTCGCCTTGTTCACTGGCTTGGCAAAGCCTCCGTCCCACGCAGGAATATCCTTGCCATTGCCCTTGAGCTCGCCGCCGAGCGGAGTCAGATCGCCCCCCTTCAGCAGACGCTGCGCCTCGCCCTGGGGCACGGCTGCCTGGGTCCCAGCGGAAAACAATGCCAGAACAAGCAGCCCCTTTAACAGTCTCTTCTTGTTTTGCATGACGTGATACCTTGGCCTCTACGCTTAACAAGTCCGGCCACCTGAGTCGGTGGATCTTTAAAACTTTGGTGGTGTTTCAGCAAGCTTAGCCGAGTTTTTCCATTGCGGCAGGCAAACCACGAAATAAACTGAACAATCGCTTACGACGATGCGATGACTCCAAGAGTGGCTGCCAAAATCTTCCCAATTGATCGCTGGTTGCGCTGCTGGTCTCAACAGGCGCCGGCCACGGCGCCATACAAGAACAGGCGCCCGGCATTCTTCCAGCAACGCGACAAAAGGTCCAGTTTACATTAGTTAGTTTTTGTTAACGGAAAGACAACAACCCCTTACTCATCAGTCGGGATGAGTAAAGGGCGTTAACGCTACAACGAAGGGAATTATCGGTTAGTCAGCCAGGCTCTTGGCGACCACTTCATACAGATCGCGGGACAGGTTACCGGCCGCCCTCACCCGCTCCAGTTGCTCACGCATCAACTGGGCTCGGCGGGTTTCGAACTTCCGCCACCGGGTCAACGGCGTCAACAGCCGGGCAGAGATCTGCGGGTTGATCCGGTCGAGCTCCAGCACGGCATCGGCCAGAAATTCATAACCACTGCCATCGGCCCAATGGAAATGAACCCAGTTCTGCCCGGCGAACACGCCAATCAGCGCCCGCACCTTGTTCGGGTTGCGCAGGGTAAAAGCTGGATGTTCACGCAATTGGCGAATGCGCGCCAGATCGCCCGCCTCATAGCTGGCCGCCTGCACGCTGAGCCACTGATCGATGACCAGCGGGTCCTGTTGCCACTTCTCATAGAACTGGTTAATGACCTGATCCCGCGCCGAGCTGAATCCGGAGTGAACGACGGCCGCGAACGCTGCCGCCTCATCGGTCATATTGTTCGCCTGCTGGAACTGACGGAGCGCGTGACCGAGGCCTTCCTCGTCGCCCGCCGCCAGCAGGTAGTGCAGGCAGACATTCTTCACCGCCCGTCGTGCCATGGCTTCGAAGCTGCGCGAATAAGAACCCGCGTCATGATTGGCCAGGTAAAGGCGGATCCACTCGTCCCGCAATTGCCGGGCCAGTTCTCCCTGCACCCACTGGCGCGCTGTGACGATGACTTCCGGATCCGCGGAATCCGCCAGCTCCACCAGGTAGGACACACTGGGCAGCTCCAGCATCTTCGCCAGCAACGCCGGATCCAGGTTGTCGTCGCGCAGTAGGGTGCGATAGGCCTGCGACAGCCGCTCATCGAACTGCAACGGTTGCCCCGCGCGTGCACGCTCCACCCGGGATTGGATAATGTCCAGGGCCAGCTTCTGACCTGCATCCCAGCGGTTGAAGCCGTCACTGTCATGCTGCATCAAGAACAACAGCTGATCACGGTCGTACGCAAAGCGAAGACGAACTGGTGCCGAGAACTGGCGCAACAGGGATGGCACCGGCCGTTCCGCCACATCTTCGAACACAAACGTTTGTTCCCGCTCGCTTAGTTCCAGCACACGGGTCGTCCCGTCCGCATTGACTTCGCCTTGGATTCGCAACGGAAGGTCCTGGCCCGACGCATTCAGCAATCCAACCGCCACCGGAATCAACATGGGCTGTTTGGTGGGCTGGCCGGGGCGCGGCGCGCAGGATTGCCGCATGGTCAGGCTGTACTGACGGCGGGTTTCATCATACGCATCGGATACGTCCACCGTCGGCGTGCCAGCCTGGCTGTACCAGAGGCGGAACTGCCCGAGGTCGCGGCCACTGGCCTCTTCCATCGCCTGCACAAAATCGTCGCAGGTCACCGCCTGGCCATCGTGGCGCTCGAAGTAAAGATCGGAGCCACGGCGAAATGCGTCGGGGCCCAGCAACTGATGGATCATCCGCACCACTTCGGCGCCCTTCTCATACACCGTGAGGGT